>NZ_CP030117.1:4372500-4672500 GCF_001039275.2 Brevibacillus brevis
AAACACTGTGCAGCAGTCTTCATACGGCAAAATAGACAGCTCGTACGTATCGATTTGGCGAGAAATATCCACAATGTCTACCTTGTCCATGGCGACGAGCGGTCGCAGGATTGGAATCGAAATCACCTTGTTTATCGTGTCCATGCTTTCCAAGGTTTGCGACGCGACTTGACCGAGGCTTTCCCCTGTTGCGAGTGCCTTGGCATTGGTATTTTCCGCAACACGCTCCGAAATGCGCATCATGAAGCGACGCATGATGGTGATCAAATAGTCTTCTGGACATTTTTCACGAATTGCGGTCTGAATTTCTGTAAACGGTACGACATGGAGACGGACAGTTCCTCCCCATTTCGTCAGCTTATGAGCCAAGTCACGTACTTTTTGCAAAGCGCGCTCGCTCGTAAACGGATAGCTGTGGAAATGGATCGCTTCAAGCGTCACACCACGCTTTAACATCATCCAGCCAGCTACAGGACTGTCGATACCCCCAGATAGAAGCAGCAGTACTTTTCCGCTCACCCCAACTGGCAAGCCACCTAGTCCCTGAATGGTTTCACAGCTAATGTAAGTACCCTCCGTGCGAATTTCTACATTCACGATGGTATCTGGCTCGTGCAAGTCTACACTAATCGCTGGCAGTGCGCGCAAGATATGCGTTGCCACCATTCGGTTAACTTCCATAGAAGGAATCGGATAACGCTTATCCGCGCGACGGGAAACCACCCGGAACGTACGTGGCTGTGGATTCAATTGACGAACCAACTCCAGCGCTTTTTCCTTGATCGTTTCAATATCAGGATCTACCTGGATCGTCGGACTAAACGAAGAAATACCAAAAACGCGCTTCAAACGCTCCATAACCGCATAAGCGTCCTCACCGTGCAGCTCCACATACATCCGACCGTAATTGCGTCGAACTTTTACTTTAAAAAACGAGCGCAATACGTTTCTCACACTTTTTACAAGTGTCTCTTCGAATTGATCGCGGTTTTTCCCTTTAAGCGCCAACTCACCATAACGAATTAAAATAACATCGTAGTTCATGTTTATCTCCTTTTAGTTGTCCACACTATTTTCTATGAGCGGGGGCAGGTTGTTGTTTTATATAAGTACGAAGCACACTGACGCATTCCTCTAACGCCTTCACAAACTGCTGAATATCCTCCGCTGTATTTTCCCGGCCCAGACTGACCCGCAGAGACGATAACGCGCAATCCCGCTCGATGCCGATCGCAGTCAGAACTCTGCTCGGCTCATTGACTTTGGATGAGCATGCGGACTTGGTGGATATCAGAAAGCCTTTTTCCTCCAAAGCATGCAACAGGACTTCCGCTTTTACTCCTGGTACTGACAAGTTCATAATATGGGGAGCCGTATTCGCTTCCGGAGTATTCACTATACAGCCTTCAATTGTTGCAATCCCTTCACGAAGCTGTTGATTCAAGGTTTGCAGCCTGATCATCTCGACGCTGCCCAGTTCTTCTAGAATCCGGATTGCTTTTGCCATACCAGCGATGGCTGGGAGGTTTTCCGTTCCTGAGCGAACACCGGCTTCTTGACCTCCACCCATCATCAACGGGTGAATGATCAAGCCTTCCCGTTTATACAAAATACCGACTCCTCTGGGGCCATAAAACTTGTGAGCAGAGACGCTCAACAGATCGATCCCAGAATCCTTGATGCGCAAAGGAACTTTCCCAATTCCTTGGACTGCATCGACGTGAAACAAGACTTTCGGGAATTGCTTCAACCATTGTCCGATTTCCAAGATCGGTTGAATGGTTCCTAGCTCGTTGTTCACATGCATGACCGAAACGAGAATCGTATCCGGACGCATTGCTTTCTGAACAGCTTCTACCGATACGCGGCCTTCACGATCGACCGGCAGATACGTCACAGTAAACCCAAGACCTTCCAACTGTTTGCAAACATCGTAAACAGCCGGATGCTCTACCTGCGTCGTAATAATATGTTTCCCTCTGTTTTGATATTGAAAGGCTATACCCTTGATCGCCGTATTATTGCTTTCCGTGCCACCTGAAGTAAAAATAACTTCACTTTCTTTACAGCCCAAATACTGAGCGGCAACCTTTCGCGCCTGCTTTAGTACATTTTCCGCCTCTACACCTTTTTGATGCAAAGAAGACGGGTTTCCATAGTAGCTTTCCATCGCGCGTCTAACGGTTTCAATCACTTGAGGATGAGGCCGGGTAGTCGCACTGTTGTCCAAGTAAATCACCAGTACACACCTTCCTAAGGGCAAGATGCCCGAATACTACGCTTCATCATAACATGACTTTTCGTAAAGAACATACAAAGTATTACACTTCTCGACCTTATTTTTCCCCGAGTGCGTTGCTCTCAAAAGACCAAATTAGACAATCTGAACAACCGTTCACAGAGTATTCACGGATAAAGCGCTTACATCCAGATATAGGCTATTTACATTGTTTTGGCCTTTCGTTAGAATAGTCAATAAATTTAGATAAAAAACGACAACAAGGAGAGAACCACCATGACAGCACAAGCTATGCAAGAAGAAATCAAGAAGATGGAAGCAGAATTGAAAAGACTGCAAGCGGAACTGGCGAAGATGAGCAAAAATACCCCTCAGTATGATCGCACAGATGTCGCATACCTAAATGAGGTGTACAACGCGTGACACTTATTCGAATTCGATAGCGTGGTGACGGCATGATGGATTCGCCGTGACCACGCTATTTTTTGTAAAAAAATACCGCTCCTGTCGATCTCGACGGAACGGTTTTGGTTTCTGTTATTTAAATGGGATCTCCCCCAAATACTTACCAGAAAAAACTTCAGTAGCCGGCCCCGTCATATAGACGCGGTTATCCGCTTCCTTCCATTCAATAAAGAGATCGCCTCCTGCCAGGTGAACAGTGACTTTTCTACCGGTCTTTCCACTTAAGTGGGAAGCTACTGCAGCAGCGCAAGCTCCTGTCCCACAGGCAAGCGTGACACCTGATCCCCTCTCCCATACACGGAAAAGAATTTCCTCCTGATTCAATATTTGGATAAATTCGACGTTGGTTCGTTCAGGAAACCATTCATGATACTCGATCATCGGTCCGTAGTGACGAACATCTTCTTCCTTCACTTCATCCACGAAAAAGATAGCATGAGGATTACCCATCGAAACAGCAGTCATCGTAAACGCAGTTCCACCAACTTCGATTACCTCTTCTCGCACTTGCTCTTCTGGAATGCCTGTCATCGGAATTGCTGCTCGCTCAAAACGAGGCTCTCCCATATCTATCGTTATTTGATCGACCTTACCGTCTGTTCCAAGCGATACGACAGGAGTAACGTTCCCTCCCAACGTCTCCACGGTAAACGTTGTTTGCTGAGTCAAACCGTGATCGTATACGTACTTACTCACACAACGCAATCCGTTTCCGCAATTTTTTGCTTCGCTGCCATCATTGTTAAATACCCGCATGCGAAAGTCTGCTCGCTCAGATGGCATAATGAGGATCAGTCCATCGCCCCCAATGCCAAAATTCCGATCGCTCACCCTTCTTGCCAATTCGGGTAAATCTACACCCGACAAGTCTTCCTCAAAACAGTTGACGTAAACGTAATCATTACCCAAGCCATGCAGCTTTGTAAATTTCATCGTCCACTCCTCTTTCTCTTTCGTATGCTAGGTCTGACTCTTTTCTATGCATTATCTTATCACAACCTGGAGAATCGCGGTCGAATCAAAAGGTGGTATACTACCACTAGCATTGATGATGGAAAGAGGTGGAACAAACCGTTGGATTATCATATTTTTCGCTATGCACTCGGAACGAAAAATGAAGCAAAACGTCTCGCTGTACAAAAAGCAACCGGAACGGAACCTTTCTGCATATCTGTCCCCTCGGGCGTAGCGGCTCAGCCGATGAGTGAAGAAGAAACGATTACAGGAGCGATCAATCGAGCAAAAGCTGCACGTAGTCAAACCCCAGAAGCAGACATTGGGTTAGGCTTGGAAGGCGGACTGATGTACGATGAGCAGTTTACAAAGCAGTGGTATTTGATTTCTATCTGCACAGCCTGGAATGGAAGTGAGCTATTTATTGGAAAGGGGTTGGCGTTTCCCATCCCGAATCAAGCCGTTCACCGAATCCAGCAGGAGCAAATTGAGCTCAGTACCATCATAGATGAATGGGGGGAAACCGTCGGCAGTAATCATCGCGGCGGCGCCTATTCCCTCTTAACGGATAATCGTGTTCGTCGTTCCGATGTGTTTTGTGACGCCGTTATCGCAGCGATTACGCCTTTCGTCTCCTCCTTGTATAAATAGCAGTGGTGAAAACATAAAAACCTCTCCGGCTGAATGAACCGGAGAGGTTTTGCGGTTTGATGCTTTAGCGAGCCGTATAGTACGGGTAGATGACTAATGCGCCCAAAATGGCAATAGCCCCTACGATCATCGCCCAGGCACCCAGTGTCTTCGAGTTGCGTCGATACGCCAGGTAGCCGAGCACCATACCAATTGGTGCCACCAAGTACGGCATGAGAAACAGGGACAGGATCGATAAGCCCAAGCCAGTCATCCCAATACCGGTGGCCCCGTTTTCCCGGCTGTCCTCGTCTGTGTCGATCTCACTGGCAGCACGACTTGTCGGAAACGGCTCGGCGATTTCCGCCGCTGCCTCAATGTCGTCATCTCTGACTTTGGCGACCGGAGAACGATCCTCTTTTGTCAGGACAACGCCATCCAAACGCTCCGAAAAGTCGTTTCTCTCCTCATCCAGTTCGCCTGTATAGCGCTCTGTCAAGGAATGGGGGTCATAGTGAATCCTGCGCCTCGACCGCTCTTCCTCTTCGTCAAAGACGGCCTGTGTCCAAGTATTCGCTGCAAACTCCCTGTCGTGCTGATCAACCGTCTCGGAAAAACCGGTATCTTCCTTCCGCTTCGCATCATTACGTTCGCGTCGATCCAACATAGCATGCTCAGCCCCTTTTTTGGTAAAGGATTAATTAAGTGAAGGAAGTAGCCTTATTGTCTGCCTACGTTGTACAATTTAAACGGGAGGCGAGAGAATGAAACCAGACAAAATCCTAACCATTGGCATTGATATTGACGGTACAGTCACATCACCTAGCAGTATTGTTCCGTTGATGAATGAAAGCTTTGGAAGAGATTTACGATATGAAGATTGTGTGGAGTACAATTTAGCCAACGTGTATCAAATCACGGAGGCAGAGTTTGAAATGTGGCTGGATCAAAACGGGGAGCGCCTTTATGATGGTGCGCCTGTTCACGGAATTGCCGATCAGGTTTTGCGCGATTGGTTTACCTCCCACAAGCTGGTATATATAAGTGCTCGTGAGGATCGTCACCGCAATGTGACCTTGCAATGGTTTGCTCGCTACAATATCCCTCATCATGAAGTGGATTTGATTGGGAGCCACGACAAACTGTCAGCTGCTCGCAAATGGGGCGTGGACCTTTTTTTGGAGGATCGTTTGGAGAACGCTTTGCAATTGTCAGAAGCGCTGCAAATTCCTGTGTTCTTGTTTGACACTCCGTACAATCAAGCTTCCCTTCCCCCGCTTGTTCATCGTGTCACTTCTTGGGAAGAGGTTGCCCAAAAAGTCAACGAGCTTTTTCCGGCCACGACAAGCGTATAGGTCAAATAGCAAAAAGACGTATCACCATTGAGGGATACGTCCTTTTTGCGCCGAAGCGTTATTTCTTTTCGGAGGTCTTCGGCTTGAACGTCAGACAACAGGTCTCAGAAGATGTCTTCGCCTGATCCTGATGCTGCGTGTTTTGACCGTACTCACCTGCGAATTCTTCTTTCAGGTTTACGGTAGCATGTGCGTCAATCTCTACCATGATCTCTTCGGCGCTGCAAAGGTTGCCCTGCGCCCAGTACTCACAGTTTGCTACAGAACATTTTACTGCTGGCATGTGCATTCACCCCCTAGAGGCTAGCCTTCACAACAACTCGGGGGCTTATACTTTGCCATTCACAGTGGAAATCAATACTCTACACAAGAAAGAAGTGGATGACATGCCGACTCCCCGTATTGTCGTCATCACCGGGGCTTCTGGTGGCCTTGGTCTAGCTTTGACACGACTTCATCTGGAAAAAGGAGATTGTGTCATTGCCACGAGTCGCAAAGCCATCAACGAGGAACTCGTTTTGTTACAAAACGCTTATCCGAATCATCTCCATTATTACCCGGTAGACGTCAGCAGCAACGAAGACATTCGGCAGTTCGCTGCATGGGTACATATCCGTTTTGAACGTTGCGATTTTCTTTACAACAATGCCGGGATGGCCATCTTTGAACCGCTGATTGAAATGCGCGTAGAGGAGCTGGAAGAAACACTGCGAACAAATATTTCCGGCGTTCTCTACACGACCCGTGCCTTTTTGCCGATGATGCTTCAACAAAAGCAAGGTCGTATTATCACGGTTGCCTCACTTGCCGGTCAGGTCGCAACAGCGAAAGCTGCTGTATATGCAGCCAGCAAAGCAGCCGTCATCCGCTTTAGTGAAGGGTTGCGCCACGAACTGCAAGGCACTGGAATTGCTGTGACGTGTGCAATGCCTGGGCCGATCGACACACCCTTTTTGGATAAGGCAGACAAAACGGGTAGCTATCGCAGCAAAGTGAGTCGGTATTTGTTGACACCGGAACAAACGGCAAGGGCTATTTATCGAGCGGCGGAAGCAAAGCGTCCAGAGGTTGCCATGCCATTCCGTTTGCATGCGCTCTCCCGCATTTACTTCCTATTGCCTCAGTGGCTAAAACACCTCATCTCACCTCTCCTCAATCGGAAGTGATGAGGAATCCTCCAAGTTTTTCAATGCTCCGAATGCAAGGAGACCGAAAATGATACATACGGCTGCTCCGGCTCCAATGATCCCTTGAACGCCCAAGAAGGGTATGAGGAAGCCAGAGACAGCCGCTCCCGCGGGCATTCCTGTCCCCGTAATCGTGCGAACACTGGTCAATACCCGCCCCAAGAGAGCATCGGGCACCTGCTTTTGCAGATAGCTTCTATACATGATGTTATAAGGAGCGAAGCAAAAGCCTGCCACAACCATCGAAGCCATTGCGATCTCCAACCTCGAGAATAATGCGATCGGCAATGTGGTCAATCCCCACGCCACGATAATCCCCGCTAGCGTCGAACCCAATGGAAGTTTCCACGTAACCGTCGAGAAAAAGAGAGAGCCCAGTAATGCCCCAACTGCCAAAGAAGACCACAGCATTCCTAACGCAACAGATCCTCCTGCCAAATCCTGATTCGCATACAGGGGTAGTGCAATTTCAATGGGGCCGTACGACATGTTAAACAAAAACGTAAAGAAAACCAAAATAATCAATTGCTTTCGTCCAAATATGTAGCGATACCCTGTCCGCATGTCACTCAAGAGAGAACGAAAGAACGCTCCCATTTGACCTTTTGCAATCGTTGTAGGATTCGCACTTTTCGTAAGCTCTCGAGGCAGCCGGGAGAAGCAAAAAGCACATACAAAAAAGCTGGCCGCATCGATCAACAGAACATAAGCTTCCCCAATCAATCCGATTAAAACACCCGCGAGTGCCGGTCCAAACATATAAACAATTTGCCATTGCGTTTCCATCACGCCATTCGCTTTGACCAATTGATTTTTGTCCGAGACGATTCTCGGCAACAAAGTCTGCGCCCCAGCTGTGCTCAACGGAGAAAGGATTCCTGCAATCACAATCAGCACGTATATCACAAATAGCGGAACTTGATCGATCTGCAATAATACGATCAACGCTATAAAAATGACTCCTCTCGCCACATTGTCCATCATGATGAGCTTGCGTCGATCAAACCGATCCAGCAAAACTCCCGCTACTAAACCAGCAAAAACAGCAGGGAGCATATACGCAAGAACGACGCCCCCCATCGCAGCAGGTGAGCCTGTTTTATTCATGACAAACCATGTCAAGCCCATCCAGCCAAACTGATCCCCCAGACTAGACAAGAACATCCCCAGCCAATACCAGCGAAATGATCGCTGCCGCCATAATTCCTTCATGCTGCATCTTCCTTTTTCTCTTTTTTCCATTCATTGTATAATTGGATTCATACTTTTTCAACAATTATATTTATTATATCTAAAAGTTTCATTTTGTATAAAAAAAGAACCTCTGCTCCCATTAAGCAGAGGAATCTATCCTGACGTCTACGATCCTTTGCAACTTGCGACGGCTCCAAAGCCACAGGAGTCCTGCTGCAACCCCAAAGAAACCAAGCCACACGGAGACAGCAGCACTCCCGGCCTGCTCCGCACTGAAACCGAGAATCAAGCAGCTCGCAGAAAAGCTTCCCATGGTCGCCATTTCCCGAATGGAAAAAACGCGAGCCAAATAAGCAGGATCAGACAGTCGCTGAAGCTTTGTCACAGACAATATCGATGAGCTAAACTGAGCCGTTGATGCAAAGAGGATAGCGATTGCCAGTCCAAGTAGTGGTTTCGTATGAAACACGGCGATAATCGAGCATCCCATCGCTACGAGTGCCCATCCTTGGACACGCCACGTTGCTTTTTCGCTCAGGTTGTCAGACAGCTTGTTCACGGCAATCCCAGCGATCACACCTCCGAGGCCCAGCGGAATATCCAAGAGTCCAAATACATACAAGCCCTCTCCCCGTTCCGTAAGAACATAGTACATCAGCATAATGTAATAGGCGCCACATACCCGTTCCGCCATCTGATAGCTGATCACACTGCCAATTTCGCGATGTTTGCCGATGTAACGGAAGCCCTCTTTTAGCCTTTCCATAAAAGGTACAGCCGCATTCGATGTAACAGAGTTGGCGATATGCGGGAGCGGAAGCAAGATGAATAGCGACAACAAATAACAGGCGGCATCAAGCAAAAAGTTGTAACGGTAAGAGAACAAGTAAACCAGAACTGCTGCCACACCCTGGCAAACAATAATAAGAAACGAAGTCGTCCCCTGCAAAAGGGAATTGGCAGCCAGTCTATCCTTTTCCTCCACGGATTGTACGATCGCGACTTGCATGGCTGGTTGGAAAAAAGCACTGCAAATATTGACCAGAATCAATAACAAAAAAGCCACCCATAAGTAGGTCGCAGATGTGATGAAGAAAAACAAACTGACGAGAATGCCGCGAAGCAGATTGACGACAATCATGACCCGCCGTTTATCCCAATTCTCCACAAGCGTCCCTGCAAAAAAGCTGGCAAATACATAAGGGATCATGCGAAACACAGTCCCTGCCGCAAAAGAAAGACCCGATCCACTTAAATCATGTAAAAGTCCAACGACCGCAATAAATGTAAATTCATTTCCGATGATGTGTACAATGTGGGCCGTATACAAACGGCGAAAGACGGGATGTTGCAAGATCGCCACAGGAATGCACCCTCTCACCGTTTTCAATATTGTAGCATTTGTCGAAAAATAAGCGCAAATCCATCTTGCGAAACGGATCGTTTTGTTGTTACAATACGTTCAAATAAAACTGAACGTCTAAAAATAAGAAAACATTCACGTTCAGCGAAACGAGGTTGATCGACTTGAAACGATACGTAGTTGTGGAAACTTTGGATCAATTAAAAGCTGTCAGCGATTCCTTGCGCCTACAGATCATCACGATGCTGGTCAAGGAGGAGTACACAGGCAAGCAGCTCGCGACCCTTCTCTCCCTTTCTCCCTCTAAAGTGCATTATCACCTGAAGGAATTGGAAAGCCACGGCTTCGTTGAGGTCGTGCGTACGGAAGAAAAGAACGGGATCGTGCAAAAGTTTTATCGGGCTGTTGCTTACGATTTCAAGGTTAGTGAAGATTTGCTGCCCTCCCTGCGCGAAGACAGTATCCTGTTGCAGGAAACGATGCTAAATCACCTGCGCTCCAGTATGAATCGCCTCTATAACGCACCAGACGAGTCATTCATGCTCTTTTCGGATCAAGAGGATCGCCCTCCTGCCATTGCAGTTAACTCTGAAGTGAAAGCACCTCGGAAAGAAATAGTTGCTTGGCTCAATAAATATAAGGCTTTACTTGAGGAGCTGTCCGAAATGGAAGATCGCTACTTAGAGAGGATTGCTGCTGGAGAAGCGGAGGATACGGTTGAAAACTTTTACATGGTCACGGTCGGGTTCATGACGAATGAACGTTTCTACGTCGCAGAAGACGATTCCTTGCCAGATAACTACGAGCACCAACAGTCTGAATTCAAGCATTTCACCGGCAAGATTGTGGTGAAGAAAAAGAAGGAGGAAAATGGAGATGAGCACGCTGGCGACAAATAATTCCCTTTGGAAAAACCGATCGTTTGTCCGGTTATGGTGCGGCACTTTATTTTCGGCAATGGCTGACGGAGCTTTCTTCATCCTGCTCAACTGGTATATCGTGAATGCCATGGGCTCAGGAGCAATCCTCGGCACGACTTTGATTTGTCTGTCCATCCCCCGTCTCCTCTTTATGCTGGCAGGTGGGGTGGCTGCTGATCGCTTCAATCGAAAATGGATTATGTTTTCCTCCCTTTTGGTTAGGGGAATTATTTTAGCCTGCTTCAGTTTGCTTATGCTTCAAGGAAATGGCACCTGGTTCCCAGTGAGCCTGTACGTCATGGCAGCTTTATTCGGAACAGTCGATGCATTTTTTTGGCCAGCACGCAGCTCGATTCTGCCCTCTCTTGTCTCTCGAGAACAACTTGCGCCAGCTAACAGCTTAATGGAACTATGCCATCAGATTAGTTTGGTTGCCGGACCGATAATTACGGCCTTATTCATTGGAACCGTTAGTTACCCGATCATGTTTATGATCTTGGCATGCACCTTCTTCGTAGGAACACTCTTTGTACTCTCTCTCCATTCACACTCAAACAGCAAAGACACGACTTCAGAGTCTACAACAGATTCAAAGGCACGCTCATATTTCAAGGATATCGTCGGAGGAATTCGTTTTACGTATTCAATCCCGATCCTTGCGATTATTTTAACAACATCCCTATTCACCAACATGATGTTCTCCGGCCCAGTTAACATGATCATTCCCATTCATGTAAATGACCTCGGATGGGACGGGAGTGCTTTTAGTTCACTCATTACCTCACTCGGAGTCGGCATGATTGTCGGCGGTATGTTGACTGGATTGTTTAAAGGATTCCGTGGAAAATTTATGTTACTCCCTGTCATTCTCGGATGTATGGGAGTTGGAATCAGCTCGTATTATTTCATTGAGGAGCTTTCCTTTGGACTTGTCTCTCATTTTCTCATCGGAATGGCACTCAGTATGACGAATATTCCGTTTATCACCTATATTCAAAGTATCGTCCCTGCCAACATGCTCGGTCGTGTCATGTCATTGCTTTCCTTGATGTCCGTCGGCTTCGGGCCAGTCAGCTACGCACTGTGCTCCTTTCTTCTCGCCAAAAACATCGCAACACCGGGGCTTCTATTATTCTTTGGCGGTATCATATTTGCTACTATCAGCCTTACCCTGTTCTTTTTCCGCTCGTTCCGGCAAATGGAGCAGCATCCGAACTGGAGGAAACCCGCAATGGAAGAGGAGCGGCTTCCTGCAACCCTTTCTTCTTAGTTTCTCCTATAAATAGAAAGAACGCGTACCACGCAAGCATGAGCTCTTGCAGGTACGCGTTTTGCTTTTTATACGGTTTGTTCTTTTTCGGCAAGGACCTTTATCAGCTGACGAGCCCCGAAGCCCATCCTCGTAACTACTCCTGCCTCATCGCGGACGAAGCGGATAAACATATCCGTTTCTCCCCGCTTCATGACGAAGCTGTCTTCTCCCACTGAACGAAGCGGAATATTCGTTCCATTACTCTTCGCTACCAGCTCGTTCTCTTCGATTTCTACCGATACAGTAGCCCCTTCGGACGAGCGGTACTCCCCTGTAAATGTAGCGAGTGCATCTACAGAAATTTCATAATCCGGATATTGGAACGGCACTGTATTCGGAGAGCGCCCATTGGTTGCGTTTAAAATGCCATGCATCAAATCTGCCATTGGCCCGCCATCCGTGTTCATCAGTACGGCTCCTGTCAGGCCCCGCTCCGGTAAAACAAAAATTTGTGCCGCAACTCCCTTGATCGCTCCACCGTGCTCGACGAGTGTTCCATCATGGCAATTGGCTACAAACAATCCGTAGCCGTATGCTTGAAACGGCGAAATCGAGAAATGAGGTGTCATCATGGCCTGCACACTCTCCGGTGAGAGCAAGCGATTCTCGCCCACCATTCCACCCGTTCTGAATATTTCCGTGTAACGCAATAGATCGTGAATCGTCGATTTCAGAAAACCAGCTGCACGCATCGATGGTGAATCCCACCATGAAGGGGAACGGTATACCTCACCGCCATCTTTTGGGCTTTTTCGGGTGAATAACGTAGCCACCTCTGCTTCCTCTGGCAAATCCTCGACGAGAAAGGCACTGTTTTTCATCCCGGCAGGCACCAAAATATGATCCTGCACAAACTGCTCGTAAGATATCCCGCTCACTCGTTCAATAATCAGACCGAGCATGGCATAACTGTCGTTGGAGTAGCTAAACTCCGTTCCAGGCGCACCTAGAAACTCATAGTTCAGCTTGCCAATGTAGGCCATAAATTCTTCTTTTGTATTGATCTCTTCCGCTTTATCGAGATCAAACTCAAGACCGGAGCTAAAGGACTTTATGTCCTCTCCCTCCACTATACTTCTTTTCATTGCACCCACTAATGTATCCAAAGGGGGAAAGCCGGCGGTATGTGTCATCAGATGATGGATGGTCATCTCGCGAGTATAAGCTTCATTAGGTGTGCGTAGCTCTGGGAGATACTTGATGACCGGATCATGAACGGATAGCTTTCCGGCGTCCTGAAGCTGCATAATAGCCACACATGTAAAAGACTTGGTCACCGAACCGATGCCAAACACCATATCAGGGGTTAATGCTTTTGCATCCTCTGTGTTATCAGCCAAACCGAAGCCATGGAAATACCTCAGCTCTCCTTGCTCTGCCAATCCGACTGCTGTTCCTGTTACTTTTGCCTCTGCAAGCAGCTTTTGCGCGTATTCCTCAAACGACTGAACCCAATCCGCCATGCTCCTTCTCCCCTTTGCATTTTTTGTTAAGGCCGGAAGTTTGCCGTACGAATCACATAATTGCCGATCGCCTTTTGGTTCAGGGTATAACCGATGCCCGGGGTATCTGGAACTGCCAATTGGCCGGGAGCCATCAGCTCTACACCATTCTCCACGATGTCTTCCTCCCAGTAACGGCTGGAGGCGGCAGTATCACCTGGGATCGTAAAATTCGGCAAAGACGTAATCGCAATGTTGTGTGCGCGGCCAACACCTGACTCAATCATGCCTCCGCACCAAACCGGAATGTCGTGTGCCTGACACAAGTCGTGAATGCGTTTGGACTCTGTTAATCCACCGACCCTCCCCACCTTGATATTAATAATGCCGCAACTGCCTAACTCTATCGCTTTTCTGGCATCATCCACATTGTGAATACTTTCATCGAGGCAGATAGGAGTGGACAACTCCCTTTGCAGCTTGGCATGATCAATAATGTCGTCATGGGCGAGTGGTTGTTCGATCATCATCAGCCCATATTGATCCAGCTCCTTCATTACATCCAAATGCTCCATCGTGTAAGCGGAGTTTGCATCCGCCATCAGCGGGACACCCTCGCCAAAGCGTTCGCGGATTGCTCGAATCACCTCTACGTCAAAGCCCGGCTTGATCTTTACCTTGATCTTCTTGTAGCCCTCACCAAGATGGCGCTCTACTTTTGCCAAAACCTGATCGACAGTCGGTTCAATACCGATGCTAATCCCTACATCGATGACAGATTTCTCTCCTCCTAATGCTTTGGCGAGAGAGATTCCTTTTTGCTTGCTGTAGAGATCCCAGATTGCGCCTTCTAAAGCCGCCTTCGCCATGTTATTGCGGCGAATGGGGGCAAACAGCCGATCCACATCCTCCGGGGTCTCGATCACACTCGTGAACAGCTTCGGAATCATAAACTTTTCCATCATGTGCCATGCTGTTTCTGTCGTTTCTTCACTATAATAAGGGGCGGACATTGCCACACTTTCCGCGTGCCCGACCTCTCCCTCTCCATACACACTGACCAGAATGAGCTCCTTGATGGTCGTATGTCCAAAACTCGTTTCGAAACGGAAACGAAGTGGCATGTGTAGTTGCTGCAATTCAATTCGTTCGATTTTCAATGTACTTCATCCCTTCTGTTCCATATAAATGACAAGCAACATAATGTTGTGGCGAAGCAAGTGTAGCGACAGGACGCACTGTGCGGCAAACATCCGTAGCATATGAGCACCTGGTATGAAACGCACATCCAACTGGAACATTTGCTGGCGAGGGAACATCCCCTGAAAGAACGATTCGCTCCTTCTTCCGAAACGGATTGGCTTTGGGAACTGCTGACATCAGCGCTTCCGTGTACGGATGCAACGGTCGCGTAAACAAATCCTTTTTGCTGGCGATTTCGACGATTCGTCCGAGATACATGACCGCAATTCGGTCGCTGATGTGGCGAACGACACCGAGATCGTGTGAAATAAACAGATAGCTTAAGCCTAGACGTTGCTGCAAATCCTGCAAAAGATTCACAATCTGCGCCTGAATGGAAACGTCAAGTGCTGAAACCGGCTCATCTGCTACGATCAATGAAGGTTCTACCGCCAGTGCGCGAGCGATCCCGATCCGCTGCCGCTGCCCTCCGCTAAACTCATGAGGAAAACGAGTAGCGTATTGAGTATTCAGTCCGACCATCTGAAGCAGTTCTTTTACTTGATCGCGCCTTTCTTTCACAGACATCTGCGGATCTTTGACGCCTAACGCTTCCTCCAATGCCCCTTGCACAGTCATCCGTGGATTTAACGAAGCATACGGGTCCTGAAACACGATTTGCATTCGTTTGCGGAGTGGACGAAAACGTGCAGCCGACATATCCAAAATGTTTTGCCCCTCAAATTCAATCGTTCCACCCGTCGGCTCAATGAGTCGCATGATGCTGCGACCAGTCGTTGACTTGCCACAACCGCTCTCTCCTACCAACCCAAGCGTTTCGCCTTTTCGCAACTGGAAAGAGACTCCATCGACTGCCTTGATCATTTCGTCACTATTGCGAAACAGTCCTTTACTAATAGGAAAATACGTCTTTAAATCGTTTACCGATAACAAGATATCCTTCATACCGCCATCTCCTTGTTCTCGTACAGCCAGCATCGAACGGCCTGTGTGCCTGTGCCCGTTGCCTTAAGCGGCGGTTTTTCTTGGTAACATCGCTCCTCGGCCTGCGAGCAGCGGAAGCGGAATGCACACCCTTGTGTCACTTCACCCAGGAGCGGGACACTGCCTTCGATCGGATCGAGGCGAACCTTCTCTTCCTCATCCAGATCGGGGATACAGCGCAAAAGCCCAATCGTATACGGATGCTTCGGATGCGAAAACAGACTGGCGACATCAGCTTCCTCTACGATCTCCCCGTAGTACATCACAAGAACACGATCTGCCATTTCAGCGACGACTCCCAAGTCATGCGTAATGAGTAGCAAGGAGGTATGATCGTTCTCCTTCAGATCGTTCATCAGTTCCAAAATTTGCGCTTGAATGGTCACATCCAGTGCAGTCGTCGGCTCGTCCGCGATCAGTAAATCCGGGTTGCAAGCCATCGCCATCGCAATCATGACACGCTGCTTCATCCCACCTGATAGCTGATGGGGATATTCCCGCATGATGTCTTCTGCCCGCGGCACGCCCACTTTTTTGAGCATCTCAATTGCTTTTGCTTGGCGTTCCTTTTTCGATAAATCCGTATGAAGCTGATACACTTCCTCCAGCTGTCGTCCGATCGTATGGACCGGATTGAGTGACGTCATCGGTTCCTGAAAAATCATCGCGATATCTTTTCCACGAATGTTGCGAAGTTCACTGGCACTCAACTGGTTCAATAAGGTATCACGAAACCGAATGCTTCCCTCCATCTGCGCATTCGCCCGGGACAAGAGCCCCATGATTGCCAAGGACGTCACGCTTTTTCCGCAGCCAGACTCGCCTACCAGCGCGACCGTCTCACCTTTTTTCAGTTGAAAAGAAATGCCTTGCAGCGCTGGCAGCTCGCCCTTATCCGTCTTAAACTGCAAGCGTAAATCAACTACTTCCAAGAGTACCTCTTTCATCAGCTCGTGCCCCCTTCATCCATTACCTCGTTTTCGGGTCGAATGCATCCCGTAATCCGTCACCTAACAGATTGAAGTCAAGGACAACCAGCATAATGGCCAATCCAGGAAAAATAGACATCCACCAGGCCTGACTCAAGAATGCCTTGCCGACAAACACCATGGCTCCCCACTCTGGCATCGGCGGTTGCGCACCCAGTCCGAGAAAGCTCAAGGCCGCTGCCGCCAAAATACTCACACCGAATTGAATGGTGGAAAGCACGATGATTGGGGAGAGAATATTGGGTAAAACATGTTTCAGCATAATCTGCCAATCCCTGATCCCCAGAGCGCGAACAGCCTCAATGTACTCTTTTTCCCGTATGGATAAGACCGCAGAGCGAACGACCCGCACATAAGACGGAATAACGGCAATGACTACCGCGATCATGGCATTCGTTAAACCGGGACCCAAGACCGCAATGACAGCGATCGCCAGAAGCAGTGCGGGAAGTGACATGAGAATATCCATGCCCTGCATGATAAACAGATCCACGCGACGATAATAGCCAGCGATAATACCGAGCGTTACACCTATCAGGGTAGAAAGCACAACCGTTATCAAGCCCATCAGCAAGGAGATTCGCCCCCCGTGCAACAAACGGGAAAAAATATCTCTGCCAAAATCATCCGTTCCGAGAAGATGAGTCAGACTCGGAGCGCTTAATCGGCTGTTAAAGTTCATTTGTTCGACAGGATGAGGGGCAATGACTGGAGCAAGAAGCGAACCCAGTGTAAAGACGATCAGGATGACCACACCCGCCATTGCTGTCTTATTGCGTCTCAGCCGTTTGCCCATCCCTCCCCAATACGACTCCGGACGATTACTGTTCACCATCCATCTGCTCCTTCCTTAGTCGAAATGGATACGCGGATCAATCCGGCTGTAAATGAGATCCACGATCAAATTGGTTAAGGCAAAAATCAACGCCATGAAAAACACCATGCCCTGTATGGTCGGCATATCCCGTTTACTGATCGCCTCAATCGCCATGCTGCCGATCCCTTGCAGAGAAAATACGGTTTCCACCACCACAGCGCCAGCCATGAGCGAACCGAACTGCAAGCCTAACATCGTGACAACAGGAATTATGGCGTTCGGCAGACCGTGGCTCACTATGATTCGGAAAAGCGCCGCCCCCTTGGCCTCGGCTGTCCGCATGTAATCCTGCTTGATGACTTCCAGCATGCTGGATCGGGTCATACGGGCGATCATCCCCGCTTCCGCCATACCCAAGGTGATCGCTGGCAGTAGCAGGGAGTGAACCCCCTCATAGCCGGAAATCGGAAACAAGGCCAGCTTGTAAGCAAAAATCCAGATGAGAAACAAGGCAATCCAGAAGCCGGGTGCTGAAATACCGAGTAACGAGGTAAGCACCACAAGTCGATCGACGAAGGTGTTTTGCTTAACGGCAGCAATCGTGCCCAACAAGATGCCGAATATTGCGGCAATAATGACACTAAGGATGGCAAGCTGCATGGTAATTGGGAAACGGTTCATAATCTGATCCCATACCTTTTCGCCAGTGAATAACGATGTTCCCAAATCGCCAGCGAACAGATTTCCGACAAACCGCATGTATTGCTGCCACAGTGGTTGATCAAGACCTAGCTTCGCTCTCATTTGACTGATGGCCTCTGGTGTTGCAAACTGTCCGAGTATTTGTGTTGCGGGATCGCCCGGAATGAGGTGCACCATCAAGAAGATCAGGACGGATACGCCAAGCAGTGTCCCCACCAGGGAAAGTAATCTTTTTATTACATATCGGCGCATGCCTTCACCTCCGTTGTCTATTTTTCGAGCGTGACATCATGCAACGTAATGCCCTGCGTGTACGGGTTGACCGTAAAGCCTTTGACACCACGTGTCGCTACCACTGTCTCGCTCACCCATAACGGAACCCACGGCAGGTCATTCAGCAAAATCTCCTGTGCATCTTCGTAAATCTTGAGACGCGCCTGCTCATTCATTTCCAGACGTCCTTTGTTCAGTAAAACATCCAACTCAGGGTTCGTGTAATGAGTACGGCTTGTTGAATTGCTCTTTTCAAAGATGAGGTACAAGATATCTGCATCAAACCAGCCGTAGTACATCAAAGCCATGTCATACGACTTTTTCGAAATGCGATCTTTTATAGTCGTCATTTCTTGTACGCTGATTTTCATATCAATACCTGCTTCTTTCAACTGGCTCTGCAAAATCTGCACCGCTCGCTGAAACGCTGGCTCTTGAGAGACGAGCATTTCTACAGACAACGGTTTTCCGTCCTTATCTACGATGCCATCCCCATTCCTGTCCGTCCAGCCTGCTTCCGCCAGCAACTGCTTGGCTTTGCCTAAATCTCTCGTATACAACTGCTTCGCCTTGCTTTCAATCGCTTCACTGTAGCCATAAATCGTGGGTGCCAATGGACCATAGACCGGCTTGCCAAATCCGTTCAACGCTACCTGAACAAGTGGATCGCGATCTACGGAGAGGGCTACTGCTTTGCGCAGACGGACATCTGAAAACAACGGGTGCTTGTTGTTAAAAGCGATGTATTTGTTTCCAACGTCCATCACTTTCTCAATATTGACTCCGGGCAGTGTCTCAAGCTCCGCAACCGAGTTCGGCGGCGCATCATATAACACATGGACCGTACCCTTTTTGAATTCCATCAGCCGCGTATCGTCGTCTTTCATAAGTCGAAACATCATGCTGTCAAACTGCAGAGGGCCTTTGTTGGCAGCGTACTCCGGTCCCCAGTTATAATCAGGATTTTTCTTGTAGGTGAGCGATGCACCTCGCTCGCGTTTGTCAAAGATAATCGGCCCCGTTGCAGATGGATTATCTGAGAAGCCATCTCCTAATTCTTTTGCCTTTTTGGCGTCAAGAGGCGAGACTAATCCGCCGACAATGACGTTAACAAATGGGGCAAACGGTTGGCTAAAATGCACCTTGAGCGTGTACTCGTCTGCTGCTTCCACTTTTTCAATCGGACCTGCAAGCCCCTTCACAGGCGAAATGGCGAGCAAACGGTCAAACGAATCCTTTACGGATGCTGCCGTCATTGGATCGCCAGAGTGATAGCGGACATCTTTGCGGAGGATAAATGTCCACACCTTGCCGTCCTTCGAGATTTCGTACTTCTCTGCCAAACCCGGATGGAGTTTGCCTGTTGCATCACGGGTCAATAGAGGCTCGTATATTAAACTGTTTTCCATGCTCAGCCAGCTCGTTTTGTGCATATCAAGCGAGTCTGGGTCCGTCAAGGAAGCGATGACTAATGTGTTACCTTTGGCCGACGTGTCATTCCCCGCCTGATTGCTCGGCTGTGAGGAGCAGCCTGCAATCAACGCCGTTGCCACAAATACACTCAAGGCCCCTTGCTTCCACTTGTGAATCTTCATGTCCCGTCCCCCTTATCAATTGCCGTTACACTTCTGTCCCTTCCACAAACGGGTATATTTGTCGACTTGTCTCTTCGTATTCTTTCAGTCTTTGTTGTACCTGTTCGCCATCAGCTTGAACCACACCACTGATCAAAATATTCAGCATGGAAAAGATCGCCGTCATTCCTTTTAAGGCAGTAGGAGCAGGTGCGGTGACTTTCAAAATTTGGTCGGCTACCGGCCCAATCGGAGATAGCTCATCGTCTGTAATCCCGATGATTTTGGCGCCTCTCTCTTTGGCTGCTTTTGCAAAAAGGATCGTTTCACTCGTATAACGGGGGAAGGAGAGTGCGATCACGAGCCACTCCTGATTGATCTGGGTCAACAGATAGTTGACGTCATCAACTGGCCCATTGTACAGATGTGCGTTTCCTCTGACGACATTCAGCGTAAAGGCGAGCCAATGGGCTGGAGCATAGGAGCTGCGAAACCCTACAACGAGAATGTGTTTGGCTGCCATAATACTTAAAACCGCTTGCAAAAGATGGTCCTTTTGCAGCTCCCCTAACGTTTGCCGAATATACGCAACATCCTGCTCCATGTTATAAGAAATCAGGTCTTGTTTTCCCTTCATCTCCACAGCCGCTGTTCGGAAACTGTGGATGGCATCAGCTTTTGGAACCTTTTCCAATAAGGAGCTGCGTATCTCATTTTGCAATTCGCTGTACCCGGAGTAGGCGAGAGCGTAAGATAGTCGGATGATTGTCGTTTCGCTTGTGCCGCTCAATGCCCCGACAACTTTGGCTGGTTGCAGTGCAACGGTTTTCGGCTCGGCGAGAATGTATTTGGCTGCGAGTTTTTGTTGGTTGGTCAATTCCGGATAATGCTTGCGGATGCGCTCCTGTACGGATTCCATGATCATCTACTTCCTTGTCAATTGATGTAGGTTCCACTCTGTGGCTGGGTCTAACGGATAAATCGGACGAATGGCGCGCTCGTATTTGAAGAAGCGGAAGTTGAGCGTCGTCAGTCCCGGCGAATCGACGGTAATGACGCGTGCGCTGATCGGTTCGAAGGATGCCCGGAAATGTGTGCTTGATTTCAAAGCAACGATCTTGTATTTGGTCACATCAATTCCGTGCAACAGAAAAATTTGCTCATCCAGCACTTGCGATTTCACGGAGCAAACCAGTACATCAACCCCGTTAATTTGCAAACGAACGGACTTGCCAAAATTCTCATGACCCCCTTGGCCCATCGGCGTCGTCGCAATGAATTTTCCATCGGTCAAAGCTTTGATGTAGGCTGTTACTTCAAGTGGTTCTCCATGCAAGTAGTCTGTCTTTCCACCCAGTGATAGTTGGATGGTAGCGCCTACTCCAGCCTGATGGGCAATCTGGACCACTTCGGGATCGTAAATAAAACCAAAGCATGCATTTGTCAGCTGGGCATCCAGCATGGCCCGCAGTAAATGCGTTCCGTCTCCGGGTGTGCCTCCGCCTGGATTATCTGAGGTCTCATTGATGACGATGGGCATGCCTTCCGTTTCCAGTGCCATCGCAATTCCCTCGGCAGGAGTGGGCATGTTCAGCTCGAATTCATCCCGCTTTTCCCAAATCAGACTGGCGACATCCTCGCTCACTTTTTTGGCGAGCTCCTGATCGTTATTCGTCACGCTCAAAACTGAAACGCCCAGCTCTGGAATGTCCGTGTACGGAAATCCGTGGAAGAATGCACAGTCGATGACGCCTTCTTCCTTTTCCCATGCCCAGCAGGCTTCGTTAATTTCGCGTGCCGGGGAATGGTGAGTAGCTGATGTCGGAATCAAGAGTGGCAGTCGGGTCAAATGCATGGTCGGCTTGATACCTTCCGTAACCATCTTGTGCGCAAGATCGATCGCTTCCATTCCGCGTTCATAGCAATCCACATGCGGGTAGAGGTGAACACCCAGGAGCGCGTCGGCCTCATCCACCATTTTTTGTGTCATGTTTGCATGGAGGTCGAGCGTAACAATTAAGGGAATGTCATAACCGACCAACTGACGCACTGATGCCAGAATGTCGCCTTCCAGGTCATCCATTCCTTCTACGACCCCTGCTCCGTGAAGCCCCAGACAAATGGCATCTGCCCCTTCTGTCGCAGCAATCGTGTCAAGAAGCTCCTTTTTAATCCGGTCATACGCTTCCCGCAAAATCGTCCCGGCTGGATACGTAAAGGTGAGAAAGGTCGGAAGTAGCTCGATGCCCAGCTCTTCGGCGCGATCCACCATCCCACCCGGAAAGTTGCGAACGCCCCGATTGCGATTCACAATCGTTTCATGATAATCCCACTCATAGCTTTGAAACATCTCGAGCGTCGTAGGCACATTGGAAAACGTATTCGTTTCATGCGCAATCCCACCAATAATCACCTTCATTCTTAGACCCTCCATTCGTTATTGAAGTATGGACTTTAATTTTTGAATTTTTTGAAGTTTAAACCTTTGTGGACATTATAAAGGGAAGAAAATCATTTATTCAATCGCTAAATCATGAACGTTTTATCGCTTCTGCTATACTTGTTGAATCATAAACAAAAGCCCTCCCCGTACAGGGAGAGCTTCTGTGTGGCTCATGCCATTTATGAGGTTTTCCATTTCGCCAATTCAGATGGGAATTTGTCATTCAACACTTTGATATATGTACCCTTCATCCCTAACGAACGGGATTCCAGCACACCCGCGCTTGCCAGCTTGCGAAGAGCGTTCACGATGACAGAACGTGTCAGACCTGCTTGATCTGCAAGCTGACTCGCTACCAGCAAGCCTTCACGTGCATCCAATTGCTCCATAATTTTTTCAATCGCGATCTGTTCGCTATAGGACAGCGAAGAGAGTGCGATTTTCGCAAATGTTTTGTCGCGCACTTCATTTTCAATCTGTTCTGTGCGCTGACGAACGATTTTCATACCGATCACGGTAGCACCGATCTCACCCAAAATCAGATCCTCTGTTTCAAACTGACCGTAAGCACGCAGCAGGACTAATGTGCCAAGACGGCTTCCCCCTGCATTGATAGGAACAATCGTCGTCATCATTTGCGGGAAGATCGAATTCAACTCTTTTGGAACCAGGCTGTACGGACTGGTAATCGACTCGTTCGCCAAGGTTTGTGTAACTTCCAGCAGCTTCTGATGTACACCTTCCTGTAGTTGCGTGGATGAACGACCTTCTTCTTGCAGGGAAATCTCCTGATTCATTCCACTTCCCAGGATCGAACCATCTGCGGTAATGATGTAAACATTTGCAGAAATCACTTCAGATAAAAGCCTTGCGAGATCTTGGAAGCCTACACCGCTGCCACCCATTGTTTTTTGAAGCATCACATTAATTTTTCGCGTTTTTTCTAACAAATTCATAATAATATCCTCCTCTGGATTCTTCATGCTCACAGTATTGTCAGAAAAATCCAGCCCTATACATGCAAATCGAAAAATTAGAAAGAGAGTTGTGTACAGGAATTTAGGGAGAGGCCTCTACACCAATTGATAGATCAGTGACTATCCACTAGGGCGATGATTACGATCTTCATAAAGAAAAAAGGCTGACAGAGTGGTCAATTTCACCCCGTCATGCCTTTTTTTGTATTACTCTCTAGCGAAGCTGCTGCTTAATGAGTGCTTCAATCGCTTCTGCAATGACATGCGTATGTTTGTTCACGTCTGCATTCGTTAAGCGGAAACGAATATAGCGTTCATCGAGATTAAACGCTTCTTCAAATGCTCCCATAAAGCCTCGTGCACGTTTATCCAGTTCCAATAAAACTTCCAATTCGCCATCGCGGAGGTAGAAGACAACTTCGAGCTCCTCCAATTGGCTACGGTATGGCCCTGTCGGACGGAATTCAAATTCCTGTATAAACGGATGATTGCGACCAAGGTGACGATTGTATTCGCAGTCTACCTTATATAGCTGGAATCCGATCTGTTGAACAGCATCCAACACTTTGGACATTAACGGATGTGGGCGAACCTCGATGAAATCGGAATCCCCCGGGTCAATCGCATTTTTAATATCAAGACCTGTCCGCAAGTAAACGGGTTGACGCCCCATCGTCAATGGCGTCTCATACGGCAATTGAAAAGCGAATGGCAGAACGGTTTCTTCTTTCGGTTTCAATTGTACCCGCTCAGACAGACGATATTTTACAAGTGTGCATTCTTCCTTCGTCTTAGAGTCGTTGATTTCTCTTTCATAGTGTGTGACGACATACATGTAGATTTCGTCGATTTCCTGGGCGACATCTCCTCCCTTGATATGGACCTCACCTCTGACCATATCTCCGGGAATGAGTGAATCCTGCTCAAGACGTGCATCTACTTGCGCAGAGCCAATACCTACACTAGCCAATAATTTTTTGAACATGGACATGTGTTCGCCTCTCCTTTATACCGACCCAGACCTACCTGATCTGGCTATCAGATATTCTATATTGAAATATACGGCGGAAGAAATAGAAAGTTTCGCGCAATCTTTTGCCAAACATCATCGGGTATAACGTCCGCTGTCACGAACACATGCAGCGTTCTACTGATCACCACCGTTTTGATTCGTACCTCCACGGTCGTTCGATCAGACAAAATATATTCGCGGCGCCGCAGCATTTCATGCAAGACCTGATGGACCTCCGCAACCTGCTCAACCTTCTTCCCTTTTAACGAAGCGAGATCCTTTTCCACGCGGTCGACTACTTGTACCACAATAGTGGCATGAAGCGGCTGCTTCTGATCCGCTGTGAGTACGGAAGCGCGTACGTCTTCGATGACAGTCTCTTGCTTTTTGCGATAGACCCGCTGATTTTGCTTCAGCTCCAGATTTTCCTCGTACAGTTTTTTGTTTTGCAGCTCCAAGCTTTTCTTGATCAGCATCATCTGCTCCATTTCGCGTCCGTATGTAAATAAAATCACGGTTCCGCCCAACACGCACCCCATGAGCAAAAGAGCGAGGTAACGTTTCCAAAGAATCACCTTCATGAGCGCACCTGTACCAGCCAATGCACACAAATCGTTCCGATATGGGCACCCAAGAATGCGACGACGATCATCACAAGCTGTTTAAAGACAGGTGTCAAATTTCCCATCAGTATTTTTTCGATCTGCAAAAACGAATCGAAGGTTCCACCCAATGCCCCAACCAATCCCCATATTTTGAGCTGGTCAGCCAATTGGGCCATAGATAGCAGCGGAGGCTTTTCTGTGAGAAATGCACCCACCCCACCTGAAAGAGCGCCGCCGACCACAATGCCATAAGCCACGAAAAACGTCAAAATGACTTGTGCCATGTTGTGCTTCATCCTTTCTTCGAACAAGCAGCATATGCTTATCCCTACGCTCGTCATCCCGGTTTTATAACAGAACTGGTCAGCGTTCCAAATAAAAAGCGGCATGCTCTATTTGGCAGCATGCCGGATCGATCAGCGTTGGTTCCTTCTCCATTTCTTCAGTTTCTTTTCAATGCGCGGCGAGTTCATGATCATGAGATCCGTAAACAAGTTAACCATTTTCGGATTGCGCAGCATCTGGTTAAAAATTTCTGGATTTTGCTTGAACCATTGCTCATTGGCCTTTATCCATTTCTTGAAAGCGTCGTTTGTTTTGTAATAGTGATTCAATTGCCGAACCGGCCTATTTCCACTCATCTTAATCTATCCCTTCGTCAAAAAATATAACGAGGAGAAAAACGATCACGATGATCCAGATGATCACTTCGAAACCTTCCTCGTTGAAGAAACCAAATCCTCTCACGTCAGATCCCCCCTTCATCCTGCCGCGCTCCTCGCACCATTCCATACCGCCCATGGTACCTTTCCCTATAGGTATATGTGGTTCCACGTTTGTTGGATTGGACGCTTGCCTGCCCTCATATCGATTTTGTGTGGTGGCCTACTTTGGGTTTGTGAAAAACGACTAGACGTTTTTCATAAAGCAGGATGAGCATACTAGAGAGGAATGAATCAAAGAGGAGCCGAACATGACAGCCTCTACTGGATCTCTGTTACGCAACAAGCCTTACTTGCTGTTACTGATAGTCGTCTTTTTCATGCACATGACCTCTTATCTGGTCATTCCCGTCTTCCCAGTCTTTTTGCAAAAGGTACGGGTTCTTTCTCTCTCCCAAGTCGGCATCATTTTGGCTGTGGGAAGCATCACATACCAAATCGGAAGCCTGGCAGGCGGCTTGATGTCCGATCGCTGGGGCAGACGCTCCATCCTAGCCTTGGGGGCATTTCTTCAAGGCTGTGCCATGGCAGGCTATCACTTCAGCCATTCTTATGGTCTCTTCTTGTTATTCTCCTCTGTCAACGGTTTGGGTCTTGGCCTGCTCGCTCCTACCATTAAAGCCATGATCGCGGATGAAGTGGATGAGAGCCAAAGAACCACTGCCTTCTCGTGGAGAGGGATACTCGCTCACAGCGGGATCATTGTCGCGGGCTTGGTCATTACGTGGATGACAGCGGGTGGGAAACAGCCATTTCTCGTTGCAGCCTTTGTGTACGGAGCACTTGCTGTCTTTTCTCGCTTCATCCTTCCCGATGATCGCTGTGTGGGAACAGATTGCAAGCAAACCCCGATCAAGGAGTATCGTCACATCTTGACCCATCGCAGCTTTCTGCTTTTTTCCGTGATCTCACTCTTAATCTGGGCGGTCTACGCTCAATTCGCTATGATCCTGCCACTGCGGGGAGAGCATGTCCTGCATTCTGCTACGATGATTGGTCTCATCTGGACGATTAACTCGCTCAGTGTCGTCGTCTTGCAAGGGTTGATCTCACGCTTTGTTCTACAGCGCATCAATCCGTACTTGTCTGTCACGATGGGAACGATCTTGTTGGGTACAGGGCTTACGCTCATGGGATGGGCGAACCATTTTCTCACATTGTGCGGGGCAGCGCTTCTTTTCATTTTGGGTGAGATGCTGTTTATGCCGATGCTGGACAGTCTCGTCACTCATTTCGCAAAAGAAGAATGGCTCGGAGCATACTTCGGCTTTTCCAATTTCGTATCTGGTCTTGGGACGGCTCTTGGGACGGGATTGGGTGGAGCAATGGTTGAAAAGCTAGGGGGCGTCGGCAGTAAATATCCGTGGATTGGCTATGGAGTGATTACGCTGTTTTTGGCGGCCATTCTTGGTCTGTTTGCCGTATATGCAATTCCCCGCCACAAAAACAATGTGCTTGACTCACCCTCAAAAAATCGCAGAAAGGAGGGGGCCACATGAACGCAGAGGAACACACGCAGCATCAACCCGAAAAGCAAATGGAAGTGCTTAGGCGAGTGCCGCTCACCTCCCTGTTCATCCAATTGGAGGACCATGTATCCTCCCGCATCGCCAAAAAACAAATTCGACTTGGCAGCCATGGTTCTGAGAAAGGGGTAGTTATATGACCAAGCAAAACAAGAATTCCTCTGTACAGCAAAATCGACCAGACGAGCGCAATCGCCAGCCCAAAAGCGTTCAAAACGATGCACCGGGCTATGGAGACAAAAAACTGGAGGGGCCAAATCGTCCTTCCACCTAGCCTCAGGCAATCAATAAAAAAAGTCATTTTGCGCCTTCATGCAAGGGCAAAATGACTTTTTTCGTTTCCTTTACGCAATCGGTACGAGCTTGTAGGGTAGTGAAAATTCTTCCAATCTGTCCAAAAATGCTTGGCGAGACTTTTCATCAGGCACAATCAGTTGGAGATAGCGTGTGAAATAAAACACGATGCGATCTTCTTTGCCCTCTTTCAAGCGATAGTGTGACAGTTGTGCGATGTCCGTCAAGTTGTAGAAGTATTCATAGCGCTCCTGTGTAAAAGGCGCTTGAAAGGTCCGGCTGACGACTACACCATTGCTCAGATTTTCCCGCATGTTCTCTTTGGTTGCACCTAGAAAACGAAGCAGCTCCCCGGCACGCTTCGCCCCGACCTTTTCCACCAGTATGCTGTCGTTGTACTCCACTTCCAGATCGGTCAAGTTGTTGGAAACGGCTGCAAGCATTGCCATCAGCACCTTGCGCACTGCCAGATTCTCCGTAGCGAATTGATTGTCAAACACATTAAATTCAAAGGACGTCGCTTCGCCCTGACGCCGTGTATACAATATGATCGCGTTCAAAAGCACTCCTCCGCTTTCTCTTTCCTCGACGATTTTCTCCAGACCATTTATCTCGGCAAAATGGATTCCCACGTCGCACGGTCCAGCTTGCGAATGACACTGAACAAGAGACGCTTGGCTGCCTCGTAATCCTCGCGATCAATGATCGAAGCATGGCTGTGAATGTATCGGGAAGGAATTCCAATAACGGCAGACGGCACTCCCTTGCCATGGTACTGTACGACCCCTGCATCCGTCCCACCTTTTGCCACATAAATCTGGTACGGAATGTTCTCTTCTTCACACGTGGAGATAAGAAGCTCACGCAATCCTACCGGCATGACGTACATCGGATCGTAGATGCGCATCAAAAGTCCACCGCCGAGCTTGCCACCGTCATCTTTTACACCTGGTATGTCTGTGGCTGGACTCGCATCCAATGCCAAGAACAAATCTGGATCAATGGACGCAGCGGCAGTTTTCGCGCCGCGCTGCCCGGACAATTCTTCCTGTACAGTGGCCCCGACGTAGACGACATTCGGATGATCGGGTTTTTCGTGCAACTCTTTTGCGAGCTCCACTGCCAAACTGCAACCATAGCGATTATCCCATGCTTTAGCCATGATGCGGCGCGGATTGGCCATGACCTGCAACGGACAAACCGGAACGATTTGCTGGCCAGCCCGTATCCCTACCTGTTCTGCTTCCTCACGTGAATCCACGCCGATATCAATGTACATGTTGCGTATATCCATCGGGCGATTGCGCTGATCGTCGCTCAAGACATGCGGCGGGATCGAGCTGATTACGCCTTCGACCGGTCCATTGTCCGTAATAATTTGTACACGTTGCGCGAGCAGGACCTGCCCCCACCAGCCTCCCAACGTCTGGAATGAAATAAATCCTTTATCAGAAATTCGAGTAACCATGAAGCCGACTTCGTCCATGTGACCCGCTACCATAATTTTCGGACCGTTCTCGTTACCACGCATCACACCAAAAATACTGCCCAAATTGTCGTACATGAGTTCACTCGTATAGCTGCTTATGTATTCCCGCATAATCTCGCGTACCGGACCTTCGAAGCCAGGCGCTCCTGGTGCTTGCGTCAAACGGTTCCACAGTTCAACCTGAAATTTATTTTCCATCGCCAAAAATCCTCCTCGACCCTAGTTTCATGCCTGTTATCCTTCTCTATTATCAGCGAGAGAGAATGCAGACGCAACTACTCCCAAGCAGGAATGCGAGAGCTTGTCCCGAATGAAGAAAAAAACACGAATCGTTTGAGGAGGAAATCGTAGATGGCAATCACGTTACGAAAGTTGGCCGAAATCAGTGAAATTGAGCAATTAGAAGCAATGGAGGGGCAAATATGGGACCCATCTACTGCTATTCCCCACCATATGACACTCACCATGCAAAAGTTTGGCGGTCTGTTTTTAGGGGCGTTCGATGGCGAGGAAATGATCGGCTTTTTGTACAGCTTCCCGGGCTTCACCAACGGAGAGCCCCATCTTTGTTCGCACATGCTCGGCTTTTTGCCAGAGTATCGCAAGCAAGGGCTGGGCGTACAAATGAAATGGCTGCAAAAAGATGAAGCGGCGGCAGCAGGCTATTCCAAAATAACATGGACGTACGATCCGCTTGAAACCGTAAACGGTGTTCTGAACATAGCCAAGCTCGGCGGTATCGTTCGCACTTACTTGCCAAACTGCTACGGACAGCTCGATGACGACTTCAATCGTGGACTGCCAACAGACCGTTTCCTCGTGGAATGGTTTATCGGAAGCGATCGTGTGGAATCGCGTCAGGCAGGGAAGAACTCTACTCCCTCTTTTGAACAGGCGCCTGACCTGTTGCGTTTAGAAATCAAGGATGGTATTCCACATCCCATCGAAATAGATTTGTCATGCGAAGAGCCTATTGTACTGCTCCCTGTCCCTGCCTTCTTCCAGGATGTAAAACGAGCAGATATGGCCGTCGCTTCCTTGTGGAGAGAGATGACGCGAGAATTGTTCACTTCGTATTTTGCCAAAGGATATGTCGTCTCGAATATCCTCCGTGGTCAATCCACCGTACGTTACGTCTTAGAAAAGCAGCCATTGACTGATATTTTAGGTGCCTCGTCCTCTCGATCCTAACTAGAATTGCGCGCCCCGTGAGCAGGTTGTGGTAAAATGGTGGTTGCCCCAACCCTATACAACAAAGGACGAGAATGAAATGAATCGATCACAATACAATTATGACGTTATCATCATAGGCGGCGGCCCCTCTGGGCTGATGTCTGCTATTGCTGCTTCTGGTCAAGGAGCAAGAGTTTGTCTCGTGGAAAAAGGCTCGAAACTCGGACGCAAGCTCATCATTTCTGGTGGCGGTCGCTGTAATGTAACCAATGCCAAGGAGCAAGATGAATTAATCAAACAAATGCCGGGAAATGGCCGCTTCATGTACAGTGCTCTCACCCAATTCGGCAACCGGGAGATCATCCAGTTTTTTGAGGAGATAGGTGTCGCGTTAAAAGAAGAGGATCGGGGCCGTATGTTTCCCGTCACAGATAAAGCTGTGACAGTCGCTCAAGCGTTGATTGATTTATTGAAGCGCCAAAGTGCCACCATCCATTTAAATGCCGCTGTAAAAGAAGTTCTCTATTCGGAAGGGAGAGTCGGCGGCATCATGCTTCAGTCCGGTGAGAAAATCACCGCGCCTTGTGTGATTATTGCTGTCGGAGGCTGTTCTGTACCACAGACAGGGTCTACAGGCGATGGCTATGCATGGGCGAAAGCAGCCGGGCACACGATCACAGAGCTGTATCCTACTGAAGTACCGCTTACAGCCAATGACTCTTTTATTCGCGATAAATCCATTCAGGGTCTGTCGCTGCGTGATATCACGATGACCTTGTATGCGCCCAATGGGAAAAAGATCAACACTCAAGAAGGCGATATGATCTTCACTCATTTCGGAATATCAGGACCCGCCTCCCTGCGAATGGGGCACTATGTCTCTGTGTCGCAACGAAAATACGGAGCGGTACCTCTATCTCTGACGATCGATCTCATGCCTGACAGAACGGCCGAGGAAATCATGGCAGAAAGCTGGCAACTGATTGAGGAGCAGCCAAAAAAGGCAGTAAAAAATGCAATCAAAGGCTTCCTCCCCGAACGGATTATTCCCCTCTTGCTTACGATGGCAGGAATTTCGGAAGAAACGACCTACAGCCATATGAAGAAACAAGAGTGGAGCACGTTCACGAGCTTGATCAAAACTTTTCCACTCACGATTACGGGAACGCTCTCTCTTGAGGAAGCGTTCATTACAGGTGGCGGCGTGAGCGTGAAAGAGATCGATCCACGTTCGATGAGATCCAAGCTCATGGATGGGCTGTATTTTGCTGGTGAGGTTATGGACGTCCACGCCCATACCGGTGGCTACAACATCACTATCGCCTTTTCGTCCGGCCATTCTGCGGGTACACATAGTGCGCAGGAAGCATTTGAATTTTTTTACGAGAATGACGTTTAGACCAAGAGGGATTGGGGAAACTATGAATCAGGTTCTCTTTTCATGAAAAGAGAAATCAGCACATTACTCCCCCCTAGTTGTAATGTGCTGGTTTAACAGACCTTACTCCCTTTATCTTCCTAGATGGGGCATCGCCTGCGTGAGCGATGCTTCTTTTTTTTGCCCAACAAAAAGCACCTGCTACAAAAGAAGGCACGTCCATCTTTTCCTAGCAGGTGCTTTACTATTCATTATTGGTTTATCCGACAAGGCGGAACAAATACGCAAATCCAGCGAACAAAAAGGCTAAGCCCAACAGAAAAAACGTGTTGGCACGCTGCTTGATGCGCCTTTTGTCTCCTTGAAAATAGGCGTTCATCCGCGATTGCCAGCGTTTTGTCCGTGGCTGTACCATGACGATAATGCCAACTACCAGTAAGAACAGAGGAAAGATCATCATCGGACTCATCCCTTTTTCTTACGGCGGAGAAGCCAACGGTTGTCCTCTTCGGCTGGTGCGCCTTCGATTACCAGACGGGCCTCCTCGGCAAGCTGATAGGCTTCTGCGAAAGCCAGTTGTCGAAATGATATCTCTGCCTTTGTCAACAACTCATTCACCTGACGATTTTGGCGACGGTAACGGTTTGTATACTGAATGGCACCCTCTGCCATCTGACAAGTTGTAATAATACGTTCTGCCATCCGCTCTGTTTCGTCGACCAAATCACTCGCGTCCTGAACCAGCATGGCCACCTCTTCCAGATCATAGCGGTACTGCTCCATGATCGTTTGCACGCGGCCCAACGTTTGCACGACTTCTTCAAACATGTATTTCAATTGATCCGGAATCCCCGGCAAGTAGCTGCGCTTGATTTGCTGACGGACGCGGACTAATGTGTTAGAAATTCGCTCCAGTTCATCCAGCGCATCGTCTTCCGTTTCGATGACCAAATATGTTTGCTCTTCTTCTTCCGGAATTACCTCTTCCTGTTCAGGCTGACTCTTCGGCATGACCAGTTCATACTCTTCTTCTTCTACGTAAGCAGGCTCCTCAGCTTTAACTGCTGGAGCAGGCTTTTGTGCTTTTTTATTGAAAAGCTGAGGAATTGCTTGCAACAAAACAGAACGTTCAGCTTCACTCAGCTCTGAGGATTTTCCTCGCACCGTTCGCTCTTCTTCTACTTTCGACTGCTGGAGAGGAGTCGGCTTTTCAGAATCTGCCTCGCTGGTAGAATGCTCGGTCTCGCTAGCTGGAGTCGGCTCAGGTATACGAATCTCCCGCTCCACAGCCGCGGATGTCGCAGCTACTTGCTGTAGCGAATCATCCTGTTCCACCTCTGCTACTTCGGCTCTCTTTTCGACCTGTATAAATTCTGCTTCATCTTTGTCTTGATTCACTTCTGCTTGCGGTTCCACTTCTGTATATACCGTCGCTGCTGCTTCTTCACGGGCAAGAACGCCATCTTCTATTGCTTGATACGTCGCATCAAGGAGTACTTCGAACGCTTTGACATGAGTCAACACCATTTCCAGGCTGCCCTCTTCCAAAGCGCTTTTCGCGGACATGACCAATTGCTTCGCCTGCAAGAGGGCATTGTCCAAGGAATCCTGTTTTAAATCAAAGCCGTCACGAACGGCCTGCTCGATTCCTTCTTCCAGATGCTTGAATTCTTCCGGCAATTCTTTTTTCACGCGTTGCACAAGCTTCGGAATGAGCTCCATCGCTTGTCCCACCTGCTCTAGCACTTGCTGAGCTTTTTGTGTGGTTTCGTACGCCGCAATGTCGTCCCCTGCCGCCCGCGAAGTTTTCACGAGTTTTCGCATCGTATCTACTTCATCGAGCGATGCTTTCAGCTCATGGAAAGACAATCCGTACTCCAGACGCAAATCGGACAAGCGTCGTTCCATCTGCTCCACTTGCTTTCCGATCTCAGGAACAACAACCTTGTTTTCTTGCTTGGTAACTGCCACGTTGGAAGTGTCTGTTTTTAGCTCATTCAGCTCTTCCTCGATTTTTGAAATGGCCTCTCTCGCCTCATTTAGCATGCCAAGTGCCAAAGTAAAACGGAAGCGATCGCAAGCCTCTTCTGCATCGAGAATCATCATTTCCACATCAGGGATGCGAATGCGCAACAGATTTTCTTTTTTGTCAGCCAAGTGGTGATAACGTACTTCTGTCATGCCGCTGGAACGACGAAGCGGTTTTTCTACCTCGATGACATTGATTTTTTCAACGAGCTCTTCCTTCCAATCCTCTACATCATCTACTTGGGCAAAAATAGCACGGCGTCTGATCATCGCGTAAATCAAGCCGATCGATAGCCCAGCAAATACTGCTCCAACCAGATAGATCCACCATGGAATACCTCCGAGTGCGCTACTGCTTTCGCTTTCTTCCGCTTTACTAGCGTCGGTCGCACCCGGTTTTGCTGTTGCTTGCTTGCTTTCAATACGGCTAAGCTCTTGGTTTACTTCCGCAATTAACGTCTGAATCCCGGTCAAATACTGCTTTTGTGTACGGAATGGTTCATAGAAAGACGCGACCTTGTCATGCAGCAATGCCATCGTGGCACCTTTTGCCTGCAAATTAGGACCAGCATAAATCCCCAACTGCTCGGTGTTCATGTCGAGTACGATCATGAGTGCATCGTCGGCTAAATTGTAATTGTCAAACAGCTTTTGCGCGTAGATATCTGGAGATTCGGCTTCTGGTGCCGTGCTTTCCACGACCACGACTTTGTAGCTGCCCGGTATGCCGTTCAATGAATTTGCAAAGGCCGTCCTGTCTTCTTTTTTCAAATAGTTGTCAGCGTCCTGAACAACTTCGTCTTTTTTATCTGGAAACGGCGTCGCATAAGCCGGATTCGTATATAGCAACATGCCTGCCAAACAGAGCATGAATAGTTTTCGTTTCACTTGTCATACATCCCCTTACTAGAATCATTCATTGGGAGAGGCCACGCCTAAGCAGGCAGCAAAGAACCTCGCAGATAACACATAATCGAGGTCTGCAGCCATTGGACGAACTCCTCGGAAGATGGTTCCAGATCATAGACCTGGCGAACCATTTGTGGTTGCAAAAATGGATATATCATCTGGCTCGTCATAGCCAGTACTGTACGATCAATAGAGACGGGCAAAAACTCACCCGAGACGACACCGCCCTCGATGACGCGCGAAAGCCCGTGTTTCCATCGGCTCATATATAGTGTCATCACTTCACGTGCAAGCATGGATTCTACGCTCAGCTCACGATGAATCAAACGCGTGATAGGCGCATGCTCACATTGAAATTGCAAATACAGGTGCACAACTTGTTCCAATCGTTGATAGGCAGGGATGTTTTCCTGCTCGTTTTCCAGTTCTTCCAAAAGGCGAAACATCGTCTCAAAGTAAGAAGCAATCAACGTCTCCAGGACTCCTTGCTTCCCTTCAAAGTGATAGGAAATCAGCGCGGAATTTACTTGAGCAACAGAGGCAATTTGTCTTACGGAGGTTCCTTTGTAGCCATGAACATCAAAAAGCTTCGCTGCTGCGGATAAAATACGCATTTTCGTCTGATCCATCAGGCATCTTTCCTATTGTACAGATTATTCGACGAAAAAAGATAGTCTTGTTGTATGTTCGACAATGTTTTCCAGTATTCCTTCTCGAAATGCTGATTCCATCGAAAAAAACCGCTATCGCATAGTTTTTCTTTCACATAAGAAGTACGTAAAAAGCATCGAGCACGTTACCTCAATTTTTCAATTTTCCCTGACAGAAAAAAAGACGCTCCTGTCTGCTTTGCAAGAGGAACGTCTCACTTGATTACTCCTACTCCCTATTTGCTTTTTTCCTCTGGAGTTGTGATGGGGGCTACTGTTCCATATTGCTGCAAATATGTTTCTACCTGCGTATGCTCTTTTACACGCTGATCGTTCAAATCGTACGCAGATCGAATGGACATCGTCATGTTTGTGGGGAGCATCGTTTTTTTATTGTAGTGAATCGTGTACTCTGCCTCTACTTCCATTTGGTTCACGAGCTCGTTTACGTCCACCTTTTTCTTGGACTGAATTGTGGGTCCAGAATGATGGGCAGGAGTCCCCCTCCAATTGCCTTCCGAGAGAGACATCGCTAGCTTTAGCTTCGGTATGTAGGGTTTCTCTCGCCCTGCTATCGATTGGACTTTTGCTCCGGATCTTGTTTGCTCTTGCATTTGGGTAACAAGCCAGCTCTTTAGTTTGGCAGAATCCAATACGACTCCGAACGCCTCAAAATCGTCTTTTGGATTCTCATCAGGCAGCATCCGGACGTTTCTTTTCATGTTGTCGATTTGCTGAAAGGAAGCGATGGGGTTCCAGTTGTTCATTTCTTGATGCAGGGCCGGGCTATCCCCTGCGACATGTTTCCAGCTTTCGTTTTGATCATGCTTGGTATACAGCTTGTTCCCATGGCTGAGCAAGGATAAGTTGTCCACTCTGTTTTCTTCCGGGACAGAGAGCTTCACGTTCATGTAAACAGCCTCTCCGTCCTTTCTGCCTGAAAAGTTAACCATGTTCGCATTGGCACTATTCGCCGTCAACAGCTTGGTTTGGCCGTAGAACGCATACGATTTCTGCGCTTCGAACTTGTCACGTACCTGTTCAAACGTTGTATTCGCATCCTGCTTCACACTCATTTGATTACAGCCACCTACAACAACTGTACACACAAGAGCCATCACGCAAATGGGCAAATACTTCTGCATAGATGCTACCCTCCCTCAGCTACCCTGGGTTAGCCGCATGTGGGGTCCCAGGGTAATAGTCCCTTTTAGCGTTTCCGGGGAGGAATAGGCTTATTCTACTTGCAAGCTTCTCTTGCACGATCAGGTTTTACAAGTGGTAATACAAGACTTGACCCTGCTCTCTCACTTCAATCTGATGGAGAATCATCAATAAATCAATGTGCCCTAATGTCTCGGATAGCGTCAATGGTAATTCTTTTTTGTACAAGTTTGGGAATAAGAGAGCATTCAATTCAAAAGCTGTCTTTTCTCCATCTGCAAGAAGCCTACGGAGTGTGTCTGTCCTCTCCCAGTTCTTTTGCAGACGGGCGAGTATGAGCTCTCGATGATTGTAAACCGGTTGACCGTGTCCACTGAGGACTTGTTCGATCTCCATGTCCGCACACATTTGCAACGCTGTGCGGTATTGGATCAAGGTCAGTGGTCTTGTACTCGAACGATTCCGGGGTGGTTCAATGAAGGCATTGGATGAAATTCGCTTGATGATATGGTCTCCACCAATCATGACATGATCCTTTGCCCGATACAACGACAGATGGCTTTGGCTATGTCCTGGTGTATACAGTACTTGCCAGTCCTCCAAGTACGGAACCTTTTGCTCATGCTTCAGATGAAAGTCAATCTGGCTTGGCGCAGAAAACGTCTTCATCAGCTTGTGAAATTTCGAGATAATGACCATCATTTTTTCCGGTACACCGCTCTGGATGTACAGCTCTTCGAAAAACTGATCATGAAAAGTCATAAACTGCTCATCCTGCTGTACATAAGGGGTTGCCTGTGGATGGGCAAACGTCTTCGCTCCCGATGTTTCTCGTATTTTTTCTAACTGCCCGCAGTGATCCACATGATGATGCGTTAGTATGACTTGCTCGATATCTTGCACGCTTACCCCAATCGATTCTAAGCCTTCTGTCAAGGCCGCCCACGCATCGTCGGTCAATGGCCCCACATCAACTAAGGTCAAGCGTTCCCCTTTTAACAAGTAGACGTTTACTGCCCCCACATCAAAAGGCGTAGGTATTTCCAGACAAAAAATATCAGGTGCTACTTGCGTTGCGATCCTTTGTTTGTCATCGTTTTTTGTCATTTTTTATCTACCTCTCAAGTTTTTTGCCTTTTTTTCCGAAAAGAGAAAAGAGCCATTGTTTTGGCTCTAGGCGAGAACAACTTGATTTCTACCTGAATTTTTGGCTTCATACAAAGCAATGTCTGCTTGATGGAACAGCGCTTCTACACTCAGGTTTACATCCATCTCCCTGCTCCATTTCGCTAGTCCACACGAGATCGTGACCTGTGGAGACGTCTCCTGCTCGACGCATTCCCGTATGCGCTCTGCCACGGAATGCGCGGTGTTTTTGTCCACACGCGGCAAATAAACAGCGAGTTCCTCTCCACCCCATCTTGCTGCGATATCACTGTCTCGGATGCTATGTCGAATCAGATTGGAGACCTGAATCAATACCTCGTCCCCTACCTGATGGCCAAATGTATCATTCACAGTTTTAAAATAATCAATATCGATCAAGATCAACGAGCCATAGTTGTCTTTTTGTAATGATCCTCTTACTCGTTCATTCAAATGTTTTCTCGTGTATAGACCTGTCAAATTATCCGTAATGACCATTCGTTCCATTTCATTATGCAGGACGGCGTTGGTCATTGCCAAGCTCGCATGTTGTCCAAATATTTCGAGGAGTTTGTAGTCGTCAAAACTAAAAAAATGATAACGGGAATCTGCGACTAAAAGGACTCCACTAATCTCACCCTCAACAACGAGCGGAACCCCCATGAAGGAACAGCACGTGAAGAGCGAAAAAGGAAGTGGTCCTGCCCCCGGTTGAGCCAGCAACAACGCCTGCTTGTTTTGCAAGATTTGCTGAAATGGCTTTTCTGTTGAATCGATAGCCATGCCATTGAACGCTGGAATGGAGGAAGAAAGTACATCGAAGCAATCCTCGCCCGGCGTTTTTCGCAAGATGGCACAAAACTCCGCATCAAAGGTAGCCCGCATCATTGTCGTAACAAAATCGAGAATTTCCTTTAAATCAAGACTTCTGTTCAACTGGCGCGCCATCTCATTAATCAAACGTAATTCTCGAATCAAATTGCGCGATTGCTGATAGAGCTGAGCGTTTTCAAACGCAGTCCCAGCAGTATCCGCCAAGATGGAGATGTAGTCCTTCTCATGCTGATTCAGGGTGATTCGCTGATCGGACGTCACTTGCAATACACCGTAGATGCCCTGCTTGCCCAAGAGTGGCGCTGCGATCACCGTCACCTGTTGCTCCCCTTCCCCCACTTCTTCGGCAATGAGACGTCCTTCCAAATAGGCCTTGGTACTGGTAGACGGCTCTACTTCTTGAAAAGAAAGCTGTTTGACCGGGGTGGTTGCATTGGGTTCAACCGTCAGGAAAAGCTCTGCCGACAAGTACGGATAAAGACTGGGAATGCTCGTCACGATTTCATGCAAAACATCATTCACATCAATGGATGCCTGAATCTTTGACATCAATTGATACAACAAATCTTTTTTGCTCGCTTCACGACGCAGGTCGTCCGACATGATCGAACGCCAAAGCGCACAGCTTGCCTTCGCGCCTATTTCTTGCAAAAAAGCAACATCCCGTTCATCGTACACGCAATCTGTCTCTTCGGGTGGCAGATGCAAAAACAATGCGTAGAGCGGTGTTTGGTTCAAGGAGACAGGAACGACCACAAGCCTGTGGTCATCCAAAATGGAAGGCATGATTTGCGTCGTGCCGAATCTCGAAACCAGTTGAGCAATGTGGGTTTGTCCAACTTCCGCCTCTTGTGTTGTTACGTTCTCCTGCGGAATCAACGTGGCATTGTCCGCGAGCTTTACGGCCGAACAATAGCCTTTTTGGATAATGTCACTGACCTGACCCGTCAAGCTTTGCAGCAGCTCTTTGGTCGTATCATGCAACGTCAAATCCATGACAATCTGGCTGGTGACGTGTTGAATATACGCATCATATCCCATGCGAATCAACGGCTCTAGCCCGCGCATGTAGGATGACAAATCGAAATGGATTTGGTCTTCGGGCGCTATCATGCCAATGACAGCTCGAACCCTTCCATCTTCTTCACACAAAGGAAAGGCTCCACATACGTTGTTCATTTCACTTCTCGTTTTAACTACGATCTCTTTGGAGGAAAGTGCCTCTTCAATAAAATCAAAGACTTTGCCAATCGATACATCGTGTTGCAGGGTAAGCCCTTGAGAATTCCGAGATGGACCAACCTGCATTTCCATGAAGTTGATTACGCGGCCCCCGGAATCTGTCAAGAAAAGGATGCCTGGGCGCTTTTCCGGCCAAGATTGTAAGATAAAATGGGCCGTGTAGGAAAAGACCGTCTCTAACTTCCCCAACATTTTGCTTGACACGAGAAACTCCCTCTCTCAGCATTTTCTCAAGCTTTCAAATGGTCTGTATCATTAACGGATAGAACTTCCCACCTGCGATCTACATACCGAAATATCGTAATACCGGTATTATCAATACGTGTGATACCCGTTCCTTGTTCTCCTACCGTCACATAATGCAAGAAGCTATTAATGAGACCGCCATGCGAGACAACGACAATCGCCTCACCTGGATGACTCCCTGCTATTTCTGTCATGGCAGCTACAGCTCGACGCTGCATGTCTTCGAATGTCTCAATTCCACAGGAGGCTTCATCCTGATTTTCAAACCGCTCACGTATTTCTTCATAGGTGAGCCCCTCCCACTCCCCATAGCAGCGCTCCCGCAAGGTTGTCCGCGTAGAAACAGAGGATTGGAAATTGCCAGCAATCTTGGCAGCCGTATCGTGTGCCCGACTGAGATCACTCGAATAAAAAGCGTGAATCGTCTCGCCTTGGAATCTGCCTGCTACTTGCTCGGCCTGACGTACCCCGAGCTCGTTCAATGCGATGTCACTGTGGCCTTGTATACGACGAACCTGATTCCACTCCGTCTCTCCATGACGAATGAGATACATAATGGTTTCCAAAACGAATTATCTCCTTACCGTTCTGTATTCTATGGATAGTATTTCTTATTATATAAGATGCATGTTCACAATTCTAGATTGATAAAAAAACATTTGGTACAAAATTCCTATATTTCATTCCTTTCTGCAAATGCCGGGTGCTTTTTTCGTGAATTTGAACTGAAACGAACTTTTACTTCCTCTCGTCAGAGGTGATAAGAAGAATATGACATCGTTGGAGGGGTTCCTATGAAACCGTGGATCATTCGGTCCAGCTCATTTGTTCTATCTGCCAGTCTGTTGCTGCCTGTGGCTCAAGCGCATGCACAGTCACCTCATGTAAGTACCAATAAAATGGCGACTACTGTGGCACAAGCAGACTCCGTGGCACAGGCCAAAGCAAAGCTGTCCAAGGAAGCAGCCTTGGCACTCGCTACCAAAATAGTACCCACCGCAGGAATGACGGTGCAGAATGTGTCATTTCGTTCAGCGGATAGCTGGCGCCCATTTCCAGAATGGTCGTTTAGTTGGGTGAAGAAAGATCCGGAAAACGGAAAAGTCCTTCTATCTTATAGCGCAAGTATCCACGCTAATACAGGCGAGCTGACTTCCTATTCGCGTCAAGAGCAGGAAGCCTCCTCGCTTCCTTATGCAAAACGAATTTCCTATACAGAGGCGCAAGAGCAGGCGAAGCGCTTTTTCGAGAAAAACAATGCAGGAAAAGCAGCGGAAACAAGACTGTATACGCGCGATATGCCAGAGCCAAAAACTCCCCTGAACTCGGAAGTCTACTATAATTTCCGCTTTGTTCGTGACGTGGACGGCATTCTCTTTCCTGATAACGGCGCAGATATCACGGTAGATGCTTCCGGCACAGTGACCAACTATTCTCTGTCGTGGAACGACGTGACTTTCGAGGACACGGATACGACAATCTCGGAAGAAGAAGCTGAGAAACTGTTTAAAGAACAAGCGCATCCAAAACCAGTTTACCTGCTGCCGTGGGAACGGATGGAGACGCAAAATAACAAGCCGTCTCTCGGGTATACGAATCCTTTCACCTTCTACATTGATGCGGAGACCGGGAAAGCATTGACACAATCGTTAACTCCGTATCAACCAGCGAAAGATCCTGAGCCTGTCAGCAGCAAAGTCCTATCTGCACGCCGCAGCGGACAACCGCTCTCCCAAGAGGAAGCTGTACAATGGGCATCGAAAGCATTGAAGTTGTCCAACTACGAGCTTCGTTCTGCCAATTACAATGAAAGAGACTACCGTGGCAATCGTCCTGTCTGGGATCTCGAATTCGGCGAAAAGGGCAATAGCGAAGACGGATTTGCGTATGTCTCCGTGGATGCTGTAACCGGGGATATCTACCGATTGGACAAGGACTTCCGTGGCCGTAAAGAAAAAACAAGCGCTTCTAAAAAGCCAGACATGGAAAAATTCAAGGCAAAAGCGATGGAAACGATTCGTGATTTGGCGCCAACCATGGCCCACCAGCTTTACTGGACAGAGCGTTTTGAAGAGGAAATCCAAAACCAACCCGTTGATTCCGAGCGGACGCAGATCCGATTTGAGCGTTTTATCAATGGAATAGCTGCAGCTAGCGGCTCTGCCTACTTCACGTTTGACACAGAAACAGGCGATCTAATGAGTTACAGTACTGAATTGGGCAGCGAAACATACCCGACACAAGTTCCCAAGCATCTGCCTGCTGCCGAAGCGAGCGAAAAATGGTGGACAGAGACAAAAGCAGAGGAAGTATACGCCCTCGTCCCTCTTACTCCTGAGGATGCCAAACGCGCGAAAGAGCAGCCTTCCTACACACCGAAGCGAACTGCCAAGATCGTCTATCGCGCGACAATGACGCCGTTTGAGCAGCCGTATTACCTTGATGCTGTAACAGGCGAGTGGAGCTCTACCTCTACTGGCAAAACGATTGCGCTTCATCGTCCGGCTCCTGCCGATTTGGAGGGTCATCCGGCGGAAAAGGAACTCTTGTTGATGTATGAATACGACGCACTCACGCTTGAAAACGGCAAAATTATGCCGCAAAAACCGATCACACGTGGCGAAATGATTGAAATGCTCATGATCAGTCTCAACCAAGGCAATCACTATCCACAGTACTCTCTGGAACGCAAGGCCACTTATAGCGATGTGGCAAATGGTTCGCGCTTCTTCTCAGCCGTAGAAGGAGCTGTTGATCGCGGTCTTCTCGATAAAAATGCTTCCAAGCTGAACCCAAATGAGACGATTACACGTGAAGAACTCGCTGATATGATTGTTCGTGCACTCGGTTACAAAAAACTGACGGACTTCCCTGGCATGTTCCAGTCCCAGCTCTCAGACATTGCCAATTCGAAGTACCGCGGTTCGATCATCATCGCGACTACACTCGGTATCGTGCCAACTGACAAGCAGAAGTTTCAGCCACAAAGCCTCGTCCCTCGTGCCGATGCAGCCATTACCTTTACCCGTTTCCTCGAAAAACGGGATAATCCAGACGGTCCCGTTACTTTGTTGCGAAAATAAAACCCAAAAAGCGCCATCCATCCCACTTCTTGCGGCGGATGGCGCGCTTCTTTTCCCTTGACTTTACTATATCGCGCCTAGTATTATTGAATGTATGTGTACAGGGTAGCATTGATTGTAGGTAAAAACGGAAGGATGTACCCTCTTAGTTCCCTCCCTTTACAGACTGCGGCTGATCATCTGTGAGGAGCACGATGCGGAAACGCTACCGTCCGAAGTTCGTGTAGATAAAGTAGGAACTAACCTGCCGGAAGTAAACACCTGCGAATCCATATTAAAGGAGAATGAAAACATGTCACGTTACACAGGACCTCGTCACAAACTGGCTCGTCGTCTGGGTATCTCCCTCGATGGTACAGGAAAAGACATCAAACGCAACTTCCCTCCAGGTCAACACGGTCACAACAACCGTCGTAAACTGAGCGAGTACGGAATCCAGTTGCAAGAAAAGCAAAAACTGCGCCACATGTTTGGCCTTAACGAAAAACAATTCCGCCGCACTTTCGACAATGCTAGCAAAATGGCTGGCGTAGTGGGCGAAAACTTCATGAAATTGCTGGAATCCCGCCTGGACAACCTGGTATACCGCATGGGCTTTGCTCCAACTCGCCCAGCTGCTCGTCAGTTGGTAAACCATGGTCACTTCCTGGTAAACGGCAAAAAAGTAAACATCCCATCCTACCGCGTACAACCGGGTGATGTAATCTCCATTCGTGAAAAGTCCCGTGGTCTGCAACTGATCAAGGACTCTCTGGAAGGTCGCACTTTCCTGCCGAACTACGTTACATTCAACGATGCTGCTGCTGAAGGTACCTTCACTCGTCTGCCAGACCGTGAAGAAATGCCAGCTGAAATCAACGAAGTTCTGATCGTTGAGTTCTACAGCCGTTAATCGTCTGAGGATAAATAAAAAAAGAGCAGTGCCGCTTGTCGGCCTGCTCTTTTTTTATTGCTTTCATACACCCGACAACTTTCAACGGTATTTGACACATTTTGCTAATTCCTACGCATTTTCTATCCTCTAGGTTCCTCGTATGGTATAATCAGGGGGTATGCTAGGGGGTCGTAGATTATGTCGAATAACCACACATCTTCCTCTGAACCGACGAAGAAAAAGCGACGCAGAAGCCGTGGTAGAACGTTCTGGATCATCTTCCAAATCGTCTTCGTACTCGGGCTAATGGGAGCTGCAGTCGCAGGAGGAATCGTGACAGGTTATGTTGCCGCACTCGTGAAGGACGAGCCTGTGCGCAGCAAGGAGGAACTGGAGAATAAAATCTTCACTAACTATCTGACTGGATTCGCCTACTACAACGACGGCTCTCTGATCGGCCAATTGCGGGCCGAAGAAGGCGATCGACGTTTGGTGAAGAAAGCAGACGTTTCTCCCTATTTAATTAATGCCATCATCGCAACTGAAGACAAAACCTACTACCACCACTCCGGAGTTTCGCTTCAATCTACCATGCGCGGAGCGATTCAGGAAATTACCAACCAGCCCGTCGTAACAGGTGGTAGTACGATTACACAGCAGCTTGTAAAAAATACAATCCTTTCTGCTGAAGTTAGCCACACCCGTAAGGCACGTGAAATTTTTACCGCGATTCGAATCGAGCGCATGTTTTCCAAAGATCAGATTCTGGAAGCCTACATGAACGAAATTTACTTTGGAAAAAACGCCAACGGTTCAAACGTATACGGCGTTCAGGCTGCCGCGAAAGGGATTTTTGGCAAAGATGTAAAAGAGCTCGGGCTCGCTGAGGGCTCCTATCTTGCGGGCATGATTCAAAATCCAGGTGCCTACTCTCCATTCCGTGCAGAAAGCTATCAGCGCGGGAAGGAACGCCAAAAAATGGTGCTGGATCGGATGCTGGAAAATGGCTACATCACACAAACTCAATACGATGGAGCTCTCGCCAGTGATTTAAAGGCACAGCTAGCAAAACCGACACAGCAAGCTTATCGAGAAGTGCCTTTCTTGATGATGGAAATTGAAGATCGTGCCGCACGTCAACTTGTGGATGCAGACCTCTTGGAAAAAGGACGAGACAAATCAACCATCGGCCGCAACGAATACCGACAGCTGGTTGAAGAGAAACGTCGCGACATACTGCGAAAAGGGTACAAGATACATACCACGATCGACAAGAGCGTATATGACATCATGCAGGCTGTTGCAGCCGACCCGAAAAACTTCGGTAAGAATCGTACCTATACGATTCGTCGCTCAAACGGCAAAACAGAGAAAATCGAAAATGCTCTGGAAGAAGTCGGCGCAATGCTGATTCACAACAAAACAGGAGCTATCCTCGGCATGATCGGGGGACGTGACTTCAAGGTGGAACAGACGAACCACGCCACCGTACCACGCCAGCCTGGTTCGGCCATGAAGCCACTTGCAGCTTATGCTCCTGCTTTTGAACTGGGATTGCTCCAGCCAGCATCCCCAATCGATGACGCTCCGGTGCTACTCGCTGACGGCCAGAACGGTTCCCATTTACCTAAGAACTGGAACAACAAATGGCAAGGGATGATGAGTGCCCGTGAAGCACTGCGTATGTCCTGGAACATTCCGGCGATCAAGACGTATTTGAAAGTTGGCATTCCAACGGCTCTCGAATACGTGAAGAAAATGGGAATTACAACATTGGTGGATGCTGACAACTATGCAGCCACTGGCGTAATTGGCGGTCTCACCTACGGAACAACTGTTGAGGAAATTACAAACGCCTATGGGACATTCGCAAATCACGGTTCTTTCGTTGATGCCTATCTGATTGACCGAATTGAAGATAACACCGGAAAAGTAATTTACCGTCATGAGACTAAACCAGTGCAAGTGTACAGCGAGCAAACAGCATACTTGATCACTGATATGATGCGTTCCGTTGTCAATAACGGTACGGGTACACACATCCGCAAATACGTGCCGCGCAAAGTCGATGTGGCAGGTAAAACCGGAACAACGAACAACAGCAACGACCTCTATTTCGTCGGTTACACGCCAGAGCTGTCCATGGGGGTATGGGTTGGCTTTGACGAGCCATATCCAATGCCAGACGCCGACAAATATGTTCCGATGGTCGTATGGGGTAAAGTCATGAAGGATGTCATTGCGAAGCATCCGAACCTTTCACCTCCTGATTCCACCTTTAAAAAGCCGGCAGGAATTGTCAGCGCGACTGTTGACTCGAAATCAGGTCTTTTGCCAAGTGAGCTTTCAAAGGAAGCTGGCCATTTGATCACTGATATTTTCAACAGCAAGTTCGTTCCGACGAAGGTAGACGACTCCCACCAAAAAGCACGTGTCATTACGTATAATGGCGAACGTTATTTGGCGAAGGAAGGAACACCTGAGGATTTTGTTACCGAAGGCGTCTTCTACCGCTCACCTGATCCGCTGCCTACCAAGGAGCAAATTCAAGCGAAAAACAGTAGGGTCGCCACCCAACCACCAGATTGGGAGCAACGCCTGCCTGACAAGGAAGACCCTCGTACAGAGGCAGGTGGAGCGCCATCTTCTCCAAGCGGTGTAACGGCTACAGGCTCAGGTAAGCAAATTACGCTTACGTGGCAATCAGCCAAAGAAGCTGACTTGGTCGGTTATCGCATCTACCGCGCTGATGTGCAGAACGGCTTTGTCAAAGTAGCGACTGTGAAAGATCCGTCGGAATTGACTTTTGCCGATACGACTGCACACCATGGAGATTTAGGCTATTATGTCACTTCGGTGGATATCGCTGGTAATGAATCGCAGCCTTCCGCAATCGCTTCTGTCGGATCTACACAGACATGGCAGTTGCCTGATCCAAATCAAGGTACCGAAACAGGCATCCCGAATCCGATGGACAATAACGGGAATGGTCAAACAGATCCAGATGGAACTGTGACGAACCCAGCAGATGGATCAGGAGGCACGAATACAAACACAGATTCCGCTTCACCACCTGCTGCTCCGAAATCCTTGTCTATCAAAAACACGCCTAACGGTTGGCAGCTAAAGTGGAAAGGAAGCAGCTCGTCTGAGCAGATGTACAACGTATATTTTAGCCCAGACTCAGCAAGCGGCTATTTGTTACTCGGTACTGTCTCTAGCACAAGCTTTACACACGCAGCAGAAGTACCGAATGGCAGTAACTACTACATTACCGCAGTCAACAGTTACGGAGAATCGCCACATTCTAACATCGTAACTGCCAACACCACAGAATAAACTGGAATGACAACTGACAGAGATGGTTAGACGCCATCTCTGTTTTTCTACAAACGTAAGGGGGGGAACTGATGGAGCACGTCAAACGCTATCATTCATTGAGCTTAATGGTGAACAACAAGGAACTGCTCGTCGAAGGACCGATTACAGGAAGTTATCTGGCCTCATTACGCTTTGATGAAGGACTGAAAGCTTTTCGTATCCCTGAACAGCAGCATGAAGCTCTCATCGAAATCGCGGATTTGCCTGAAGGGCGCATTATTATTGCACGCGAAGGAGACCTCGTCCTCGGCTACGTGACCTTTCTGCACCCCGATCCACTGGAGCGATGGTCACAAGCCCAACTGCCCGATTTGCTGGAGCTGGGCGCGATTGAAATCAGTCATAAAGTGAGAGCGGGTGGCGTAGGCAAAAAGCTGCTGGAAGTCGCCTTCTTGGACGACGCCATGGAAGACTACGTCATTATTACAACGGAGTATTATTGGCATTGGGACCTGAAAGGAACAGGACTCGATGTATGGCAATACAGAAAGGTCATGGAAAAGGTCATGGGTAGCGCAGGCCTGAGCTGGATGGCGACAGACGATCCGGAAATATGCTCACATCCCGCCAACTGTCTCATGGCAAAAATCGGCAAGCGTGTACCGCCAGAAACAGTCGTTGCCTTTGATGCTATGCGGTTTCAAAATCGTTTTCTTTACTAGTTTGGATGCCTTTTGATTCCAGGAGGTCACTCTTATGCGTATTGAAGAGATTATGCGAAAAAAAATTGTCACGATCCAGCCATCCACTACAATCGGAGAAGCGCTTCTTCTCCTCCGTGCAAACAGAATCAGGCATTTGCCCGTCATTAAAAACGACTCACTCGTAGGTATTGTCTCGGACCGTGACCTGCGAGACGCCCTCCCCTCTCGCCTGCTGACACATGACGATGACGACACCGTCCTGCACAAGCCTGTAGCCGATATCATGAATCAACAAGTCATCACTGCCCACCCACTGGATTTCATCGAAGACGCAGCCCTCCAACTATACGAGCACAAAATCGGCTCACTACCCATCGTCGAAGGGAATCGGCTCGTAGGATTAATCACAGAATCGGATCTTTTCTCTAGCCTGATCGAACTTTTCGGCGTTAACAAGCCCAGCTCCCATATCGAAGTCGAAGTAGATGACCGCGTTGGCATGCTGGCAGAAGTCAGTCAAGTCTTTCGCGATGCACAAGTAAATGTCACGAGCGTCGTGGTTTTTCCTGGGAAACAGCACGCAAAAAAGAACCTTGTTTTTCGGGTACAGACAATTGATCCTCGTATCGTGACGCAATTGCTCCTTGAAAAGGGCTTTTCCGTAATCGGACCTACGGAAGGAGGGATACCCCAGTGAGCCGAAATGCTCGTCTGATCTACTCTCCAGACTACACGCAATATTATTTTCATGATGATCATCCGTTCAACCAGCGTCGTCTGCTCCTTACACATGATCTGATGAGCAGTTACGGAATACTCAAAGACTCAGACATCCTGACTCCCCGACCGGCGACAGATGAAGAACTCGCCCTGGTGCATGACCCGCGTTATATCCAATTTGTTCGCGATCAGGGCCATAGTGAACACGAGCTTCCGCAGGCAGCCAGTTATGGCTTGGGGACAGAGGATGTTCCCTGTTTTTCGAACATGCATGAAGCGTCCTCGCTGATCGTCGGAGGTACGTTAAACGCAGTGGACGCGGTTATGAGTGGACAGGCAGAACACGCCTTCAATCCCGCTGGTGGACTGCATCATGCCTTTCGTGGACGCGCCTCTGGCTTTTGTATCTACAACGATTGCTCCGTCGCGATCGCTTATTTGCGAAAAAACTGGAATGCGCGCGTGCTGTATATCGACACAGATGCCCATCATGGAGATGGGGTACAGTGGGCGTTTTACGATGACCCTCATGTACTGACTGTATCCATTCACGAAACGGGTAAGTATCTCTTCCCAGGAACAGGGAATTTGTCTGAACGTGGAGATGGAAGCGGTTACGGTTATTCTGTCAACGTTCCGCTCGATGCCTTCACAGAAGACGCTTCTTTTCTGGAAGTATATGAAGAGTTGGTATCAAAGCTAGCGGCTGGCTTCAAACCGGATGTCATCCTGACCCAAAATGGTTGTGACGCTCATGCGTACGATCCCCTCACCCATTTGTCTTGCTCAATGAAGATTTATCAGGCGATTCCTCGTCTTGCTCACCGTCTCGCTCATGAATATTGTGACGGTCGCTGGATTGCTGTAGGCGGCGGGGGCTACGATATTTGGCGGGTGGTGCCGCGGGCATGGACCCTGGTCTGGAGTGAGATGAGCGATCAGCCTCTTACGGACGGTGATCTTCCCGAAGCCTGGCTCAAGCGCTGGCAACCTGAGACGGATTTGCCCTTGCCATCTCGGCTTTTTGACGAACCATTCCCAACAATCCCACGACGAGCAGAGATCACGGAAAAAAATCGTCTTACGTTAGAACGTGCGATGCTGAACGCACCTATTGGATGAAAAGTAAAAAAAGCGTGCTGCCCTCGTACCTTTGGGTACTGGTCAGCACGCTTTTTCTATTCGAAACCCTATTTCACTAGCTCTTCCAGCTCAGCTGGTGCAAAGCCTTTTACCGCTTTATCGCCCACGACTGTTACAGGCACACCCATGAAGCCAAAGCGCTCCACTTCCTCTTGATAGGCACGACTCGTCATGACATCGCGCACTTCAAAGGAAACGCCTTTTGCTGTCAGCCAATTTTTAACCATGTCGCAATCCACACAGTTTTTCGTCGAGTAGACGATCACTCCCGCAGCTGTCGATGCTGCTGAAGCTGTCAACATGTTACGGACAATCGCATAGGAGCGTTGGGAAGCCAGCTTGGTAAATTCCACGAAGTTTATATGCGCGGAGCCGTCTGCTTTATCCGACATCGAGCGAACCACGACAAACGGCACGCCATTCATCGCACATACTTGTCCTACAGATGCCCCTTCCATTTCCGTACAATGTGCTGCAAATTGCTCATACAGCCATTGCACCTTTTCCCGACTGGCAACGAACTGGTCGCCGGACAAGATACGCCCGCTCACTACTTGAACGCCCGCTTCCAGCTCCTGGCCCGCATCGATCGCTTGCTGCATCAGCTCAGCATCCGCTTGCCAGGTCCATCGCTCTGTAAACGGAATCTGTCCTGGCTCAAAGCCAAGTGGTGTCACATCAATGTCATGTTGGATGCAATCCGTCGAAACCACAATGTCACCAATATTTAATTCAGGGTGAACAGCTCCTGCCACACCTGTGAAAATGACACGTTCTACTTGGAAGGAATCGATGAGGATTTGTGTCGTCACGGCAGCATTCACCTTTCCGACACCTGATTTGCACAGCACGACATCTTTGCCTTCCATTTTACCTGTGTAATAGGTAATGCCTGCTTTGGTGGCAGTAGTCGTCTCTTGCATCGCTTCCAAGTAAAGCGCGATTTCTTCATCCATCGCGCCGATAATTCCGTAACGCATTTCCCATCCCCCTCTTGCTGTCAATTGCCTACGTCCCTTTATGATCAAGCTTGCTCGGGCTTTGTGCTCTCTCGATACTCAATTCGATGCGGTAGCAGCACAACATGCTCTTCGACATTTTCGTTATTCATGTATTTGGTCAACAGGCGCATTGCCACCGCACCAATATCATACATTGGCTGTACGACAGAAGTTAGTCGTGGACGTACCATTTCAACCAGACGAATATTATCGTGACCAATGACTTCGATGTCACCTGGCACGTTCAGGCCAGAATCTTGAATGGCGTGAATCGCACCAATGGCCATCTCATCGTTTGCTGCGAAAATCGCCGTCGGCGGATTTTTAAGGGCAAGGAACGCTTTTGTAGTGGACAAGCCAGATTCATAAAAGTAGTTGCCTGTCGCAATCAGCTCTTCATCCAGCTCGATACCCGCATCTTTCAATGCCTTTTTATAACCTTCATAGCGCATCAACCCTGCCAATGGATCGTTTGCAGGACCCGCGATCATTGCAATCCGCTTGTGCCCGCGTGCAACCAATGCTTCTGTCGCATCGTATGCCGCTTGGAAATGGTCAATGCTAACCGACGGAAGTACGTTGTCCGCATCGCGAGTCGCCGCGAGTACAGTCGGTACAGAGGTGCTTGTTAATGCCTGCAAATGATCTTCTTTGATTTCTGCACCCAGAAACAGAAGCCCGTCCACCTGCTTTTCGAGCAAAGTATTAATGAGCTGCAATTCCTTTTCCATCCGTTGGTCAGAGTTACACAGGATGATATTGTATTTGTACATGGTAGCGATATCTTCAATTCCTCGGGCCAATTCGGAGAAAAACAAACTGGAGATATCCGGGATGATGACACCAACTGTTGTCGTTTTTTTGCTGGCGAGTCCACGAGCAACCGCATTTGGTCGATATCCCAAGCGCTCAATCGCAGCCAATACCTTTTTTCGGGTCAAAGGCTTTACGTTGGGATTCCCGTTGACTACGCGGGAAACTGTCGCCATCGACACCCCCGCTTCTCTTGCTACGTCGTATATAGTAACCGGCATCATGCACCCTCACTTTCCCTATTTTTTGGTTTTCATAAACGTTTTCATAAATATATGCACCTATGATACGACAAGCCGTATGCCGATGCAATCGTTTTTGACGGCTTGTGCACCCGTTACTTCATGAGTTTGTTCATCGTTTTCAAAAGCTCATCAATCACTTCATGATCACCTTGCTGAATGCGATCCATCACGCAGCTTTTCATATGTCCTTCGAGAAGCATTTTCCCAACCGCATTCAGGGCAGACTGCACAGCCGCAATTTGATTGAGAATGTCGTCGCAGTAGACATCTTTTTCTACCATTCCGCGAATTCCGCGAACTTGTCCCTCTACCCGATTCAGACGGGAGATGAGATTAGACTTGATTTTATCCGGCCTTTCGGTGGACCGATCAGTCGAGCAGCATTGATGGTTGTCTTCCATATGTCCTCTCCTCCTTCATCAATATCAGCACGTAATTCTAGCTTACTTGGTCGCCAATGGTTCGTCAAATGAGAAAGGTCCTTCCGCGCGCAGGAAGGACCCTCAAATCGTATTCGAAAGGTATTCTTATGCTCTCGTTGCCACAATCTCGCCTTTGTACAAACCAGAAGTGAGCAGCTCATCAACGAACTCGTTGAACTGTGGAATGTTCAACTGTTGCTTCGCATCAGACAATGCTACATCTGGATCTGGGTGAACCTCTACCATGATTCCGTCAGAACCGACTGCGAAACCTGCTTTCGCGCAAGGCAAGAGCAGATCACGACGACCTGTAGAGTGCGTCACGTCTACAAACACTGGCAAGTGCGTCTCCTGCTTGAGGAGTGGTACTGCAGAAATATCGAGCGTATTGCGTGTCGCTTTTTCATACGTGCGGATTCCACGCTCGCACAGCATGACCTGCGTGTTACCTTCGGACAGGATGTACTCTGCCGCGTAGATGAACTCTTCAATCGTAGCAGAGAGGCCACGCTTCAAGAGGATCGGCTTGTTCACACGACCTGCCGCCTTCAGCAGCTCGAAGTTTTGCATATTGCGAGCACCGATTTGGATGACATCGATGTATTTCGTCGCCATCTCAAGATCTGCTGGCGTTACGATTTCACTGATCGTTACGAGGTTGAACTCATCCCCGATACGCTTGAGGATTTGCAAGCCCTCTTCACCCAGTCCTTGGAAGTCGTATGGCGAAGTACGAGGCTTGTATGCGCCACCGCGCAGTGTGCGCAGTCCGCGTTTTGCGTGGTTTTCTGCTACTGCTCTTACCTGCTCGTAGCTTTCCACAGAGCAAGGGCCTGCGATGAGAATCGGATTTTTTCCACCGAACTCTACGCCTTTTACAGTGATAACCGTATCCTCTGCCTGTTTCTTACGGCTAACGAGGAGTACTTTTTTCTTATCGTCGTCTTGCAGATCTAAGGAAACCTGGAAAATTTGCTTGAACAAATGACGAATAGCATTGTCATTGAAAGGACCTTTATTGTTTTCAACGAGCAGATTGAGCATTTGGCGCTCACGCTCTGGGTCAAAACGGTTGCTGCCCTGTTTTTCTTTTTCTTTGCCGAGCTCTTGAACCAAGGTAGCTCGTTTGTTGACCAATTCAAGAATTTGCAGGTTGATCTCGTCTATCTGCTTGCGCATGGTTTCGATCTGATCGTGTGCCATCTCTCTCCACTCTCCTCTTTTTATATAGGGATTTATCGATAAATTAGGGTAATTATAATCGATTCAAACACCCTTGTCAGCAGTTTAGCGCCAAAAAGCGCGAAAGTAAATTTTTTCTGTTTTTTTATCTTTTCAAATTATTCGTCAAACCGAAGAAGATTCCTTGCTTCGACAGGATTCTTTCCCTTTTAAATCGAATAGTTTTGGATATATGTTCTAGCTAAAAGTGAATGTTCCTTTCCATTTCAGTCCAAAAACACCGATAAGTATTGTAAAGACTTTTTGAACAACCTCTTACAAGGAGTGACCTACTTTTGTCTGACATCATAGCCCCTGAGCTTATTTTTTCATTAGATATTGGAACGCGCAGCGTCGTCGGCCTGATCGTGGAAACGACCGGCGATCAGTACCGCGTATTGGACTGCGCAATTCGAGAGCACGATGAACGCTCCATGCTCGATGGGCAAATTCACGATATTGTCGCCGTAGCTAAGGTGATTCAACAAATAAAAGAGGAGCTGGAAGGAAAATACGGCAAACTTCATCAGGTAGCGGTCGCTGCTGCTGGTCGGTCATTGCGCACCCGCCGCGTTCGTGTGGACATGCCGTTAGCCAGACATGCCTTCATCTCGCGTGATGATGTTGTCGCTTTGGAGTTTTCCGCTGTACAGGAGGCCCAAGCCGCATTAGCCCAAGAACTAAAGGATCAAGACGTCACCCGCTATTATTGCGTCGGTTACAGCGTCGTCAACTACCATCTGGATGGAGAGTTGATCGGGAGTCTGATTGACCAGCGGGGTGACATAGCAAGCGCAGATGTGATCGCAACTTTCCTTCCACGCGTGGTTGTCGACTCGCTGATCGCTGCTCTGAAACGATGCGATCTAGAAATGCAGGCATTGACACTTGAGCCTATTGCGGCGATTAATGTCCTGATTCCTGTGACTATGCGCCGACTGAATATTGCATTGGTGGACATTGGGGCAGGTACTTCTGATGTAGCGCTGACTGAGGAAGGGGCCATTACTGCCTACGGCATGGTGCCTGTTGCAGGAGATGAAATCACGGATGCGCTCATGAACGCCTTTCTCATGGATTTTCCGATGGCAGAAGAAGTGAAGCGTGTCTTATCCACCGAGGAGTCCGTCACCTTCACCGACATTCTCGGCATGGAGCATACGATGAGCGCGGCCGAGGTAACAAGTGCGATTGAAGCAGACATCCAGCAGCTCGCAGATAAAATTGCCTTCAAAATATTGGAGCTCAACGGAAAAGCTCCGCAAGCGGTCATGTTGATCGGCGGCGGTAGCCTCACCCCTGGGCTTACTGGAAAAGTCGCTCAGGTCTTGAATATTCCTGCCGCCCGTGTTGCTGTCAGAGGTGGCGATGCGATCAAACAGTACGTCGGAGAAAATCCTGCGCTCAGTGGGCCTGAGTTCGTAACGCCAGTCGGTATTGCTGTTGCTGCGCGCCGTCATCCGTTGCGCTATGTAACCGTTACAGTCAATGACTCTCCTGTACGCATTTTCGATTTGCGAAAAATGACGTTGGGTGATGCGCTCATTGCATCTGGACTGGATATCCGCCGTCTGTATGGTCGCCCCGGAATGGCAATGACCGTTACCGTAAACGGACGTATGAAAATGATTCCGGGTGGTCATGGTACGGCGCCGGTAATTGAGCGCAACAAAGAGAGCGTCAGTCTCGACACGCCAATCAATGACGGGGACCAAATCACCGTAGTAGCAGGTACAAATGGCGAGGATGCGCGTGTGTTTGCCAAAGATTTATTCGCTGAGCTGGACACGCTTGAAGTGATCTGCAATGACCGTCCCTACTCACTCGGTCCAATCGTACATGTTAACGGAGTGGTTGCTACTCTCGATACTTTAATTACTGATCGTGCCGAGGTGGACATCCGTCTCCCCCGCACAGTATATGAGGTATTAGAGCTCGCCGAACTAAAAGCATCAGTGGAGTCAGGCTTGCATTTTTCTGTGAATGGACAAGATTACACGATTCCGTCCCATATCGAGGTGATTGAGCTGAACGGAAGGCAAGCTGCCTTGACAGATGTCGTCCGGCAAGGCGATGTCCTCGTATACCGGCAAGATGAAGTCCCCGCCCCTTCCATTCAGGATGTCATCCCCTTGGAAGAATGGGTACAGGAGACAATGACCGTCCACTTCAATGGTGAACGAGTCGTATTGCCTGTCGCACAGGTAACGATTACGGTAGACGGAAAGGCGGCGAATGCCTCCGATCCCGTGAGCGAAGGTGCCAACATCACGGTAAAATCCTCACCTGCGTCTTCACCAGTGTTTAGCGACGTCTTCCGTTTTGTCGATGTGTCCTTGGAAAAGCCCGACCGTGAGAGCATCTCCGGATTCGTCATGCTTGTCAACGGAGAGCAAGCCAACTTCCAGACAGAATTGAAAAGTGGAGACAAGTTGGAGCTATTCTGGGAATAGTTTCTCCAGCGCTCTTTTTCTCCATGCAAAAAGCCGGATTCACCTCGCTTATAAGGTGTTCCGGCTTTTTGATTACACGTTGAGCGCCTGACCAATCGCGTCCTTTGTAATTTTCCAGTGAGACGTGTGCCATTTTACTTCGCCGTCTTCCAGCAAAAAGATTTGCGGGGATTCGTGCTTGATGGAAAAACGATCCGCTACGGCGTTGGAGACAGGGCGATCCTCCCGTACCAGAATGACCGCAGATTCCACTTGATTGTCCTGCAAATACGCCTGAAACTCTTCATAAGCGGACGTACTGATTGGGCAGATCGTGCTATGCTTAAACAAAAGCCTTTTCCCATTTTTCGCTACGAACTCATCCAGTTCTTCTATGGAGTGAAGTTGTTTTTGTGACATCGTTCATCTCTCCTTATCTTATGTGCCTATCAGTATACATAAGTCCAAGCGGCAAAGTCTACATTTGCGGTGCAGGGGAGCAATGAAAAAAGAGATACCTTTCTTCTAGGCATCTCTTTATCCTTACACCATAATTTTTGTTAGACGCTCGCGTAGCTCCAGCATCCATTTTTCATCGCCAAGGGACTGCGCCAACAAAAACAGATCCAATAGCTCGTTGACTTTTTCACCAAGTAGTTCTCTTACGGTCGAATTCACCTTCTCATTAGCAATCAATACCAATAAGTTGGATAACTCTGACATCTCTTCGAATTCGATTGCCTGGCGCTGCGGATGTTGGCCCAGTTCCTCCATGAGTGACTTCAAATCATTCTTAATCACATCTACCACTTGGGAATGGTCACAGTCTTCGTCCACGCATACGTGTACAGGTACATTCATGATTTTAACCCGTTTTCGGTACACGACGTTGCGCAGCTCGATCTCCATTTCGTTCCCGCAGCGGTTGCATCTCTTTTGCACGGTGTTCACCCCTACCTATCTACTTATGTATGTCTCTCATACTATTCGAGAAGCCTCCTTTCAATCCTGCTAAAGAGCAGGTGGTACTTGGTGGATATAGAGTCAGATATAGACTAAGAAGGACGCGGTCTATTTGGTTTGAGTCAACATAGTGGAGGAGAAGAAAAAGCACAGTTCTCTTCGACTCTGACACGCCAGCATGGGAGATTCACTGGCCGTCTCCACTAAAAAAAGGGGACCGTCGAGCCAAAGCCACCCTACGGGCGGATGTATCTCAGGGAAGAAGTGTTCGACTACCAGGTCCCCTTTTTGAAGTTCCGACTGGGTAGGCGTTGTCAAGGTCTGCGAGCCCTGTGCTTTTTCTTCTCACGAGTTGTGGGCGTTCATCGGTACCTTCCAAAACTTGAAAGAACGCAAAAAAGACGATGCTTGCAAGAAACATCGTCTTTTCTTTGCCATCAAACTTCAATCTTACGCGTAGATAGCGTTTACTTTTTCACAATGCGGACAAACGGCGACTTTCCCCGCTTTTCCGTCTTCGTCTTCTACACGGTAGCCGGTAATTTGCTCGGAGAAACAAAAGAGACATTCTGTATTGAAGTCCATGTCGTATTGCGCTTTCCACACAATGGATTTAAAGTCTTCTCCAACATTAATCGTAATTTGTACCAGATCATGCTGCATGCTAGATAATGATCTTTGCATCACATAAACATCCTTTCATACTTGCAAAGTCTTTTGGTATCCTCTAGCTTTTCCTGCTTTTCAGAATAATAAACATCGAGAACTGCAAGAGTATGAAAAATGAGAGATTCCCCAAACAATTTTCTCAAAAATGGGCGGATGCCCGGTTCGGTCCTATGCGATCACCCATATGTTGTAGATGTAAGCACAAGAGGCTTAACACACATATGAGGAGGATGTTTATTCGATGAGCGGCATCTTTAATGGAGAATTCGACGGCTTCACTCTGGTTTTGATTCTTTTCATCCTGCTGGTTATTATCGGGTGCAGCTGCGACTAATCTTTCTTCCCCGAAGATATAGCCATATTTAGCAGGTCGTTGCATATACATGAAGTACCGAATCCTTCAAGCGCGTTTCCTCCGCAAGCTACCCTCGTCAGTGGGTAGCTTTTTTCTGTTTGAGTTGTGTACAATGGATAAGAATGATATGGAAAGCGAGGGATCCCCTTCCTATGAAAGATTCACGAATTGAAAAACTGGCTGACGTCCTCGTCAATTATTCGGTGACTGTCAAGCCTGGTGAAAACGTTTTAATTTACTCCATTGGCAACGTTACCGATCTGACAAAAGCCGTCATTGCCAAGGTATACGAAGCTGGGGGAAATCCGTTTGTCCAACTGATCGACCAATCCGTTCAGCGCGAACTCTTGATGGGTGCCAACGAAACACAATTGGGTATCATGCGTGAAGCAGATGTGGCTTTCATGAAGCAAATGGATTGCTACATTGGCATCCGCGGTGGCGATAACATTAGTGAGCTCTCTGATGTGCCTGGAGATAAAATGCAGCTACACTCCAAGCTGCTAGCCCGTCCTGTACTGGACATTCGCGTACCACATACCAAATGGGTCGTGCTTCGCTATCCAAATGCATCCATGGCTCAGTTGGCTAATATGAGCACCGCTGCTTTCGAAGATTTCTATTTCAAAGTGTGCACGCTTGATTACGGCAAAATGGATAAAGCCATGGACAGCTTGGTCGAGCTGATGGAGAAAACCGACAAGGTACGTATCGTAGGGCCAGGCACCGATCTGACCTTCTCCATCAAAGATATTCCGGCAATCAAATGTGCAGGTGAAGCCAACATCCCTGACGGAGAAGTATTCACTGCTCCTGTCCGTGATTCCGTCAACGGTACGATCGCGTACAACACGCCATCTCCTTACCAAGGCTTTACCTACGACAATATCAAGCTGACCTTCAAGGATGGCAAAATCATCGAAGCAACTGCAAACGATACAGAGAAGATTAATGAAATCTTTGATACCGATGAAGGTGCTCGTTTCGTTGGGGAATTCGCGATTGGCGTGAATCCGTACATCCAAAACCCAATGAAAGACATCCTCTTCGACGAAAAAATCGATGGAAGCTTCCACTTTACACCAGGACAGGCATACGATGAAGCGTTTAACGGAAACAAATCCTCCGTGCACTGGGACTTGGTTATGATTCAACGCCCTGAGTGGGGCGGTGGAGAAATTTGGTTTGACGATCGCCTGATCCGTAAAGACGGACGTTTCGTTGTTCCTGAGCTCGAATGCCTCAATCCAGAAAATCTTAAATAAATGAAAAAAACGAAGGGCTCATTGTTCACAAGACATGAGCCCTTCGCTTTATGTGGTTAAACGGAATAAGCTGGTTGTTTCAACAAGGAAGTCATTTTTTGTTCCATAAAGGAAATCGTTGACTCCAGATGATGAATGGTATACTCCCAGCAAAAACGTTGATATTCGTCAAAATTCACTTCCAGCTTTTTATAAGAGGCCTTACTTTGTTGGAGCAATTGACGTTGCGTATCCAAACAGCCCTCTAGTAAATCCTTTTGCTCGTCGAACGTGCGGCTCTTGCCGAAGAAAATCTTAACCAGCATGTCTGAACGCAATACTGGCGGCAAGATAGGCGTCTGTATTTCTTGACGGAAAGATTGTTTTCCGGCTTCTGTAATACGGTACAAAATCTTGTTCGGCTTGCCAGACTGAATGATTTCTTGCTTCGTTACGAAGCCTTCTTCCTCCAGTTTGCGCAATGCTGGATAAATAGCACCAAAGCTAGCGTCATAAAAGAATCCAATACTGTTTGTAAACGCTTGCTTAATATCGTAGCCACTCATTTCCCCATAGCTCAAGAAACCCAGTATGATCGTTTTTACATCCATCTCGTTGCATCCTCCGTTACCGTTCTTTTTCTCTCTCTAGCGGCTAGGACTTAGCCTTTATGTTCAAAATATTCTTTAACTACATGTTATTATAAATGCATTCAAATAATTATACCAATGCTATTTCTTTATTATATCAATCAAAATTAATGATATATCCATACACTCGACTAGAAATTGGGCGTCCCTTCCCTCTCCACTCCCCATAAGATGATACATACCTATCTGCTGTAGGGGGAGAGATCGGTGAAAAGTAAAAAATGGTCCCAATATACGCGGGTAAAGTACCCTGTGAGCAGCAGCAGTCTGCACCCATTCAATTTCTTCGTTCCCATTGTCGAGCGCGTTCAAGAGGGAGTAGTCTCCATCGTAACCGAGGATACTCCCCATTCCAAAGACGTGGATTCGTTAATTCGCAGCCTCATTGATCATGAAGATAATTCTCCACCCATGGAACGAAGCTTTGGCTCCGGATTTCTTTTTCATCCGAAAGGGTATATCTTGACGAGCGAGCATGTCATCGGCAAATCCAAGAACATTTTCGTGAAGCTATATAACGGTAGAGTGTTTGAAGCCAAGCGCATTATAGCTGATCGAGTCCGGGATTACGCCGTCATCAAAATTGATGCAGACTGCAAGCTATATCCGCTGCCACTAGGCAACTCCTCTCATACAAAAGTAGGAGAATGGGTCATTAGCGTCGGTTCTCCACCTGTGTTCAAAGAGACAAAAAACGAGCCTAGTTCCGGGCCAAATACAGCGCAAATTGAACGGGACGAGCTATCGCCTTCTTGTATAGCGCTATGTCACCCATTTGGCGAAATACCTCTCTCCCCGGCTTGGGGTTCACCTCGATTAACCACGCACGTCCGTCCACATCCACCCCAATGTCCAGTCCGAATTCCATCATGCGGCCGAAATAGTCCTCTAGCGTGTTTGCTACATCGAGCGCAAGCCGATAACATTCCTGTTTGATCAGCTCTCCCCGCTCCCCTCCAAATCGTCTGGACATAAACCATTCAAAGGGAATCGCTTTGCCTCCCCCATGCAAATTGGAAGTAGCACTGCCGTTCTCTCCCATACGTACTGCGCAGCCTGTCACTGCCCACTCCCCATGCTCGTCTTTTTGAATCAATAGCCGTACATCGACGACATGTTTGCGTAGCAGTCCCAGGTCCAATCCTTGCTGCACCAGGAAATTACCATCGCGAATGCGCTGTTTCTCCACCCACGTTTGAACCCATTTTTCCACGCCTTCCACTGTATCAATCCGAGCCGCATGATATTTATGCTTTTTGTCACGTCCAGAGAGGCTATACTTCTTACCGCTGCTCTTCACTCTAAGGATACTTCTTCCCCCTGTACCATTGCCTGGCTTAATATAGACGAGCCCATGGCGTGCGAGCATGTTTCGGACCAAGCCTTTTTCGTAAACATGCGTCTCCGGAATCCAGTGTTTGACTCGTTCATCCGAGGCGAGCAGATTCGTTACTCTCCATTTCTTACTGAACGGACTGTTCGCAAAGAAAAACAGATCGCTATTTCGCAGCCGGATATACTCCTTTACCCTGCGGCGGTACCGATCGATTACAACTTCTGGCCAAGGGAATGATTTACTCATCCAGCCTCCGTCCGGTTTGGGGATGAAACCTTTGATCTTTCTGGCAGGAACATTGACGTCCTGATGCGAAAACAGGTAGATTTCTGCGCCTAGCTTTCGCCCTGTTTGAACCAGCCTTCGCAAATAATCTGGTTCCTCAAAGCGTACACCCTCCCGCCAGGTTAAAATGCCGATTACCCGTTTTGGAAGCATCGTAACACCCTCTTCGCTTCTTTTCTTTCGCGATTAGTGTATGTGTGGACACCTTATAGGGAAACATTTGTCCATAAAAACGGGCTTGACTTCTCCGCCATTGACAAAGTGTCATTCCAACTTTTCGTTACTTACTTTTTTCAAGCTAATCTGTTAGAATAAAGGGCAACAATAAATGCTGCTAGATAGAGGTGACGCCGATATGAGTCAAGATTTTGCTGGCGAACACATGTGTCCAAAATATGAATGTGCAATGAACGTCCTTGGAAAACGCTGGACCGGCCTGATTATTCATGTGTTGCTACGTGGAACTGTACGATTCAAAGATATCCGCGAAATGGTTCCGCATATGAGCGATAAAATGCTCTCTGAAAGGCTGAAAGAGCTGGAGGAGCTCGAGATTTTGGAGCGCAAAGTGTATCCGGAGATCCCGGTTCGCATTGAGTACGAATTGACCGAAAAAGGAAAAGATCTGCGTCCTGTCATTGATTCCATTCACGAATGGGGCCAAAAATGGATGTAGCATAACCCCACTTGTCCAAGACGGATAAGCGGGGTTTTTTATTTGCGGTCAGGCATAAGCTCCTCCCTTTTGCTGTACACTCTAGCAACCCATGGTGAAGGGAGGACGGGTGATGCGAACGGCCGTCTACATTCGTGTCAGTACGGAGGATCAGGCACGCGAAGGATTTTCGATCCCCGCCCAAAGGGAAAAGCTGCTGGCGTATGTTCACTCCCAAGGATGGGAAGTCCATGCAGTCTACGCGGATGAAGGCGTGAGTGCCAAAGATACGAATCGCCCCGCACTCGGTCAGCTTCTCCAGGATATCCGAACAGGTGAAATCGATGTCGTCCTCGTCTATCGACTTGATCGACTCACTCGCTCTGTCCTTGATCTGTATCAGCTCCTGCAGGAGTTCGATCGACATGCGGTACACTTTAAAAGCTGCACAGAGGTATACGATACGACTACGGCAATCGGGCGACTGTTTATTACCTTAGTGGCAGCCCTCGCACAATGGGAACGGGAAAACTTGGCAGAACGGGTCAAGCTGGGAATGAGCCAGATGGCAAGAGAACGAAAACGACCAGGAGGACCTGCACCGTATGGATACAATCTGGTGCGAGGAGCCTTGGTCGTGAATCAAAGGGAAGCTGCTGGCGTACGCAGCATGTTCGAGCGCTATGATCGAGGTGAATCCCCTCGCCAAATCGCTGAATGGGCGAATCATTCTGGATTGCGCGGGAAAAATGGTGCTTCATGGAGTGCTAGTGCCGTACTTCGCTTGTTAAAAAATCCGGTCTATCATGGTGCGTTGCGCTGGAATTACACCGACGCTGATCAACAACGCAATGACCCTGAGGAATGGATTGTCGAAGAGGCGACTCACCCCGCTATCATCGATCAGTCATGTTTCTCGCGGGTGCAGGAGCGGATGAGTGCTCGCGGCACAAGCCATCCTCGCGTTCTGAGCTCCCGCTATCTCTTTTCAGGATTGCTGTACTGCTCGCGTTGCGGTTCCTCCATGCGTGGGAAAACAACCACAATCACAGGAAAAGGAGAAAAACGTTACACGCACCGCTACTATTTATGTAAAAATAAGCTGGCTGGTACGTGTAATGCTCCCGCCATACGTGAGGATCGCTTGGAAAAAGCCATTGTGCACGAGCTGATGCAGCATTCGCCTGAGTCAATCGCTGCGTTGAAGGAAGTGTATCAGACTGTATTACAGGCGAATTCCCGTGCTCCCGCGAAAGAAACCGAGCAACAGCTGCAAATTCGGAGGCAGCGCTGGGAGCAAGCTTATGAAGAGGGATTCCTTACTCTCCCTGCCTTACGAGAGAAAATCAGTGCGTTAGAGCTGACTGCAAAAGAACAGGAACGGACTTACTCTTCATTTTCAAAAGAACAGCCGCTTGATCTAGAAGCGCTTTCCAATTGGAATCTCATTTGGACGCATGCAAATGAAAATGAACGGCGATTTCTCGTATGCACGCTCATCCAACGTGTTGACGCGGAAGCAATAGACCACGCTGCCTCTGGTCAGAAAAATCGAGAGGTCTGCCTATATCTGTTGTTATTTCACTAAAATTACCCCTGATTTTGCCTGTATGACGACAGGTGGTTCCCCACTTGGTTTGGAAAATTCTGTGACAGCGGGGATCATTAGTGCCAAAAACCGCCGCTTACAGGTTGCGAAGCGAATGTACGAAGAAATTTTTCAGACGGATGCTGCGATTAACCCAGGAAATAGCGGAGGTCCACTCATTAATTTGAATGGGGAAGTCGTTGGTCTCAATGCATTCATCATTCAATCGAGCCAATGCTTGGGCTTCGCCATCGGGATTGACGCCCTTAAAATGCAACTGGAGCAATACGTATTTAAGTGAGAAGCAAACGATTCAACAAAAAAACCCCGTCTAGGAGGACGGGGATTGCTTCTCTAATGCAATAAGATATACATTTGGACCTTCTGTGTTGATTTGTTCTTCTGCCTGTTTTAATTGTTGCAGCTGAGCGGCCGTAAGCTGTGCGATAGGCAGTTCACTCAAACGATTCTGTTCCATACGCGTCATTCCTCCGTTGTGTCAGACTCACGATCGTAGTCTGCCCAGCTTGGAGAATATGTATTTACGCAGTGAGATCAAAAGCTTTGGCAATCGCAGAACACGAACGCTTGCAGAAAACGATGGGCAGCTCGCGATCTTTGGCTTGGTTTTTCACCGTTTTGGCCAAGTTGTGATTGACGAAATCAGTCAACACCAAAATCATGTGGATACCAGCCGGAATTTTCACTCCCGTTTGCGAGCTTTTCCGTCCAGTTACGTGGTGAATATCCTTGAAGCCTTGCCCTTGCAGAAATTCGATAATATTGCCCAGGCGATCTCCGCCAATTACTAAAATAGATGACATAACTTGTTACCTCCTTAAATTTAGGTGCTTGCAGGATTTATGTTTTCTTCTCAGAATGCGCTAATTGATAATGAATATCACTCTTATTGATAAATATTATCATTCCCAATTGCCTTTGACAATACTCTCCATGATAACTTTTTTGTCAAAAAACAAAACTAGAAACGAAGCCGATAGGCAAAGCCACGGCGCTCTAGCGTTTCTGCCCCCTTTTCCAAATTGCACCGCGCCATATTCTTCGTAATCATAGGAAAATGTACATAGGTGTTGCCCGGGTGTTTTTTCCAACGGTATAATGAAAAAATAGATTGTGAATGAGGAGGTGGCGTAGGGTGCAAGAAATTACACAGCTGCACGCCATTTTTGATCGCACTAGAGGTTATATCAACAGCTTCATGGGCGTTATCCAGCCGATTATCGACGCGGCCACGGACGAGCATACTCGTCTTTACTACCATCATATTTTGGAAGAAGAAGAACAGCGTATGGGTCGCTTGCAGGAATTGGTTCCCTACCTGGAGAAACTGTCCTCAGGAAAAAGCCTGGATCAGCTCAGTGATCGCGACCTCTCGCAAATGCTGTCTGATGTGAATCTGGAACGTTTTGGACTGCACAATTTCCGCGAGCATCTGGAGCTGTCTCTGTATGAATTCAAGGATGACGAAACACGTCAGCTCCTGGATGGCATGCGTGAAAAGACGCATACAGACTATTTGACAGTCAAAGAGATCATGGCAAACATGAGCCAACGATTCTCTGATGCGGCTCATCCTGATCTCACTGATCACGATGAGGGGCACGACATTCACCAGGTAGATCATTTGAAAGCTTCGGCTTCCGCTCCTCACGGTGTTGCTTCCGTGATCAAGCATTCCGCCCCTGCAGTTTCTGGCAAAAAAGGGCTGACAGTTGGCAGCTTGAAAGGAATGTAAAGAACCGGAAATCCTGAAATGACATGGAGGTTACACGATGGACAAGCTTCGTAAATACCCAGACTCTCCCTTGACGACTGAAGAATGGAACCAACTGGACGCAACTGTCGTTGACATGGCTCGCCGCCAACTGGTAGGACGGCGTTTTATCGATATTTATGGACCATTGGGTGAAGGTATCCAAACCATTACCAACGATGTATATGAGGAATCCCGTTTTGGCGGTCTCTCCCTCCGTGGAGAATCACTGGAGATGACACAGCCTAGCCGCCGTGTCAGCATGACGATTCCGATCCTGTACAAGGATTTCATGCTCTACTGGCGCGATGTTGCCCAAGCACGCACACTGGGCATGCCTTTGGACATGAGTGCGGCTGCAAACGCAGCTGCTGGTGGTGCATTGATGGAAGACGATCTGATCTTCAACGGTGCTGCGGAATTCGACCTACCAGGCCTGATGAACGTAAAAGGCCGCCTCACTCATCTGAAGAGCGATTGGATGGAATCTGGCAATGCATTTGCCGATATCGTGGAAGCGCGCAATAAGCTGTTAAAAATGGGCCACAGCGGTCCGTATGCACTGGTTGTTTCTCCTGAGCTCTACTCTCTCTTGCATCGCGTGCACAAAGGCACCAACGTGCTTGAGATCGAGCATGTTCGCAATCTCGTTACAGATGGTGTCTTCCAATCTCCTACCATTAAAGGCCGTTCCGGTGTATTGGTAGCGACTGGCCGCCACAATCTCGACCTGGCGATTGCAGAAGACTTCGACTCCGCATTCCTCGGAGACGAGCAAATGAACAGTCTGTTCCGTGTCTATGAGTGCGTTGTATTGCGCATCAAGCGTCCAAGCGCCATTTGCACCTTGGAAGAAACAGAAGAATAGGAAGCTCTTTGACACACCCATTAACGACTCTCGTTATGGGTGTGTTTTTTCGTCCTTGAAATATGTAACAGATCACTTATAATAAGAACGTACGTTCCAAAATTTCAAAACAATCTGACACAAATGTCGTTGGGGGGCTTTTTATGAGATGCGAGGTCAATGGCGTCAACCTTTATTACGAGGAGATCGGAAGCGGTTTTCCTATCGTGTTGATTCACGGTTTTTCACTAGATCACCGTTGTATGACAGGTTGTCTGGAGCCAATTTTTGAGAAACGTCCGGGATACCGACGACTTTACATAGACCTGCCTGGAATGGGACAAACGGAAAACTACGAACATATCCACACCACGGACGATATTTTAGAGGTTGTCCTCGCGTTCATCGATCAACTCATTCCAGGTGAGCCCTTTTTCCTTGCAGGTGAATCATACGGCGGATATCTTGCACGAGCGGTTATCGAGAAGCACCGGGATCAAGTGAAGGGCGCCCTTTTCATCTGCCCGAACATCATTCCTGATAAACAGATGCGCACACTGCCGGATAAACCCCTCTTAGTAAAGGAGCCTTCTCTCTGGGAGCAGTTGAGTGAGGCGGAACGAGTGGAGTTTGAGTCGATGGCGGTAGTCGCTACCGATTATACGTGGAACCGCTATAAAAAAGAGATTGTCGACGGCTACATGCTGTCCGACCCTTCTTTCCTCAGTAAAATCAGACAGTCATACGGCGTGTCCTTCCCATTGGATACGGCCCCCTTCCCCCACCCGAGTCTTTTTGTTGTGGGCAAACAAGATCATTCAGTCGGCTATCGCGATATTTGGGATATCATCGAAGGCTATCCCCGCTCTTCATTTGCCGCACTCGATTGTGCCGGACACAACTTGCAGATTGAGCAGCCGCTTCTGTTTTCAGAACTTGTGAATGAATGGCTGGATCGGGCCCAAAGAGAGCTCTCCCTGTAAACATGCATGAAAAAAGACAACCAGCTCCATGAGAATGGTTGTCTTTTTCTTCCATTAAACATTTGTCACCAGAGATTCGCTGTACGCATGGAATGCTTTGCCCAGTCGTGAAATGGCAAGCTCTGTGTCTTCCCGGTTCAGAAGTGTATAGTTCAAGCGCATCGTATTGAATTGCGGCTCTGCTGCATAAAACGGCTTTCCTGGTACGAATGCCACGCCTTCCTGTACGGAGCGGGCCAGCAGCTTCTCTGCATCAACGTGCTCTGGAAGATTCACCCAGAGGAACATCCCGCCCCTTGGTTTTTCCCACTGTACACCCTCCCAGTTTTGCGCAACCAAGAGCTCATGCATCCATTCCATGCGCGCCTTGTAGGACTCGCGGATTTTCTCAATGTGACTCTCCAGATCAAAGCGGGACAAAAGCTCATACAAAGCGTACTGATCGATTGTGCTCGACTGCAAATCAACAGCTTGCTTCGCCTTCACCATCATTTGAATCACGCGTGTATCTCCAATGGCCCATCCGGTACGCAAGCCTGGCGCGACAATTTTGGAAAAGGTACTGGTGTACACCACACAGGAATCAGTCGGATGCTCATCCAGTGAGAAAATCGAGCGATACGGTGCTTCCCCATCGAATTGGATCTCTCCATATGGATCGTCTTCCAGAATGAGAATGTTTTGGGCCTTACATTGACGAAGCAATCCGAGACGGCGTTCGAGGCTCCATACCTTTCCTGTCGGATTGGCAAAGGTAGGAATGACGTACACCATTTTCGGACGATATTGGGCTATTTTTTTCGCCAGATCGTCCAGATCCATCCCATCGGCATCACCGTCTACGGGAATCGCTTTGATTCCCCGAAATTGGAACAACTGAACGGCTGCCAAATAAGTAGGGTTTTCTACGAGAACGACATCGCCTTCGTCTAAATATACACGGCACAACAAGTCTACTGCTTGCTGAGAGCCCGTAGTGATGATCATATTATCTGCACCGACGTTCATATGCTTTTGCTTCATGCGGGATGCAATCCACTCACGAAGCGGCAAGTAACCATCAGTCAATCCGTACTGAAGAGCTTTTGCTCCTTGTTCGAATGCGCGGTTGAACGCTTCGCGCATCTCTGCGATTGGAAAAGAATCCTCTGCTGGCAGTCCACCTGCGAGCGAGAGCACTTGATTGCCTTGGGTCAGCTTCAAGATTTCCCGGACAGCCGAGGAGGATAGTGCTTCAACAGATTTTGAAAATGAGTACTCCATGTTCCGTTCCCCCTTGATTTTGCTTATCCTTGTTTTATCACTCTCCCTCTCGTAAGTCCAATCCTTGGTAGCTATGAGCGGATAGGTTTTGACTATGTCGAGCGGTTGTTCAATCGTTAGTCTTGACACACTTCATGCAAAAAACCCCTCTTCGTATCAAACGAAAAGGGGTCCATATGTATGGGCTATATCTTCCTAGGCGATTCGGAACACACGTGGTTTCTCTGTGTGTGGGAGGAAAGAGAGGTCTACATGCGCGGACGCTTCTTCCATACCAATATCGCTTGCCAACAGTAACGCCTCTTCCTGGAAGGTCGGCGTACAGCTGCCTTCATTCAGTTCACAGAGACGCTTCAATCGCTTCAGTCTCTCTGCGGACTTCTCCACTCTCATGCATTCGTTCGTCAGCTCACAAACGTTAACGTGACGAGCATCAGCGATCATGCTGATATCATTCACATGGACAATCAGTCTTTTGCCTTCTTCTGTTACAAATCCGATCGAGCAAAAATGCGCACCTGACATTTCCAACCGAGTGAGAACAGCATTGGCGTAAACTTCTCCAGTCCGCAAGCGAATCTGGCCAGCTTCAATGGCTCCGCCGATTTTCCGCTCGTTGGCGATCACCGTATACATATCCGTGTAACCGTTAATCTGATAGCGCATGGTACCCTCCCGCTCTCGCTGAGACTAATTATCATTAACAACAATGACATCGTATAATGAAAATCATTATCTGTCAATAATGAGAATGATTTTTATTCTAGAAGAAAAAAACCACTCTCCATTTATATGGTAGTGTGGCCAATTTGACTCGCTTTCATTTGGTTTTCGTAAATAACCCTAACCGCTCAATCCGTTGGACCGCTTCTGCGAGACGATCTTCATTGGATAACAAAGCCGCTCTCACATAGCCCTCACCTGTCGGACCAAAGCCATTTCCCGGCGCTACGACAACATGCGCTTTTTCCAAAAGCAGGTCAGAGAACTCCACGGATGTGAAGCCGCTTGGAACAGGAAGCCAAGCAAAAAACGAACCTTGTGATGGTGGAGCCTGCCAGCCAATCCGATGCAGATTGGAGTACAAGGCATTGCGGCGGCTTTCGTAGACAGCGACGAGGTCGCGAACGCACTGCTGCGACTCCGTCATCGCTTTGGCTGCCGCCATCTGTACCGCTCCGAACAGACTGACGAAGTAATGGTCCTGAATGAGATTGATCAGACGAACCAGCTCGCGATTCCCTACCATGGCACCAACACGCCAGCCTGCCATGTTGTACGTTTTAGACAACGTATAGAATTCTACGCCCACTTCTTTTGCTCCCGGAACCTGCATGAAGCTGACCGGCTTTTTCCCGTCATAGCTGATCGCCCCGTAGGCGAAGTCGTGGCAGACGACGATTTCATGTTTTCGCGCAAAACGAATCGTTTCCTCATAAAACTCGAGTGGTGCGTTGACTGCTGTCGGATTGTTCGGATAGTTGAGAAACATCAGTTTCGCTCGATCCAAATCAGCTTGGGAGAGCTGGCTGTAGTCTGGCAAGAAGTCATTTTCCGCCTTCAGCGGCATCATGACCATCCGTCCGTTTACGACAGCAACCCCCGACCAATAATCCGGATAGCCTGGATCTGGAACCAGTGCAACATCGCCTGCGTTCATGAGTACTTGGCAAATCTCTACGAGTCCGGTTTTGCTGCCGAACAATATCGCTACTTCTTCCTCCGGATCGAGGTCCACATCAAATTCTTGCTTATACCAATGAGCCACTGCCTGCTTCAGTTCCACGCGTCCCTGAAAAGGCGGATATTTGTGATGGAGTGGTTGTGCCGCTTGTGCCTGTAATTCCTCAATAATGTGCGGCGGTGTCGGCAAATCGGGATTGCCCTGCCCCAGGTTAATGACGTCATGGCCTTGCGCTATGACCTTGTTTACTTTTGCCACCAGGGTCGCAAAAAACTGGGTAGGGAGTCGATCAATCATGTCGGAGGGTTGAATGCGCATCTTTCTTCCATTCCTTTCTTGGGGCCCAATACAGTAAAACCCCCTTTTTCCATACAGAAAAAGGGGGAGATCAGCTTGGTCACGTCCTTATCTGTCAGGAAAAAAATCCTGCTGGAATTGGCACAGCATCTGTCCATCACATGGAACAGATCCGCTGCCGGGCTTCATAGGGCCAGTCCCTCCACCTCTCTGAATAAGTCAAACACACGGAATATACTGTTTTTTCGTCTATATCATACTACTTGAGCACGTATACCGTGTCAAGATGCTTGATTCTGTACGGGTACTTGATGCCTTCTTTTTTGAAAAGAGGTGTGGAAGGCAAAGAATGCGACAGACACCAACGACAAGCCTGCCATCACGAACAATAGTCCCTGCGCATGAATCGATTGGAAAATGAATGCGCCAAGCAATGGTCCGAGCATCCGTCCAGCTGATCCAGTCCCTGCAATCAGCCCTTGAATGAAGCCTTCTCGTCCCTCTGGCGTAAACTGTGCAGCAACAGCCGGCACCGCTGGCCACACGAGCATTTCTCCCAGCGTCATGATGAACATGCCTGCCACAAAGCCTGCATAAGCCGTTGATTGAGACAAAATCAGCATCGACAAGGCAAAAATATAAGCGCCCAAGAGCATTTGTGCCTTTAGCGTACGGGCAAAGCGTCGAATGACCCACGCAATCAACGGCTGACCGAACAGGATCAAGCCGCCATTCAGCGTCCACAACAGACTGTATTGACGGAGTGTAATGCCCAGGGATTGCATGTAAGTCGACAGCACCGTCGTCCACTGTACATAGACAATCCAGCTAATTAATAGCCCCCCGCATAATAGCAGCAAAGCCCCCCATACCACCTTTGACTCTTGCTGTGGTTGTCGCAGCACATCACCAGTTGCTTGCTCAGGCATGCTTTGTCCAGTCGTCGAGTTTTGGCTTTGTTGTTCCACCATTTTTAACTGACGCGGCAAAATGAGCATGAACATGGCGAGAACGACCACTTGCGAAATGGCATTACCGAAAAACGTCCAGGCAAATGACACACTTGCCAAGAAGCCGCCCAACGCAGAACCGGCAGCTACCCCCACATTGAGGGAGACATAAATCAGATTGATTCCTTTCCGTCCTCCGTCCGGCCATAACACTACGGCCAGTGCATTCATCACAGGAGAAAGTGTTCCGTAAAAAAGTCCATTCAGCAGAAGCAAGGCAACATAAATCGTAAAATCTTGCGTAACACCTAAGCCGATCGATATCAGAATAACGCCAATGGAACCGACAATGATGGTGCGCATTTTGCCCCAGCGGTCAAACATCATCCCGCCGACAATACTCCCGATCAAGAATGCGCCTTGATTTAAAAGCAACAAGAAGCCGGCTACAGTCAGCGGCTTTCCGAGATGGTTGTGAATATAGATCGTAACTAGCGGCCAAATACACGCCATTCCGGTAGAAAAAATGACGGCAGCAATCGCCAATAAACGAATGCTGCTCGGATAGGATTCCCACTTTTGCCTCATGCCTTACTTCTCTCCCCGATGGAAATCGCCGCTTTTTCCGCCTGTTTTGGATTGCAGACTGGTTGGACCGATTATCATTTCTTTATCCATGGCTTTGCACATGTCATACACCGTCAAAGCCGCTACGCTGACAGCGGTCAACGCCTCCATCTCGACGCCTGTTTTCCCTGTCGTCTTCACGGTTCCTGTAATCGCAAGCGTCGTTTCATCTACAAAAGCAAATTGTATGTCGATGCCAGTCAATGGCAGCGGATGACACATCGGGATGATTTCCCACGTCTTTTTGGCAGCCATGACACCTGCTACCTGCGCAACGGCGAGTACATCGCCCTTTTCGATTCGACCTTCGCGGATTCGGGCGAGGGTTTCGGGTTTCATGCTGATTTGGCTCTCGGCTACAGCCACCCGTTTTGTGACGTCCTTTTCAGACACGTCCACCATCCGCGCTCGATTTTGTTCATTAAAATGTGTTAATTGATCAGTCATACTCGCATCGTTCCTCCTCTATCTCCTCCTACCTTACTCCCGCCGCTGGATAAAAGCAATGGGAATGTAGAGGACTTGTTTCGTTATCTTGCTCATCCACTCCTTAAAACGTACGAAGAGCAGGTGCTGGAGGTTATACTGTGCGTACACAGCTCAAAGGAGGCGTATGGAAATGGAAACGATGAAGGATCAGACGGTACGTTGGTCAATGCTTGTGCATGGTGATTGGACCATTTATTTGGCTGCTACGGCTGCCGGACTTTGTTATGTTGGCTCGGTCAACCAGCCTTTTGCCGAATTGGAATCGTGGGTTAGAAAGCATCGCCCACAAAGTGCATTGGTGCAAGACGATCAATGGCTAAAGCCTTTTACAACAGAACTGATGGAATATTTGCAGGGAACGCGCGAGCATTTTCCCATGGATTGCGACCTGTCTGGAACGCCTTTTCAGCTCGCTGTCTGGGAGGCACTGCGCCAAATCCCATACGGTCAAACGGCATCGTACACCGACATTGCGAACATCATTGAAAAGCCTGCTGCTGTTCGTGCTGTCGGTGCCGCAATCGGTGCCAATCCGGTTCTCATTACAATCCCTTGCCACCGCGTTGTCGGTAAAAACGGTTCACTAACTGGCTATCGTGGTGGACTGCCCATGAAGACAACTCTGCTTGATTTGGAGAAAAAGACGAATCGGAGTGTGAAGCATGGCTAAATCGGTGACAGAAAGGATCGCTGCACTTGACTGGCATTCCATACAACAGGAGCTGGACGAACAAGGGTATGCTGCTTTTCCTTCCTTAATAAGTGCAGATGCGTGCAAAGAATTAATCGCTACGTATGGACAGGATGACCTTTTTCGCAATACGATCCAGATGGCACGGTACCGTTTCGGTGAAGGGGAGTATCGTTATTATCAGGCGCCCCTTCCCTCGCTCTTGCAGGAGCTTCGCGAAGGCTTCTATCCGATGCTTGCGCAGACTGCGAATCGGTGGCTGGAAATGCTTGGACGCGAAGCCATCTATCCTGCCACCCTCCCTGAATTTTTGGCGCAATGTCACGATCAGGGTCAGCTACGCTCCACTCCATTGATTTTGAAATACGAAACGGGCGGCTACAATTGTTTACACCAGGATATGTACGGGGAGGTGTTCTTCCCGTTTCAAGTGGTTTTTGCCTTGAATCAGAAGGAGACGGACTACAGGGGCGGAGAATTTCTGCTGATGGAGCAACGACCGCGCGCGCAGAGCCGGGGACATGTGATAACCTTGGAGCAAGGCGCTGGCCTGATTTTCCCGACATCCTATCGTCCTGTGCAGGGAACACGAGGCTACTATAAAAACACGCTGCGCCACGGTGTCAGCACGATTACCTCGGGCACGCGCTACAGCCTCGGGATTATTTTTCATGATGCAAAGTGAGGAACGCCCAATATGAAAAGCATCCTTTCCTATAAAATGCCGAAAACCCTCCTCAATAAAGGAAGCGGATTTCTTGCGGATTACACCCATTCACTCAATCCGTATACGGGCTGTTCTTTCGCCTGCTCCTATTGCTATGTTCGGCAAATGCCTGTCTCTTTGTTTCGCAACGAGCAATGGGGCACGTGGGTTGACATTAAGCAGCAAGCTGCCGACTTATTGCGCAAGGAGCTAATGCGGGCAAAGAAAAAAGGAAAGGTGACCATCTTCATGTCTTCGAGTACAGACCCTTATCAGCCCGTCGAACAAACGGAAAAGGTAACGAGGTCTTTACTCGAAGTCATGGTAGAGAATCCACCCGATTTTTTGCTGGTGCAGACGAGAAGCCCCTTGGTTTGGCGGGATGCCGATTTGTTGCTCCTGCTGGGGGATCGCGTCCGCGTCAGCATGACTGTCGAGACCGATTTGGAGGAGATTCGCAGGCACTTTAGCCCACAGGCTCCCCCCATTCAAGCGAGACTCAAAACACTCCAGCGTTTGGCGGAAGCAGGCATCCCTACACAAGCAACAATTGCCCCTGTTTTACCTAGCAGTGAGTCATTCCCGGAGATTTTGCGCCCCTTGGTCACACGTGTCTGTGTCGACGATTTTTATATGGGAGATGGCAGCGGCGGTAACCGAACGAAAAGAAACGGCATACCCGCACTCTATGAAGAGCTTGGACTGGAACAATGGTATGATCCTTCCGCCTATCGAATCGTCTATGATCGGCTAGTACGTATTTTCCCCCCGGATCAGATCTATTTGAGTCAGGAAGGCTTCGCCCCTTAGAAGTAACCGCTGATTGTAACACCCCATTCATTGGCAACTTTGATCGGTTTATGATATCGTCTAGCCTAGAGAGTAGTATCATCCAGGGAAATGAGGAATTATCTTGACCATTACGATCTTGTTATTTGCCGGACTCGCTGAACGTGCGAATGCCCGGGAAGTACAGTTGACCCTATCTGAAGGCGCGACCGTTAGCGATCTTCTGCAAGCAGTGGAAAAAGAATATCCTGCGCTCTCTGCGCTTTTAGGCAGTTGCTTTGTCTCCATCAATCATGAATATGCAGTGAAAAATCAGATCATTTCAGCCGAAGACGAGATTGCCCTCTTACCTCCTGTAAGCGGCGGAGAAGAAGACCCGCGCTTTGCCATTACCGAGGAGCCAATTTCTGCGGACAAGCTCGTTCGTCTGGTGAGCAACCCGCATGCAGGCGCAATCCTTACTTTTGTCGGAACTGTTCGGGAATTTACCCATGGTCAGCGCACCGTGTATTTGTCCTATGAAGCTTATGCCCCTATGGCTGTTGAAAAAATGAAGCAGGTCGCAGCAGAGATCGAGGAACGCTGGCCGGGAGCGCAAGTCGCGATGCACCATCGTATCGGTCATTTGGCTGTGGAAGAGATTGCGGTTGTTTGTGCCGTTGCAACAGCGCATCGCAATGAATCATTTGAAGCAGGCCGTTATGCCATCGAGCGACTTAAACAGATCGTCCCCATTTGGAAAAAAGAAATGTGGGAAGATGGCAGCGAATGGAAGGGACATCAGCAAGGACCATGGAATCCGCTTGCGATGCCAGAAGGAAAGGTGGAGTAACGCCTTGGATACTCGCTATTCCCGTCAGATATTGTTTCATCCAATCGGGCGCAGTGGACAAGAAAAGCTCGGGCAAAGCCGTGTAGCGATCATCGGCATGGGAGCGCTCGGAACCGTTCTTTCCAATCATATGGTCCGTGCTGGAGTAGGTTTTGTCCGCATCATTGACCGCGACTTCGTCGAGCCGAGCAACTTACAGCGTCAAATGCTCTACGACGAATCCGATGCAGCCGAACATTTGCCAAAAGCAATCGCCGCTCACGCCAAGCTGACAAAGATCAACTCAGCCGTCACCATCGATCCGATTGTTGCAGACCTCACCGCTTACAATGCGGAGGAATTGCTGGCAGATGTCGATCTTGTTCTGGATGCGACGGATAATTTTCAGGTGAGATATCTCGTGAACGATGTTTGCGTTAAACATAGCATCCCGTGGGTATACGGTGGCGCCGTGAGTGCGACCGGAACATTTACCGCGATTCGACCGGGGATCACACCTTGCTTGCGCTGTCTTTTCCCTGAAGCGCCAAACCCGGGTGAGATGCCTACGTGTGACACGGCTGGCGTCATCGGACCAATCATTCACATCGTCGCCTCCTATCAGGCAACCGAAGCATTCAAGCTGTTAGTAGGCGCAACGGATGAGCTAAATCCGAATCTGGAGCACTTTGAGATTTGGCATAACCGCCATCAGCAAATCAAGGTGGTCAATGCCCGCCGAGACGACTGTCCGACATGTGGGCACAAGCAATTTTCGTTTTTGCAGCCGGATACCCAGGATGGACAAGCCGTTTCGCTTTGCGGTCGAGACACCGTACAAATCTCGCCCGCCACTGCAATGACACTTGATTTGAATGCATTGGCTGATCGACTTTCCCCTTTGGGACAAATCGAGCAAAACAAGTTTTTACTGCGTTTCCGTGTTGATACGTACACGCTCGTCATTTTCCCGGATGGTCGCGTACTCGTGCAAGGCACAGATGACATCAGCCTGGCACGTTCGCTCCATGCCAAATATATCGGCGCGTAACTGGTTACTCGTCATGAAAAAAGCTGTCCCAGACCGTCAACCCGGACGAAGGGGCAGCTTTTTTATGCTGATTGAACAAATGTAATCGTAATCGTGGTACCTTTCCCGACTTCACTCTCAACGGCGATTGTGGCATGATGCAAATCGATTATTTTTTTCACGATTGCCAGGCCCAGGCCACTACCCGAATTGGCTCGGTTCCGCGATGGGTCCGCCTTGAAAAATCTTTCGAAAATGCGCTCCCGATTTTCTTTGGATATCCCGATTCCCGAGTCGATTATTTTCACGAGCACTTCTCCGTTTACCGTCTCCAGCTTTACGCTAATTTTCCCGCCTGCCTCCGTGAATTTGATGCTGTTACCAAGCAAGTTGGTCCAGACTTGACTCAGCATATCTTCGTCGGCGACGATTTCAACTTTTTCCAAGTCTATGTCCATTTCAATCTCTTTCGCCATCCATTGCGGCTCGCATGCGAGGATGATTGCGCGTAGCTGCGTGTCCAACCGATACGGCTTCCGCTCCAACTCATGCTGGATGCCCTCTAACGCAGTGAGCTTAAGCAGGTTGTCACTGATCTTGGACAACCGTTTGCTTTCCGACTCGATAATCTCCAAGTAACGATGACGCTCTTCTGGGCTTAGTCTTTCATTATGCAGAGCCCGAGCAAACCCGCTGATCGACGTCAAAGGCGATTGAATTTCGTGGGAAACATTGGAGATGAACTCCTGCCGCAGCTTCTCCATTTCATTTAATTGCTCCGCCACGTGGTTAATGCCATCCACCAACTCCCCCCATTCGTGCGCCAGCTTGATATCGAGATTGACCCGAAAATCCCCCATGGCAATCCGTCTGAGCGCATCAATCAATGGTTGAAACCTGCCTCGATGCCTTGGCATGGTGAAAAAAGAAATAATCATGCCTACCCCAATGAACAATATGCAGTTCAAAACAGAATGGACCAACACTTTTACAAAATCATTGGGATGATAGTCCATATAGCCATAAAAGAGCGAGGTAATCGCGTATGCACCCAATCCGCACAAGGCAAAAACAGCACATATGCCCACCACGCCTACGAGTTTCAGCAAAGCATGGGAGTGTTTTTGTCGCCTCATTTTCATACGACAATCTCCAAACGATAACCAAGTCCCCGGACCGTCCGGATCAAAAAGCCGTACATCGCTTCCGGAAAACGTTCCCGCAATCGGTTGATATGCACGTCTACCGTACGCTCATTTCCTTCAAAATCATAGCCCCATATTTGTTCGATCAGCTGCTCGCGGGAAATGGTCTGCCCGGGATAGCTTGCGAGTTTGAACAACAGCTCGAACTCCTTGAGTGGAATGGTCCATGTTTTCGTCCCACTGGCGACTGCAAACGTTTTACGATCAAGTAGCAGCCGCCCTGCTTGAACCTGATGCGAAGCGGCAATCCGGTAACGCTTGAGCAGCGCTTTTACCCGGACGACCAGCTCCTGCGGATCAAACGGCTTCACCAAATAATCATCTGTCCCTAGCTCGAAGCCTTTGATTTTTTGCGACGTCTCACCCTTTGCAGTCAGCATGAGCAAGGGAAAATCATAATACTTGCGAAGCTTTCGACACAGCTCCCAGCCGTCCATGTTCGGCATCATGATGTCAAGAATCACCAGTTGTGCGGCAACCGACTCCAATTTGTCCAGTGCCTCCTGTCCGTCTGCGGCTTCCACTATCGTAAGCCTTCATTGCGCAAGAAGACGCTGACGAGCTCGCGAATATGCGGATCGTCGTCGACTACCATAATCGTGGTCACGTTCTACACCCTCTCTTTTACGAGCAATTGCTGACTAGCCAATTCCCGGTACATTCCATGTGTTTGAAAAAGCTCTTCATGTGTACCCATTCCTGTGATTTTTCCCTTTTCCAAAAAGATGATTTGATCTGCTTCCACCACGGTCGACAACCGATGGGCAATCACGAGGGTGGTGCGTCCCTTCATTAAATTTTGCAACGCCTTCTGGACGATCATCTCGGAATTACTGTCCAAGCTAGAGGTCGCTTCATCCAACATCAAGATTTGCGGGTCCCGAAGCAGTGCTCGGGCAATGCCGATTCGTTGGCGCTGTCCTCCCGATAGCTTCATGCCTCGCTCCCCTACTTCTGTCTCATAGCCATTCGGCAATTCTTCAATAAATTGATCCGCATAGGCCATCTCTGCCGCTTGCTTCAGTTCCTCGTCACTAATCGTCCGTGAAATCCCGTAGCAAATATTTTCTCGGATGGTTCCGGCAATCAATGGACTTTCCTGGGACACGTAGCCGATTTGGCTTCTCCACGACTTCAAGGAAAAATCTGTGATGGGATCATTGCCCAGCCTAATTTCTCCACTCAGTGGCTGGTAATACCTTTCAACCAGGGAAAACAACGTCGTCTTGCCGCTGCCGCTCGGTCCGACAATCGCATTTACTTTTCCGGCCCCTATTGTAAAGCTGACATCATCGAGTATCGTTTCCCCGTTCTCATACGCGAAGCCCACATGGTTCAAATGAATGGGCAGGCCTGCATTTTCAAGCGTCCGTCCTGTCAAAAGATCTTCTTCTTCGGCGTCCAGTGTCGCAATGATTCTTTCAGTTGCCCCCATGGCTTTTTGCAAGGAGGTGAAAAACTGTGTGAATTGCCCCAGCGGTATGACAATTTGCACCAGATACAAAATAAATGCGACCAGCTCACCAGCTGTCAATGCTCCCGTGGACACGCGCATGCCACCATAGCCGATCACAACCACGAGCAGCACCATCAGGATAAAGGACATTAACGGTCCAATGACCGCTTGGACTCTTCCTTCTCTCAGCCCGAATCGGAATAGATTCCCGATTGCCTTTGTTCCCATTCCCAGTTCGTGGGTTTCGGCATTGGAAGATTTGACGAGCCGCATCTCTTGGAGCACTTGATTCATAATCGTCGTAAAGCTGGCGGTCTCATCTTGCAGACCTTTCGAAATTTTGTACATTTGACTGCCAAGCGGTATGAGAATCCCGATGCACAGCGGCACAGCAACGAGCATGGTTAACGTCATTTGCCAATCGAGGTAGAGCAAAGTCACCACAGAACCAATGATCGTGATTAATCCTGTGAAAAAGCTGGACAGATGATCACTAATCAGGCTTTTCACGACACCTGTATCGTTGGTCATTCGACTGATCGTCTCACCAGTCCGGTTGCTATCATAATAAGAGATCGGCAGGATGAGCAGCTTTTTCCAGAGTCTTTCACGGAGTGAGGCCACCACACTCTCGCCGACATGATTTAATAAGTAGATGGACAGCCCTCCCGCAATGGCCTGTGCGATAAAGGCAACAATCAAAAGAATGATTTGTGGTGTCGTGATCGTAGATAGGGAAAAGCTGTCCACCAAATCCTTCGTAAACAGCGGAATCACTAAGCTCACCAGCGTGGTGGCGATGCTCATGAACAACGCGACACCGATTTTTAGCTTGGATGGCTTTGTTTCCCTTATTAATCGAAAGAAAGGCCGCCAGTTTCCCCATTTCGCTACACTATTGGTTTGTTCCATTCGTTCATTTCTCCCCTTTTTCCTCCACTCATTCACTTCCAAGTGATAAGATACTGCATGAATGTAAACGAAATATAAACGGGATAATATTGAAGTGCGTGCAATTTTCTTCTTTCTAGTAAGAAGACGTTCGTGATCCAATTTTCTTTACCTATGATTTTTGTATATAAATGATGAATTTGGGGTAGAAGCCGGGAAACAAATCGTATATAATAGGTTCGTAATGAAGAAACGAAACAAAGTTTCATCAGATGAAACTCCAAGTTATTATAGGGAGGTTGTATACATTGGCTAACAAAGATGCTTACAAAGTAAAGTCTTCCCTGCAAGTAGGCGACAAGTCTTTTGCTTACTATCGCCTGCAAGGGTTGGAAGAACAAGGATTGGGCGATGTTTCCAAACTGCCGTTCTCCATTAAAGTTCTGCTCGAGGCTGCTGTCCGTCAGTTCGACGGCCGCGCGATCACGAAAGAACACGTACAACAATTGGCGACCTGGACAAAAGGCCGCGACGAAAACCAAGAAGTACCTCTCATGCCAGCTCGTATCGTTCTTCAAGACTTCACCGGTGTACCGGCTGTAGTTGACTTGGCAGCGATGCGCATTGCGATGAAGCGCGCTGGTGGAGATCCAAAACGAATCAACCCGTTGGTTCCAGTTGACCTCGTTATCGACCACTCCGTCATGGTTGACGATTTCGGTAACGCGTCCGCTCTGGACAACAACATGAAATTGGAATTCGAACGCAACCAAGAGCGCTACCGCTTCCTGCGTTGGGCACAAACTGCGTTTGACAACTTCCGTGCGGTTCCTCCAGCTACTGGTATCGTTCACCAAGTAAACTTGGAGTACCTCGCAACTGTAATCGCTACTCGTGAAGTAGATGGCGAATTGGTTGCTTTCCCTGACTCTCTCGTAGGTACTGACTCCCACACCACTATGATCAACGGTCTTGGTGTTCTTGGATGGGGTGTTGGTGGTATCGAGGCAGAAGCAGGAATGCTCGGCCAACCTCTGTATTTCGTAACCCCAGAAGTAGTTGGTTTCAAACTGACTGGCACACTGAATGCTGGTGCAACTGCAACTGACCTCGCTCTGACTGTTACACAAATGCTGCGTAAAAAAGGCGTTGTAGGTAAATTCGTGGAGTTCTACGGACCAGGCCTGTCCAACATCTCGCTGGCTGACCGCGCTACCGTAGCAAACATGGCACCTGAGTACGGCGCTACAATGGGCTTCTTCCCAGTAGATGCTGAGACACTCAACTACATGCGTCAAACCGGTCGCGAAGAAGACCTCATCTCCTTGGTTGAAACTTACACCAAAGCACAAGGCCTCTTCCGTACTGACGAGACTGTTGACCCAGTATTCTCCGAAACATTGGAACTGGATCTGTCCACTGTCGTACCTAGCTTGGCTGGTCCAAAACGTCCTCAAGACCGCGTAGAACTGACTGCTATGAAGGAATCCTTCAATAACAGCCTCCGTACGCCGATCGACAAAGGCGGATTTGGTCTCTCTGAAGAGAAAATCGCAGCTAGCGCACCAGTTGCTTATGCAAACGGTGAAAAAGCTACGCTGAAAACTGGTTCGGTTGTAATCGCAGCGATCACTTCCTGTACCAATACATCAAATCCTAGCGTAATGCTGGGTGCAGGTATCCTGGCGAAAAAAGCTGTGGAAAAAGGCCTGAAAAAGCCTGCTTTCGTAAAAAGCTCCCTGGCTCCAGGTTCCCGCGTAGTTACACAATACCTGACTGACGCTGGTCTGATCGACTCCTTGGATGCTATCGGATTCAACGTAGTAGGTTATGGTTGCACCACTTGCATCGGTAACTCCGGTCCATTGCCAGAGGAAACCAGCAAAGCTATCGCAGACGAAGATCTGACAGTTGCAGCGGTACTCTCCGGTAACCGTAACTTCGAAGGTCGTATCCATGCACAGGTAAAAGCGAACTACCTCGCTTCTCCTCCATTGGTTATCGCCTATGCACTGGCAGGTACTGTAGATATCGACCTGGCTACAGAGCCAATCGGCACTGGCAAAGACGGTCAACCTGTATTCTTGAAAGACATCTGGCCAACTCCACAAGAGATCGCAGCTGCAATGGACAAAGCGATGAATCCTGCTCTGTTCCGCGCTGAGTACGGCCAAGTGTTCACGCAAAACGAAGCTTGGAATAAAATCGACGTTCCAACTGGCGACCTGTACGAGTGGGATGAAAAATCCACGTACATCCAAGAGCCGCCATTCTTCCAAAACCTGGCTGGAGAAATCGCTAAAATCGCAGACATCAAAGCAGCGAACACCATCGCACTCTTCGGTGATTCTGTGACAACTGACCATATCTCCCCAGCTGGTAACATCTCGCCAACTAGCCCAGCAGGTCTGTATCTGCAAGCAAACGGCGTAGAACGCAAAGACTTCAACTCCTACGGTGCTCGTCGTGGTAGCCACGATGTAATGATGCGCGGTACATTTGCAAACATCCGTATCCGCAACCAAGTAGCTCCTGGAACTGAAGGTGGCGTAACCAAATACTTGCCAACTGACGAAGTAATGTCCATCTACGATGCTTCCATGAAGTATCAAGCAGACGGTACTCCACTCGTTGTACTGGCTGGTAAAGAGTACGGTACTGGTTCTTCCCGTGACTGGGCAGCAAAAGGTACATTCCTCTTGGGTATCAAAGCGGTTATCGCTGAGAGCTTCGAGCGTATCCACCGTGCTAACCTGGTTGGTATGGGCGTTCTGCCTCTGCAATTCGCTGGTGACCAAAGCTGGAAGTCCCTTGGCATCGACGGTACTGAGTCCTTCAACATTGTGGGCCTCTCCGATGATGTTCAACCTGGCCAACGCGTAAAAGTAGAAGCGACGAAGAAAGACGGCAGCACTTTCGAATTCGAAGTAATCGTGCGCCTCGATTCCATGGTAGACGTAGACTACTACCGCAATGGTGGTATCCTGCAAACGGTTCTGCGTCAATTGCTGGATGAAGGTAAACCAGTAACTGCGTAAGCAAACGAATAAAAAATAAGTTCGTATCAGCACCCACCCAACGAAAAGAGCAGACTCCGAGTATTCGGCAGTCTGCTCTTTTTTTACGTTTCCAGCCAGACGCATGATTGTCGTTGTGGTTGTCGTTTGCAGGATCAGCGATGGCCTGCTTTTTGTTTTCTCTTCCTGATGGGCCACGCTTAAGTGGGAGATGCGGTGAATACGCATGGAAGAGGGAAGTGTTTCCCAGAAAAAGGGAGGAATTCGTGATGAAACAGTTGTTTCGCGAAACCTGGATTGAGGTAAATCTCGATGCCATCAAGAAAAACATTCGGGCGATACGCCAGCATATTCCTGAACAGACGAAAATCATGGCGGTTGTAAAAGCGAATGCCTATGGACATGGTTCTGTCGGAGTAGCACGCCATGCCCTCGAGTACGGGGCTACTTCCCTCGCAGTCGCCATCCTGGAAGAAGGCATCGTCTTACGAAAGGCGGGCATTGTAGCACCTATACTCGTGCTGGGATTCACTCCCCTTTCACGTATCAAAGAGGCGGTCGCCTGGAATATTGAGCTGTCCGCGTTTCAGGCCGATTGGATCAAAAAAGCAGATAAAATTGTCAAATCAACGGCTTTCTCCAATCGTCTAAATATCCATATCAATGTAGACACCGGCATGGGCCGATTGGGCGTACGAACAAAATCTGGGTTGCTTTCAGTCGTAAAAGCGTTAACGTCAAGCTCTTCCCTTGCATGGACCGGAATCTTCACTCATTTTTCCACTGCGGATGAGCCTGATCAGAGATTGACCAAAGCGCAACACGAGTTATTTGTTCAGTATCTTCGCTATCTGAAGGAAAAAGGGTTCGAGCTTCCGACTGTACACATGTGCAACACCGCTGCTACCATTGCTTTTCCCGAATTCAGTGCCGATATGATCCGCCTCGGAATCGGCATGTACGGGCTGTATCCATCCGCTTATATCCGACAACTCAATCGTGTGAAGCTCGTTCCGGCTCTCAGCTTGAAATCGCGCTTCTCCTATGTAAAGACAATGCTGACGCCACCGTTTACCATCAGTTATGGTGCTACATACATAGCAAAGCGCGGAGAGGTCATCGGGACGATTCCAATCGGTTATGCCGACGGTTATTCGCGCGCACTCTCTAACCGTGGATTCGTCCTCTATCGAAGCAGACGGTTGCCGATCGCGGGGCGAGTGACGATGGATCAGATGATGGTCAGCTTGGGAGAAGGCGGGAATGGAAAGCAAGGCGATGAGGTCGTGATTTACGGAAAGCAAGGAAACCTCGAGATTCCTGTCGATGAGATTGCCGAAATGCTCGGGACGATCAACTATGAAGTCGTTGCCACCCTCAGTAATCGCATCCCTCGCTTGTTTTTGGAAAAAGGGGTCGTTGTAGAGATCTCTCATCTGTTGCCGGAAGGTTAAATGGGGCAGGCTTGGAGAATAATTTTTCCGCGAAAACAAAAAATAAGGAAAACCAAATTCGCAAAAAAAAGGAATGGAAACATGAAGTTGCGATTCACATACACCATCCTTCTCCTGTTGGCGCTGAGTCTGACTGTGATCAGCTGCAAGCCAGACTCAGCTTCCCAAATTCGTCCGCATAGCCTTAAGACTCAACCCTTAGCTGAGAGAAATGAATCACAAAAGCCTGTCCTGCTCATTCTCATTGATTCGTTAATGGACAAACCACTGCAAGAAGCAATCCGGCAAGGCCGAGCTCCCGCTTTGGGTTATTTGCTTGCAAACGGGCGCTATTACCCGCAAGTTGTGAGCTCATTTCCCACCATGTCGGTAACCATCGACAGCACCCTCCTTACAGGGACGTATGCCAATGAGCATCATGTACCGGGATTATCCTGGTTCAGCAACAAGGAAAAGCGGATGATTTATTACGGGTATGGTCCCAAAGAGGGGCTCAAGATCGATCAGCCACAAGTGCTGCTAGATATCCTTCATCAATTAAACCTAGCCCAGCTCAATCCGCATACGAAAACCATCCATGAAGAATTGGCGGAAAAAGGCAAGGATACCGCCTCCATCAATGCGATTCTATGGCGAGGAAAAACGCCGCACTCCTTACAAATCCCCCGTCTCATTGATTTCGGCACACGTTTGCCGAGCGAGATAAATGTGACCGGACCCAAACTGATGTCGTATGCGGCATTTGCCCAGCTTGATCCGAATCAAAAGAGTGAAAAGCGCATTTGGCGAAAATACGGGATGAATGATGAGTTTTCCGCGCAGGAGGCTGCCTATCTCATCGCCCACAAGAAGCTCCCCCCTCTAACCATCACCTACTTGCCGGAAAATGATATGGAAGTACATAAGAAAGGACCCGCTACGATCGAAGGGATTGAAAAAGCGGATAAGGCACTTCAAGGCGTACTCGATGCATTTGGCTCGTGGGATAAGGCAATCAAAGAAGCGCGGTGGATCGTCATGGGGGACAGTGGCCAGAGCGCTGTTCTGGATGATCGCAAGGCCGCTACCATTGACTTGCGCAGCTTATTGACCGACTATCAAATAGCCAAAATCAGTAAGCCTGTCACCCCTGCTGACCAAGTCGTGATTTCGACCAACGAACGAATGGCCTATATTTATGCCTTAGACTCGCGTATTCCGTTATCCGATATTGTAAAACGCTTGCAACGTGAACCTAAGCTGGACATCATTGCGCGTAAGGAAGACGAAAAGATTGTCGTAACAGCAGGCAAAATCAGCCGACAGTTTTCCTACCAGCCAAACGGTGCCTATACTGATCCATATGGTCAAACATGGACCTTCAATGGTGATCCGCGTCTGCTCGATATGACCATCAAGAACAACCGGATCACGTATGGGAAATACCCGGACGTTTTGGCGAGGCTCTACGGTGCGCTGAATTCGCATGAAGGCAGATATGTGGTCGTTACTGTTCGGCCTGGGCATGAGCTCATTACGGAAAGTTCTCCAACCCATATCGGCGGAGCGGCACACGGTTCCTTGCACGAGGTGGACTCACTCGTTCCACTGGTAGTAACCGGGACCACCACGGGGCCGAAAACTTTGCGTATCGTTGACTTGAAAGACTGGCTGCTGCGCCTGACAACCGAATGAGTGAGGCAACTATTTACTGATGAGGAGGAATGATGCATGGATCAACGGAGCTTTGAACAAATTTATGAAGACTACAAAAATGCTGGAGAACAACAGGCGATCCAGGAAAACGATGATAACAGTCCACTGACGAATACAGGAAAAGAGCAAATCGTGGCCGTCAGAAAAAACGACGATGGAGACTTGATCGCCTTTAAAACAGACTCCGGTCGTGAGCTCGACTATATCACTGCACTCAACGACGCAAAGGCTGGCAAGCTGGCTCATGTAGACGTGTTTCATAAGTATGGGAGAGACATTCTGCGGAGTGAGCCAGACGGGATCAAGGAAAACAATTTGGATCGTCTTCCTGACTTTTGACGGCAAAAAGGTCGCCCACAGCAGAAACGGGGCGACCTTTTTGTATCGACGCGTATTGGATTAGTGGATAAACTTTCCGGTAATCGATTCTCTCGTAGCAGCTACTTCTTTTGGCGTTCCACTCGCAACCACGTTCCCTCCAGAGGTCCCCCCTCCTGGTCCCATATCAATCACCCAATCAGAAGCAGCGATCAGTTCTGTGTTGTGCTCGACCATAATCACGGTATTTCCAGCGTCGACCAATTTGCTCAAGAGTACATGGAGCTTCTCGACGTCAATCGGATGCAATCCTGTCGATGGCTCATCCAGTAGATACAGCGTATGCCCTGTCGAAGATGCACTCAGTTCCCTAGCCAGCTTCAACCGTTGTCCTTCACCACCAGACAAGGTCGTCACGGACTGTCCCCATTGCAAGTAGCCGAGCCCTACTTCACACAGCAGGATCAGCAATTGCCTCATCTTCTTTTGCTCGTTGAACAGGGAGAGGCTCTCCTCCATACTAAGCATCAAGATATCGGAAATGGTATAGCCTTGGTACGTTACCTCCAAGACCTCTGGACGAAATCGTTTTCCGCGGCAATCCGGGCAGACGACCTGCAAGTTGGATAGAAAATGCATGTCCACTTCCACTCGCCCTAGTCCCTCGCAGCGCTCACATCTTCCGCCCGGCGTATTGAATGAAAAGTGCTTGGCATCCAAACCACGCTTTTTGGCTGCTGGCAAGGCAGCGTATATTTTCCGCAACAGCGTATACAAGTCGACGTACGTGGAGACATTGGAGCGTTGCATGCGTGATAGCGGCGACTGATCCACTGTAATGACGCTTTGAATGGCTTCGAGTCCCGTAATCGCACGGCATCCTGCTGCTTTTCCGGTGCGCTTCTCGGCAGCCGCTGCCAGCAAATCGTAGACGAGTGTCGACTTACCCGAGCCAGAGACACCTGAGACTGCTACCAGCCTTCCCAGTGGGAACGATACCGTCACATCGCGCAAATTGTGCAACGTTGCCCCTTCAATCGTGATCCACTCACCTGTTCCGTTGCGCTCTTTGGACGACAGTACTCTCTGTTCTTTCAAGTAGCGGCCTGTGACAGAATGCGGTTGGTTCAGCAATTCTTTCAGCGAACCTTGCCCGACGATTTCGCCGCCAAAACGTCCTGCTCCTGGCCCCACATCAATCACGTGATCCGCTTCTTGAATGACTCGTTGGTCATGCTCGATGAGCAGCACCGTGTTGCCCAAATCACGCAGCTCCTTCATGACCTTCACGAGTCCATCCGTGTCCTTTGGATGTAGACCTGAGGTTGGTTCATCCAGCAAATAAAGAACGCCAGTCAAGCCAGAGCCGAGAATGGAAGCGAGCCGCAATCGCTGTGCTTCACCGCCAGAAAGGGAGATGGCCTGTCGATCGAGGGTCAAGTAGCCCAGCCCCACATGGATGACGCGCCTGATCTTGATGAGCAAATCATGTAGAACAGCCTCCAAAATCGAGTCTCCTTCACGGGCAGCTCGTACATGCACACTCTCCACCCAGTCCCCCAGCTCCTCCAACGAGCTCTTCGATAGGCTCGGCAGCGTCCTGCCTTCGACTGTAACGAGCCGACTCTCCTCCTTTAACCTCTCACCATGGCAGTCGTGACAAGGTTGGGTCAGAAAGTAAGCAGCTTCGCCAGATTGTCCATCTTTTTCTCTATATCGTTGCCACATGCCTGTGATGACACCTTTGAACCTTCCCTTTCCTACCGTTTTCGGGGGCTGAACAGAAGGGAAGTGTTTAGAAAACTCCTCGCTCTCCACGCCATATTTGAGCAGATCCCACTGCGCTTCGTTGTACGCGTTCAATGGCAGATTCATCGGCAAGCCGTAGTGTTTTCCTGCCGCCGCAAGCACGCTAGCCTGATATTCATTAATCGCCTCGTACCAAAAAGTAATAGCTCCTTCCCGAATGCTCTTTGTTTCATCAAACACGGCTTCCACATCAATATCGACGACCGTTCCCAATCCACTGCAAGTCGGGCAAGCACCTTGGGGGGTATTAAACGAAAAATCTGCTTTGGTCAGAGGGAGATGGACATAGGCACATACCGGGCACGTGACGTCTTCTGTTTCTCCTCCATTGGCAGGAGGTGCTATTGGTGCGTGACACTTCTGGCATCGTCTCTCCCCCTTCTTTTCATACACTGTCCGCAGATAGGTATACATGTCTGTGACGGTTCCAACTGTCGATCTGGGATTACGGTTGGTCACATGTTGACTGATCGCAATGGAGGGAGACAGTCCTTCGATCGAATCCACACGAGGCTTCGCTAGTGATTCAGATGACATTCCACTGGACTCCATATATTGTCGTTGGCATTCTCGTTGCAGAATATCAAGTGCTAGCGTCGATTTACCCGATCCAGATGGTCCGGTTACCACTACGAGACGATGCTTGGGAATCTCGAGAGAAATGTTTTTCAAGTTGTTTTCTCTTGCTCCCCGAATGCGAATCAAGTCTTTCATGCAAAAAACCTCCTTCATGATTGAAATGTCAGTCCCTTTCAATAACGAAGACTGACCTGCATGATCAACTTTACAACATTCATGCAAGTGCCAAGGTTATTGCAAAAATGCCCCTTTGACTACTGTTAGAAACACGAAGCATTACGTCATGGAGCTTTAATGTTTTTCTCGAACAAAACGGCCCTCTTCTTCCTTAGAGCTTGCAACAGTTGGACGATTGGTCCAATGCTGCATCGCTCTAAAAGGAAGAAAGGGCCGCTAGTTTGCAACAAAAATATAATAGCTTCTGAGGTATCTTCTCTTATTGTGTAGGAGTAGGAACCGCTGGCTCATTCTCACCGCCCAAACGGCGGCGTGCCGTCTCCCTTTTTCCCACTGCCGGTAGATGCTCACCTGCCTTGGCCAATCCCCAGACAGGCATATTTCCGTAAAGACATTCGTATTTTCCCGCATCGACCAAGTACGTCTCGTGAAAAATCCCCACCGTTCCATCCGTTCCAACCGCTTGGTTGAACTTCCTCCACGCGCTCAGATGATTGTGGCTTTTTCTTGAATAATTTTCCAGATGCTCATAGGACCGCCAGTACTGGATTTGAGTGATTTCACGCAGATTAAAATGCGAAGTGTGACCTAACAATCCGAGCTCCGGGTGCTGATACAATTCTCGCATCATGCCTCCCATGGCGTTGGCTACTGGCATCCACTTGTGAACCGCAAGCATACGGTTGATTCGCATCCCGATGATAAATACGACGAAAGGTCCTTCCATTTGTGCTGTAAAACGCCCCGGAACTACTTTTGCCATCCGACTCCCCTACCTTATCAAAGAATTGAGGTGCAGCTCGTAACACGCCATATAATCAGACACATGAAACAAATGTGCCGTCAGATAAGCTCCGTAAAACATCGAGAATAACAGAATTACGGCCTTCTCCTCCGACAGATGAAGGGCAAGCTGACCATCTTCGGCCGCTTCTTGCACGCACTTTTGCAATATTTGATGCAGATTAGTAGCTCTAATCTCTTCTCTCTCCTCTTCCTTGGGGAAGCGCAAATACAATTCAGCATCAGATAAGAGTGGAACACACGGGTGCATTTTTTGCTCGGCTAAAAAGCTGATAAGGCTAAGCATGATTCCTGGTTGCTTCTGGCTATCGCGCGTAACCTTGGCAAAAATATGCCGCACGCCTTCCCAGCCCCTCTTGCCAGTACTCCGCAACTCAACAAAGCACTCTGCTTGCCATATGCTCATGTAATAAATCAAGAGCTCTTCCTTTTGCGGGAAAAATTTAAAGAATGTGACCTTCGACACCTCTGCTCGTTCACAAATGTCATCCACCAGTACATTCCGGAAGCTCCCGTCGCCTATTAGCTCCAGGGCAGCGTCCAGAAGGGCGAATTTGGTTTTTGCTTTCTTTTTCTCGCGTAGTGATAATGCTTCTGCCATCTTGTACTCCTTTTTCCATATTTCTACTTGTGTTTATCATAGTATATAAGTTAACTTAAGTAAAGTTTATTATTTGAGTAAGAAAAAAACAGCTCTCCTATTCAAAAAAATGAAAACTTTAATCAAATGACTCCGTATAAAATAGGAAAACAGCCAAGGCTAATTGGAGGGCGAAGAGATGAAAGCGATCGTATACGAGCAATACGGGCCGCCCCATGTCCTACAGCTCCGGGATGTCGCCAAACCGGTACCGAAGGACGACGAGGTATTAATCAAAGTCTATGCTGCAACTGCCGCAGCGGGGGATTGGCGTTTACGCAAGGCAGATCCTTTCCTGGCACGTCTGTTTAATGGTCTGTGGAAGCCGAGGAAAATCAAGATTCTCGGCTTCGAATTAGCCGGGGTTGTCGAATCAACGGGCAGTGGTGTTTCTCAGTTTAAACCGGGGGATGCCGTCTATGCTGCCTGCGGAAACGGCTTCGGCGCGTATGCCGAATACAAATGCTTACCTGAGAACGGTTGTATTACACTGAAGCCTGCGAACATGACGTTTGAGGAAGCAGCCGCGGTTCCGGTCGGTGCCTATACTGCCTTGCAATTTCTCCGGAAGGGCAATATCCAGCACGGCAGGCGTGTGCTCATATACGGTGCTTCTGGCAGTGTCGGGACGTATGCGGTACAGCTCGCCAAGCATTTCGGTGCGGAAGTGACCGGAGTATGCAGCACATCGAATGTGGAGCTGGTAAGATCGTTGGGGGCCGACCGAATCATCGATTATACAAAAGAAAACTTCGAGGACGAGACTGCGGTCTACGATATCATTTTCGATACGGTCGGAAAGAGTCCGTTTCAGGCATGCATCGAGCGACTGACACCGAACGGTTACTACCTGCGAGCGGTCCATTTCAGCCCTTTGCCAATCGTTCGCGGGTTATGGACGAACATGACGAGTGGTAAGAAGGTGATTGGTGGAACCGCGAACGAAAAAGCGGACGACTTGAGGTATGTAAAGGAGCTAATCGAGGCCGGCAAGCTGCGTGCCGTCATCGATCGCATTTATCCGCTAGAGCAAGCAGCGGAGGCCCACTCTTATGTGGAGCTGGGGCATAAGAAAGGCAACGTGGTGTTAACCGTGCGCCAATGATTACGCATCGATCGTTCAATAAATAAAGCCAACCAAAACACATTCTCTTTGTGTTTTGATTGGCTTCTTCGTTATTTCATCATTTTGCCCATCCGATAGGCTGCTTCCATGATGTAAGGTGCGTATTGGCTCATTTTTTCAGGAGTCAGGCGGTTAGAAGGACCTGACGCCGCAATAGACGCTACCAATTGTCCGTTGCGGTTGAATATCGGGACGGCAACGGCTGCCGTCCCCAGCTCCCGTTCCTCCACACTTGTCGCGAAGCCTTGCTTCCTGATTTGATCCAATTGCTCAATAAAAGACTCCTTGTTCACATAGTCAGGCCAATTCGGGTCGCTGATAACTTCCTGCAAAATGAAAGGCTCTGCATATGCAACAAGTACTTTGCTGGATGCCCCCACCGTGAGTGGCATACGCGCCCCGATTGGCGCCACCCTGCGAATCGGTTGCTTGCTCTGGACTGCCTGTACGCGTATCCGCTCGTTTCCATCTCGTACGTACAAACTGATCGTTTCCTCCACCAAATCCCGCAGTCGCTCCATCTCTGGCAGTAGCAATATGGCTGGATCATCGTTTTGCGACAAATTGGCGGATAACTCCCAAACCCGAAACCCAAGTCGATACTTCTCTGTCTGAACATCTCGTATCAGAAATCCTTTGTTCTCTAGCGTTGCCAGCAAACGATGCACGGTACTTTTATGCAAGGAGAGTCGACTCGCTATCTCACTCAGGCCTAGATCCGTAGCGTCCGTAAAACAGAGCAGGATATCCAAAGCCCGATCGACTGCTCGAACGTTTGCTTTTTGTTCTTCTTCCATAAGTGTTTGACACCTGCTTCCTACTTTGTTCCGATCGTTTCATCTGATGAAACGAATATGCTACTTTTCAGTATACGAAAAAATAAAGCATAGTAAAGAGCGAATCCGAGGTCCGCACAAAGACAGGAATGAAAAAAGGGTAGCCGACCTGTTGCGGCTCCCCGTTTATGCGTTATCCGTGTCCCTTTAAAAATCAAAATCATCTGGGTCTGGCCCAAAACGCTTGTTGTCATTTAGGGCAGTGATTTTTTCTACATCCTCTGCACTGAGGGTGAAGTCAAAAACATCTGCGTTCTGGCGAATCCGCTCTGGTGTGATCGACTTAGGAATCGTGACCACTTGGTTTTCCAAATCCCAGCGAAGCACAATTTGTGCAGGCGACTTGCCATATTTTTGTCCCAATTCTACCAAGAGAGGATGATCGAGATTTCCTTGCATCAACGGGCTCCATGCTTCTAGTTGAATTTGGTGCTCTTTGCAATACGCATGCAATTCTTTTTGAGTAAGCAATGGATGATACTCGACTTGGTTGACAACTGGAATGATCTCGCTATGTTGGCGTAAATCCTCGAGGTGGTGGCTATGAAAATTACTGACGCCAATCGCACGTACATATCCATCGCGGTACAGCTTTTCCAAGGCCCTCCATGTATCGACATACTTGTCTTTTACGGGCCAGTGAATCAGGTACAAATCCAGCGTATCGGTACCCAATTTTTTCATACTTTCATCAAAAGCCTTCAGCGTTGACTCGTAGCCTTGATCCGCATTCCACACCTTTGTCGTGATGAACAATTGATCGCGATCAATCCCGGCTTGACGGATTCCTTCGCCTACTCCGGCTTCGTTGCCGTAGATAGCTGCCGTGTCTATACTGCGATAACCCGCCTCAATCGCGGATCGGACGGCCAACGTTTCGTTTCCGTCTTTTGCCTTCCAGACCCCCAGACCCAGCCAGGGCATCTTCACCCCGTTGTTCAAAACGGAATGATCTGTGATATGTGTTGCCATTGGATCTCCTCCCGTCTTACGCTGATATGTACTTACATTCAGATAGTGTAGCATATTTACAAAATGAGGAAAACCTTGCTACTCTTGCGAATCTTGAAACACCACGTCCTCTGTCCCTGCTGCCAGCGGTTTGATCGCCCACCATCTGATCCTTACCCGATCTGTCTGAACAGGTCCCTTCACCTGAACACCGATCCGAAACGTTCCTTTCTGCGGATAAACGATGACCCCTACGGCAAAATGCGCTGCATCTGTCGCATACTCCGAATCATCAAACACACTGCTATGCCCGTACATCACTTGCTCATGTTGGGAAAGCAACTCATCGATCACATCTGCATGAAAATCCTCGATTCCTGCACTGACATACACGTTGCCTTTCCCGAGGGAGTGCTTGAGCTCCTCCGAAAAATAACGATTGCCGATCTTGACCCCAAACGGCCAGTTGGACAAGTACGGCTCAATCGGTATTTCTACCACACCTGTTGCTACTTGTTCATTTGCCTTTCCAGGCCGGGGCAGTCCAAGCTCAAACTGGTAGACAGACGCCAGATTATCGTAGCTCACATCGAACTGCGGCTTATCACCTGCCGCTATTTCTTTCACGCGCGTGGTCACCCGAAAGGAATCTGCATGGGAGCCTTGCTCGACTGGGTTTCCCTTCTGCGCACGCAACGCAAGCTTTTGCAAAAGTGCTGGTGTATACACGTACTCCCCAAACGGAACAGGAACAACCTTCTCAATCACATAGGTCGCATTCATTTGCAGCAAGCATACTTTTGCCAAATAAAGAAAAGGCTGTTCGTTCGCATGTGTCACCTGATCCAGCTTGCGACTGTAGTAATCGGACACGAGCCGCTCTACCAGATCGTCTGACGTGATTTCGATTTTCCCTACAGAAACGAGATCGGTATGCAGCAAGCGATCGCCGAGTCGAACCTCTGCCTTGCCACCCAGCACTGCCAGCTCTACCGTACCGCGATCCCGGCCAGCCTTGATCGGAATGGAGACGACATAATCCGTCTCTCTTGCGTCAACAGGCTCTATGAAGGATACACTACCATCACTGCTTTCCATGACTGTCAGCCCTGGTGCATCCAGCTTGTATTGGAACTGCACGCGTGACGTTTGTACCGTCTTCTCGATGTGCAACTGCAATGAAAATACTTCACCTGGATTGACGTATCGTGGGGTAGCCTGCCAAATGCGCACCTGTGGATCTGCATAGAGCAGCACTCTTTGCTCTACCAGTTGCACCCCTTCGATGGAAGCAGGATGTGGTGCCTCCTCTTTGATAAAAAGCCGATATCCTTCTGCCACTCGGTTGTATTCAGCCATTTCCTGCTCGACGGTTTCAGAGACGGAGAAGACCTGTTCCTTGCCTTTTTCATCATAGGCTAAGCAGACGTACACATTTTTCGCATAGTCGTTGTTGCTAAAGCCTTCCATCATGGACAGCTTCAGCTTCACAGGCTCAGGAAGCACGATTTCCCTCCCGAGATAATCTAGAGCGACTCCAGCTTCAACCGAAATCTGCTTTTCGTCCACAGCGATCACCTGCAAACCGCATACCACTCCACCCCCGTGAAGCAATCGATTGGTGAGTCGGCGTTTGTCATTGAAATAGCGCTGTTCTGATTCGAAATCTCTGACGGTCAACAGCTTCCCTTTGAAATACACATTCCGTTCATGTGGAAAATAACGCAGATTCTTCATCTCGAACACCTCACTTTGCGTAAAAATCTCGGCTTCTTACTCCAGCTCTGCATCCAGGCCAATCCTGGTGTCATAATCGATTCGTCTGCTGCGGTCGTTCCCGCTTAGCACCGTGTTGTGTGGCATGGATAAATTTTGATCAAGTGTAAGGAACGATGGCTCCGTCAAATAAGAATTAATCCCCACGTAGCTATGGATGTCGGCGTAGATGCCCGGGCGCAGAACGATGAGCTTTGCCTCTGTAAAAGCAGGCTTTTGATCTTCCAAAATCTTTTGCAGAACCGACTGCTCCCGTTCTGTTTTCGCGCATTCCTGCGAAACGATCAGGCAAAATTGGTACGGATGATCCATGTACAAGGAAGAGATCAGCTCGTGCAGCTCCGGGATCGCCTTCATGTCCCTGATTTGAAAATACTCAACGATCATCGGGCGCTCCCCGGTATACAGCTCTACCATCTTTTCCAAGCCCGCACGAGTGCCCCGCTCTGCATACAGCTCCGGTGCGCGACGAATCAGCTCTCGTCGCTGTACCTCTGTCCAATGCTCGTCCCTGCCCATCCCCAACCAGGAAGCGAGCCAAGGGACGAACTCTCCAGGTGTCGTATCAGGATCGAACAACCGCGAGATGGTACCAATCTGTTCCTCCAGCTCCAAGTAAAACGTCCCAAAAAGGGAGAGGAAACGCTCCAAAAAATCAGCACTGGCAGGATCACTTTGATAAGTCGCTGGTAGATAACGCAAAAAGGTGTCGCGCGGCGAGTAAATCCGCATTTGCCTGAGCAACGGGGAATGGCGGTCAGTACCGAGCCATTCGATTTTGAGCCATAAATAACGGCCTTTTGCTGAATGAAACAACGCATCTGAGGCGTTGATTACCGGCTCCGACCATAGATTGGCCGTCCTTTGCAGCTTGGTTTTCCAGTCCATGTCGTCTGCCAGCAAAAAATCATCCAGATTGTGGACGGCTCCATGAATCACATGCTCTTTTCGATCAGAAGAAAACGTCGAGATGAGTAATTGCGTTTCTTCCGGTATGTCTGCATCCAGCTTGATTTTATGCCACACCGTCTCAAATTCCGCGCTATCCAATGCACGAGAGAAGTAGATGCCCATCGGTATTCCCGTCTCATCCAGGTTCGACGTTCGCGAGACGAGTCTCAACATGGTCAGAACATTTTTCTGTGCGTCCCAAACATACAGCTGCTGTTGATTGTCAAAAACGAGCTTGTCTGCACGTCCGTGATAGTTGGTCAATGGCGCAAGTGCTTCTCCCGTCGGTTGAAAACGCAAAATGAATCGGGTATGATCATGAGCCGAATCGATGGAACGACTATCACCTACGTAGAGAATAGGACCTGAACCCACTGCAAATCCCGTGGGCTTGGTTCCTGGCGGGATCGCCAGCGTGCACACATCGGAGCCTTCCGAAGAGAACCGAAACACTTGATTCGTCTGTGTCCAAAATAGATAGACCTTGCCTGCTTCGGCAACGGAGAGGCGAAACAACCTCCTTCGCCTGATCTCACAAAGGGTCGCTGTCTCTGTTACTTTCAATTCCGTATGTGTGTATGTAGCGTCAATCTTACCTGCCCGATTCAATCGAAGGACGACGACTTGTGTTCCCGCCGCGATTTCCTTCCGTTCGTCGTCTCGATCCACGCCCACGGGTGTCGTGATGTAAAGATGTCCTTCTTCATCCAACCCTGCATCCAAAGGAAAAAGCTGCTGTCCCTCCCCCTCCTCCCAGCTCCAAACGCACTGGCCGTTGGCTATGGAATACGCTCCGACTTTTCTCCTCGCTTCGGCGTCGATAATGTACACGTATTCATCGTTAGCGACGAGAAACGAGTCTTTGGAAAACAGCCCGCGTCCAGCGCGAAACACAGTCTCCTTGAAGTTGTTGCTGTCATCATAATGCGTGATATGACCGCTTTCGTCCAACCAAAGCAACGAGCCAACCCGTGCAATGGCAAAATCCAAGAGGCGAGAGTGATGTGTCGTCCCAGCCAGATGCACATGATCGATCACATATTCGGGCGATTTGTTCAGCGCGATCCCCTCGTTGGAGACGTGAAGGTTATACCAGACCCCCCGCTGCCAATCGGACGGATTGTTCAGGGAAAAGAAACGATTCATTGTATCCACGCCCACTCCTCCGTTTGTTCCCGTCTATCTTTCTCTATCCACAATGAGCTCCAGAACATGCTCTCCTGAGTACACCAGCGCATGAAGTGGTATCTGAATATCTCCCCCTTCATCCCTGATGATGCCTGTGCCCTCCGCGGAAACCCACAAATCCGTCACGTACAGCACACCCTCGATCTGGTTTAATACCTCGTAGAGATCGCTTTTATAAACAGGCCGTCCAAATTCCCATCCTTTTCCTTGAAAAGTCGAAGAATCTTGGACATTCAATGGTGTTAAATACTGCTTCAGTGCCTGTAGCACGATCTGCTTTTTGTCTGCAAACGCAGGCTCTACCACGATTGTGGAGAAAACGGTCACTTTGATATAGGCGGGAGCGGCCACATGGACTTCTGTCGTCAGCAGCCTTCGCTGTTCCAATTGGTGGCGAACGGTCCTTAAGGAGCCTTCACTTGGCAGTGGTGTCGGCTGGTCGCTGAACGGGACGATGACGACGGTCATTTGAGCGGCTGCACTTTGCTCGGATACTCCCATTTCCCCTACTTTATACAGGGGGATTGCCTTCGCGCGGGCCACTCGCAACCCGGGAGTCGCTAGCGCAATGGCCTCATAATCTTCTGCTGTAATGGCCCGCTGTGGTTTTTTCCATTCCATTCTCATCCTGCGTTTGGCTTGATCGATCGTTTCGCGCTCGCTTCCCCCACTGGCTGGACGGGGATTGGTCACCTGCGCGTGGGTTCGCTGCCGGGCAAGCGGGAGGAACCGAGTAATTTGGCCACCCTGTACATTCCCCTTCGCACCTTGGCCTGTCTGACAAGATATGATCCGAATGCCCGCCATGCCTTCCAGCCTTTCAGGAATGGCTCCGTGCTCATTGTTACCAAACGCAATTTCTGCTCCGTCCGCATCATACAGTATAAAATGGCGATCCTTTGGCCCCGATCGGTCAAAATCAGTGACCAGCGACCAGTCTTCCCAGACCGGAAACGGACTGCCTTCGACCTGACGTGCCACCTGAATGACAAACGTTTCTGGCAAGATCGATTGGACATTCAGCCGAAACACTTGATGTGGCAATCCACTGCTTACTCCAAGCAACCGCTGCCCTGCAAAGTCACTCCGATAGGCGATGACCCGAATATTTCTGCGGCCCTCAGGCATTGCACTCCCAAACCGAATCATCGTTGCGCCCTGTTCTGGGTCCCGCGAAACGCGATATGAAAATACACCTGTATCAGCTTGGTCTGGTTCATCTTGATTCCATCCACTTTGCCAATCATGCCCCTGTTTGCATTGAACCTCTACTGTGCCTTCATATGGTAACGAGCTTACAAGGACGATCTGCTGATCCACTTGACCCGTTCCATCGTACTCCCACACTTGGCTGAAGGTTTCGCGTTGGATGGCGTTCACGGTGTTTAGCTCGATTTTTTCCATGCGTGGAGCCAATTCGAATCGACCTGCACGCAATGTCGCACAGAGCCAGAATCGAGGCCGATCATTGGCGGGGTAAAGCATGATTGGCTTCATTGTCCCTTCCAGCTCAATTAGGACTCGTCCCGAAAAGGAGAGATTCATCGTTTCATCCGAGACCCGTGGCAACGGACTCCAACCTGTTTCTTTCATGACTTCGTTCTGTCCATAATACTCCCACTCGAGAGTGGCCGATGGAACGAAAAGCGATGTGGGCGTAAGCGGGACGATTGGGACAGGATAGTCTTCAAACAGGCGCAAACCGATGGAGACTGCCCTCCCCACTGGCAATGGCCGATCAAAGCCTAAATAAATCTTGTTCCCTATCTTTGGTTCCTGACCAAATGCGTAGTAGGAAACACCGTTATGCGCATTGGATGAACTCACATCGGTCGTCCCGCTTTCTGTATGAACCAGAACACGCTCCAGGCTGGCTGGTACCAGAACAAGCGAATGTTCCGTCTCGAAAGGAAGATTCCCCGCGAACAATCTCGTCTTCTCCGGAAGGATCGCTTCTTCTGACACGTCGAAAAACGTTACATCCGTCGTCGCACATGACTGGTTCTTTGGGTGTACACCCATGAGCTGCAAAAATTTGCGTTCGTTCTTTTCTGTGATCCGGTTGAGATAGTATTGCTGCATTTCCATCAACCACGCGAACATCTCCAAAAGCGTAATGCCCGGATCGTGATGACGGTGATCACCCCACTCTGGCTGCAGCTTGGGGATCGCGTTTTTTGCTTGTTCGACGATCTCCTCAAAGTGGCGATCATCCAGATTCTTGGATGGAAGCATAGCGCGCACTTCCTTTTTCAATGTTTGGGTGGGGAGAAAGCCTGGCCTTCGTGAACGCGGACGCTGATTCGATGGGCTCCCTCTGTGACAATCCCATGTACGATCGTTTCGTATTCAGAAGCGAGTATTTCCTTTCGTTGCCCATTTTCCGTTCGAAATACGGCCAAGGTCAGATGATCCACAAAGCGGACGCCCTTTACGGATTTCAACAACGCAAATAAGAGCGAAGGATGCACACGCTGGCCTATTTCCCAACCCCCACCGTGCAGATTTCCTGTTATCGGGTCAAGGAATCGTGCGAGCTTGCCGAGTGTCTCCAGCTCCACCTCAACGATTTCGTCCAAAGCCCCCACTGCCAGCTCTGCCGTCACTGCAATTTCCAAGTAGACAGGCTCCCTGACATGAATCCGCTCGGGAGAGGCTACCGTCGCTGCCGCATGTGTAAGCAAGTAGTTCGTGACAGAACGCCGAAGCTCCAAAAATTGCGTACCGGAGCAGCCCGCTGCGGGTAATACGATCACAGTGACATGCCCTGCTTCTCTTTGCAGGCGGCTGTTCCGATTCGGCAAACACTTCACTTTGGGTATCTCCGGATGCGCTTCACGGACGAGCCATTCGAAATCTTCAGCCGTCACAGCTCGATAGCGATGCTTGATTGTTTGAGGACCGCGCTGTAAGGCTTCCGTCAGCAACTCCCGATCACTTCCCCCAATCGCAGGCACCGGATTGCTGACAGCTTGGACAAATGGAATCGATTGTTCCAGTTGATTCAACTGCCCAGCAGGAAGATTCCCTGCTGTTCCCCCTCCAACCTTATACGTCACCCTCACGGAACCGAGTCCGGATTGAGGAAGCTCCCTCCCGTGTCGACCATCGCCAAACAAAATTTTTCCGGTAGCGCTCTCCAAGCAGTAATGGCGATCATCCGGGCCAGAATCGTGCAGATGCTCTACTCGCTTCCAGAGAACCCAGCATTTTTGCTCGTTTCCCTCAGAATCATAAAGAAGTTCCACCCGATTTTCTGGATGTTCCAACCAGCTCTTTCGTTCACTCGGTAAAAAGAAGCCTGTTTCATCTACCCATACCTCTTCGCCCATGACGGGAGGGCGGATGAGTCTGTACTCGGCTTGTGGCCCCTCTGTTATCCGCTCTGCCATTTCATTGCGAATCGTCTCCTGTTGAATGGCTCGTATCGTATTCGGATAAAAGCCGCTTAGCACAGGAAGTCTTGCATCCAAAGCGCCTCCTCCAAGACGATTGTCTACGTTGACGGCGCGAATCCAATAACGCTCCCGCTCAAACATTTTGCTTTTTTCCATATCAAAAGGACCAGCGAATCGGACGGTACCACTTTCCGTAAAACCAGCGGTCTGATCAATCGTTTGCAGCTTGGCCCACGACGTTGTTCCTGTTTCTTTGCGCTTGTATTCCCATTGCACAACCGGAGTAGCACCCAGGGATTCTTCCATAGGTAGAAAAGAAAAGTAGAAAGAGAGCGGTCCTTGTAAAGGCGGCTGCTCAAATCCAAAGTAGACGGCGGGATGCAGGCATTCGGACGGCCAAAACGGCTGGAAGCTAGCCTGATGATGGCCTGTACTGACAGGGTGCTGCCAATCCAAGTCGTTCTGTATGAGAATCACTTCCGGTTGTTGCAGCGACTCTCGGTACGAGTAGGTCAGGCGCATGTCTTCCAGCCATGGGGCCATGTATACAGGATTCGGGCCATATAAGCCTTCCACCTGAAGAATTCTCACACGAATCCAATAACCTAACTGTGATTGGACGGTTGTCGGCTGCAAATCATCTGGACACGTAAAGGCAACCTCAATCTCTTCATCCGAATCGCTGCCAGCAAACAGCTTCTCACGATCCTCTCCTGACAGGAGCACTATCCATCCGCTGCCATTCCAGTATTCCCATACCACCTTGCTGACCGTGACGGGTGTCGTCGCAGGAGGGTCAAAGGAAGATTCCTTCATGATCCATTTCCATTTCGGTTCCGGTTGTGAGAGATGCGTAGCGGGATAAGGCACCGTTTTCATCCGAAAACGCAGGGCGACTGTACTACCAGGCTTCGTCAACGCCTCTTCACAGGACAAAAAAAACATGCCATACGGTGCGAGCTGCTCGCCAAATGCAAGGCAACCACTCCCGGAAACCTGCACATCATTGGAAAAAAGCATGTCGGGTGCAAGGCCGTTCGAATCGTCTGTTGGCAAAAAATCCGTCTTCATCTGGATTTGGGTCAGAGAGGTGCTCCCGCCATTTTTCATCCATTCATGAATCCTATCTGGCTTCACTCTACAACGGAGCCAACGATTTTCGATTCCTTGCACTTGGCTAGACTCCCATTTTTTCCGCTGCTTTTTTTCCAAGCGCAGTCGATTTTGATCAGCCTCGATCTTGTCGAACAAAACCCATTCGCCCTCTGAAAGATACGTCCACTCGACCAGCTCTGGATTCGCCAGCTTCTCTGTCAGCAAGGATTCCAAATAGCGTTCCTGATTGGAAACCATCGTGAGCTGGATCGAAGCACGATCTCCTAAACAAAACAAGTCCTCATGTCCCAAATACCAGCAATGCTCCTGATGATTAGGCAAAGCCTTGCAGTCCAAGAGAGAGAGGGGGGCATTTGTTCCAAGCCAACTCGTTACATCTGTTAAAAAGTCTCGACTGCCATTGGAAAACAACAGATCTGTCGGGAGAGAGGGGGTAGCCAGCATAGGCTGATCTGTTTCGAAAACCACTTCATCGCCAAGGGCAGACTTCCCCGAAACTTTTGTGCCCGCCGGAATCCAAACTGGCTTTTGCACACCTGTACTCAATTCAAATGTCAAGAAGGTTTCTGCCGGTCGTGCCTGAGCCATTCCGACACCGAGCATATTGAGAAAAGCGATAAAATTTCGCTCGGGCACTTGGTTCAAACGCTCACGATTATTCATCAGCATGTCTGCGAAAAGGAGAAATAAAGCCGTACCCGCATCAGGATCTTCTGGAGTGAATCGCCACTCCGGGGTATAGAATGGCACCATTTCGCGCATTTTTCGGATGACTGCTTGCATGTCCCGCGGATCGACCAAAGGTGGTTTCACGTTACCCACCTCCCTTCCTTTTTTCTTCACGCGGCTGGGACTCTTGCGCTATCCACGTGGACCGAGACGATGGACAGGATACAACAACTGATAGCCTTTGTTTGTCGCACGTACCGTATAGCTGATCGTAACGTTCACCATTTCAGAATGAGTCTTGTCGACCTTGGCCTCCACCTGCACATCCCGCACACGCGGTTCCCAGATCATGATCGCTTCTGCGATGTCCGACTGGAGCAAAGCCAGGCTCGTTCCGTCCGTACCATCAAACATGAAGCCTTGCAATCCGCTCCCGAATTTCGGTCGCATCACACGCTCTCCCTTTGCTGTGGAAAGAATGATGCGAATGGCTTCTGCGATGTCATCCTCGTAATCGGACAAACGAATACGACCTGTAGCCTGATCCACCTGAATAGGGAACTTCCATCCTTTTTCACCGAATGGCTGCTGCATGGAATCCCCCCATGAATTAATTCAATTTGATCACCGAACCGTTGACGGCAACAATTCCGTCAGATTTGATGTTTAGGGACGCTCCTGCTTTAATCGACATGGCTCCCTGCGCCTCCAGATTCAACTGCGTGGACTTGATTGTCAGCGATGTGTCTGACTGAATGGTTACTTGCCCTTTTGCATTCAACGTGATCGTACTTGAGCCGCTCTTCACCGTAACCTCGCCCGTGCTGCCGCCTTTGATGGAGATTTGGTTGTTTCCACCGCTCTCCGTAAGCACAATGCTTTCATCCTTGTCCGACAGCTCCACCTGTTGTCCTTTTTTCGTGGCAATCGTGATCTTCCCGTCATTCGGATCATCGCCAAAAATCACTTCGTGGCCTGCACGGGTCGTGATTTTTCGGATGTTGTTTTTTTCTGCCATTTCCGGACCTTTGTTTTCCTGATTCCAGAGCATCCCGATTACAAACGGCTCGCGTACATCTCCCCAGTGAAACGCGACCAGCACCTCGTCGCCTACCTCTGGAATAAACAGGCTGCCGCGATCTTTTCCTGCAAAAAGCGTGGCGATTCGCACCCAATCCGTCTCCCGCTCATTATCAACCAGAGGCAGCTTCAGCTTCACACGAGAGAGCTTTTCCGGGTCTTCATTGTTCGTTACAATACCGACAATGACACCGTGGATTCTTGCCCGTTCTTCTTCTGTTATTTCATCCTGGTAGAACCAATGATCAAAGCTCATATCGTATTTCCCTTCACATGAAACGTCGTAACATAGCCAGATGCCACATCGATGGTATGTGTGACAGATGTGATGTAATAAGGCTGACTCAGCTTTTTCCCCATGCCCTCTAGCATGATATAGCGGCCAGCACGAATTTCTGGCAGACCGACTGCCTCACAGTTGCCATCGAGAAGGTTCATGGCGAGTTGATTCAAGCGTGCTTTGGCAACTGCTTTTATTTCCTCAGGTGAGTCCAGCTTTTTCGTAGACTCGTATTTATCAAAATAATCACCGATTGCTTTCAGCAGATCAGCGCTTGTCTTCGAATTGGTCCCGAGCTTCCCGATATCTGTGCTTGTTGCTTTTGCTTCCTGGAGCACCGTTGTTTTGTCATTGTCTACCCATCTCACCGTATAGGAGGAAGCTTGGGAAGCAATGTTGACATCAACGGAAAAGCTGCGCAAGGAAACTCCCCAGACCAAGGTGAGGACCGGCGTCATGTTGCTCAGTGGCTTACGGAAATATAAGTTCTTCCCAACGATAAAAAAGTCGTAGTTACAAATTTTTGCAAGACGATTTAAAAACTGAAAGTCAGTCTCGGAGACCGTCTTTGTAATGGTCTCGATTGTATGAACCGTATCATCCACATGTGTCGACAAGCCGTATTTCTGTCCCAGCTCTTTCACGACATCGCTGTATTTCTTTTTATTCCAGGAAGTAGACTTGTTATCGACCATAAGCAGGAACGATTTATCCATCCCTTTTACCGTAATGGTTGGCGTCTCCTCACAGGCAAACGAAACGGCAGTAATATGCCCGTAAAAGAGGCTGGATAACTCGGTTCCATAGCCCAACTGAATCTCGATTTCGTTGCCAGGAACCAAATAATCATCTGCCCAGCGAAATTCCCACTTTACCGTATCAAAAGCATTGATTACCGAAAACGAGAACGTATCCGCTTTGCCTTCCAAGCTGGAATTGATCGTCGCTTTGGTAATGGCGACACCTACTTGGCTGATCAGTTTTTTCCCTCCAACGAGTATTTCCAAGGCTGGGGAATGAAAGTTGTTGTACGTTTGGCGCAGGTCATCGAAGGTATGGCGGTCTGTCGTCAATTTCAATTCGCTCATGCTTTGTCACCTCACAAGTGGCACATGCAGGGTACTAGCCGGTTTTAGCAGTCTGGGATTGTCGATCTGATTGGCGTTCGCAATGTTTCGCCATTTCGACGCATCACTGTACGAGTGATACGCCATCAAATACAACTGGTCTCCTTGATTGACTGTTTGTTGTGCGACCTTTTCTCTTGCAGCCCCGATATCGTCCGTAGACTTTTTCACGCTCGTGCCTTTAAAGGTGACGCCTAACGTAGCTCTTACCGGTGTCCCTTGGTCGAGAAACATCGTAAACCGCTGCGAAACCTTCTCGACAACACCGGTGAATTGAAAGCTGTCCCAGACGAATTTGCAAAGGGGTGGCGTACTGATTTTCTTTTCTACGGCCATCAATCCCAGCACCTGATTCGTGAAGGCACGCACATCCACTCCAGCCTCGTATGTATCAAAAAACAAGTCGACCGATAATGTCTCGATATCACCGCTCGTGAACATTCCGACTGGTACCGATTGCCCCAATATCTTTTGCCAAGAGTAGTTATTGGAAGCATCTACCTTGTATTCCGAAGGGTTAAAGAGAACGGAAATACTCTCCTTGAAGTCTCCTTGCCCGTTGCGATCCACTAAAATCTTGGCCTTTTTCTCCTGACCCATCATTGGCTTTTGCCTCTCTTTACCGAAGAAATAGTCGTCTGTGAATGCGGCGATTCCTGCTTATAGACCTCGTCGCTGCCGCTCTTGAGTAAGGCGCTTATCCAGCTCCTTCATCATTTTATCCATCAATCGATCTACCTCTTGTGGGGATAACGACGTCTGATTGCCAGCCCTCTCTTGGACGTGTAGATCGACTTGTCGTTGGAGTGGAAGTGTTGTCGTCTGCTGCACGGCGGTTTCTTGAGACTGGTTGCTTTTTCGCAGATAATCCATGGATGGCGGTGACTGAACGGTAGCAGCAGGGCTTTCGTGACTGTCCACTGTACGTAACGCTTGTCGATGAATATGGGTTGTGTTTTCAGACAGGGAGCGCTGCTCGGATTCTCCAGGCGCTCTTTGAGCTTGTTGCATTCGTTGCAGGAGTGGAGGCTGCATTGTCATGGCAACCATTGACTTTGGAACAAGTGTTAGGGATGTGTTTTTTTCCGCCTGTTTCACTTTTTCCGTGGCCATTGGTGTTGACCCCAGATTGAATAGCCTTGGTCTTTGCAGGGGGGTGAGTCGAGCGTCTTGAATCTCGACCTCCTGTGCCTCATTAGGAGTTAGCTGTTTAATCGTCTGTGCCTTCGAATTGACTGTCAGAATCTGCTCATGGTTGCTTTGTTGAAAACGGCTGCGGCTACTACGCTGTCGTGAATGCAATCTATCCAAGACAAAATCAATGGATTTTTCTCTCGCAAATGAACCAGATTTGATTGGACGGTGGTGAGAAAATGGCTCCAAGCTGTTGACTCGACCTTTTTGTGGTAGTCGCTCTGCTGCACGTTTGCTTCTGTTCTCGTGAACGGAACTGTCGAGCATCCCTATGCTTTGACCATGCACATGGCTAGGGAGTGGTCCCCATCGTTTCTGAACAACCATTTGTGTATCGTGTCGGTTCAGAACAGCCGAGAGTGAGTGATGGTTATTTTGGACATATGCTGCCGTCCGAAAATCAGTCTGGATAGCCTTTCTGATTTGCTCCATGACTTGAAGATAAGCGTGAGCACGTAGGGCAACTGAGCTTGTCCAAAAGCTGGTGGTCTGCTGCAAGAAGCGGGAGCGGCTTTCACGGGATTGACGGCTTTCTCGTAATGAATTGCTATCGCCCATGCGAGACCTTGACTGATCATTCGATTGCTTTTCACTGCTCGGGGGAGCTTTCCCACTTGTGCTTGTTGCGCCTATCTTTGCAAACTCGCTCATCGCTGCGAGCTTCGCGCTTTTTTGTAAGAGGATCGTGAGTCCTAGTTCCGCACTCCATCCAGCAGCTATCCGTCGCATTGATTTTCTATCAGAGGCGTTCTCTGTGATAGACAACGGCTTCACAGACGTGTCGTACAATCGCTGATGATCGGCTTCTCCAAGTCCAATCCACTCTGTGGCACGACGTATTGCAGAATCAAAGCGGTTCTGCCTGAGGAATACGGCTTCCCGCTCATGGCGATGAGTATGAACGAATGCTCGACTTGTACTCTGTTCATTTTTTAGGAAGACGGTGTTCCGTATTGGACGATGCTCATGCTCGTGTACCATCGAGATCGTCGCTATTCGTTCGAGCAGGCTGAACTTTTCTTGATTCTTGGAGAAAGAGAAAGCAAAATCTGTCTGCTTGTCCTTCCCACCCTGAAGCAATAGTAGCTGACGTACCAACTCGTATGACATCTGTATAAGGTGCATATTTTGCAGAAAATGAATGGTTGGCTGGGAAAATGGTTGAGAGATGCCTTGGGATGCGCTCTCTTTGGTCAGAACATTCCGCAGGTGCATCAACCATCTACTAGGCGTATTTAATGCCGCAGGATACGGAGATTGGTTCTCCGGCTCATTCAGAAGGTTCCTTGCATGAGTGCTAATAGCCAGGAGCTCCCTTGCTCTGAGCTGTTCTGCCACCAACTGTTGAAGATGCACCCACGCCATCACAGACTTCTCGTTCGTCTCTTGACGGGTAGAACTTGCGATACGATTTTGTAGCTTCTGCCAGTGTTGGCGATTCGTATGGAAGACAGGCACGAAGCGATTCCATACAAACCGTGCAGTACTAGCTATACCGGCTGGCTCACGCTCGATTTCGTTATGAGTTTCAAGATATTCGTTGATCCAAGGCTGGTTCAACCATCCTCGTTTTTCAAAGAAAACAGGAGCATTGGCTGACTGGAAGCTCTGTATCCAATAAGCAGCGATCGACTTCCTGACAACTGACTGCGAGAGAAGCGGAACTATTCGGGAGATGGGGTGTAAAACGTGTAACGCCAAACCCGTCCACCACTCATGCTGTAGCATGTCAAACTGCTGATACGAAGCACGCGAGGCAACCTGGATCATGCTCCTTTTGCCCGGATGAGTTTGCCCATGGTTTGATCTCAAGCGAATGGACTGCTCCCACTGCTCCCTGACAATCTCGTTCAACCTAAGTTCCTGTAATGTCAACTGATTCCTTGTTGCGATGGATTCGGAAGAAAGCAGTTGCAAAGGGTGAAATGTAATGCTACTCAGTTGCTCCTGCTCTACCCGAGATGCAAGCACAGTTGCTTGTCGCTCTCGACTTATGACAAGCTGGCGCAACCAATACATCAAAGTGCTCGACTGTTCTTCCCGCCCGCTCTCTATCTGCTTCAACCTCTGTCGAGAACCAAGCACTGCTAGCCCACGTTCTCCTTCTGCCGTCGAAAACTGTTGAGCTAAATGGACCAGTTGTTTGTTCCTATTGGCATCCGCTCGATGAAGCATGCCAGGCAATACGGACGAGAACACCTTCGAAGCCTCAATGCTTTGAAGTATCTTCCGTTCCAATGAGCTAGAAGAGACTTCAGACAGCGTTTCTAGCATCCACTCGCTTTTCGCTTGCGGATGTTGACGGCTACTCGCGAAAACAATTGGCTGTAAAACACGTGGCCGTAGATTCGTGGTCATCATCCTAGGCAGCCAAGTTGCTCGACTTTCCCGCCAGTACAGACTCAAATTTCCCCACCAACGCCCCCAAAGCTCAGTCTGCTGGGAAGCTACAGACCAACGTGTACTTTCATGAATGATTTGGCTTTCGATTTGTCTTGCGAATTCTCTGCCGTCCATTCCGACTTTCTCTGTCCATACCGAGCGATCCAAAGGTAAGCTTGTAGCCCGTCCTTCTGCTCTTTTTAGCAAAACAGGAAAAGACCACGTCCCAACCTTTGATTCCATCCCTCTACCGATCAACTGCAAAAAGTCGCGAACCCCAAACCGTTCGAATCGGCTAGCTGCAAAACCCGTCGCTCCGACACGTGAAATCGAGATCGCAGCTACTCTTGTCGCTGATTCGAGCCGTATCCGCTCACGTGCTTTTTGCATGGTCTTGAGTCCACCAGGCTCACCAATTCGCGCCGTGTGTACCAAAAATCCCGGCGAACCATAGGAAGTCCCAAGCGTCCAAAATCTTTCACGTACGGCTTCCTTGTTGTCTGAAACTAGTGCTTTCAAAAGAGGCGAAGCAAAATCGACCGTGCTTATCTGCTCGCTGAACCGTCCCAGTGGTTGTGATTTTTCAAGTAAGCTTGCTCGCTGAACCGAAGACTGAACATAACTGGACGAGCGATATCTATCTCTTCCATTCGAGACAACGGTGATCCGAGGCAGGTAGACCTTCTCGATTAATTTGGATGACTCCCACTTCCGCAAAAGCTCATGCATCAAAGTAGCTGGTCGTACTTTTCGTCCTGGTCCCGATGCTTGGATGATCACCGCACGCTCTTTTGTCCCTGGGACGCCAGCCTGGCCGTTCGGCAGCATTTCTCGATTCAATCCGAGGTAGGAGTCCACTTGTACCTGCATGTGTACATGAATAAAGGCTTGATGAAAGTGGTTTTCCTGCCCTCCGATACTCGGCGAAAAATCACGATGGATCAAAGCAAGGTAGGCGGGATCTCGACCTTCCTCGTGCCGATACTTCTGCATGATGCTTTGTGCAAAGCCTTGGCTGGACGCCCTTGGCAGCAGTGATGGACGACGCGAAGGTAGGAGCGCCTTGATCGTTATCATCGTTTCTTTTGCTCCTTGCAGACGGGATAAGGCTTAAAAATACGCTTTTAAGCCGTGGTGCACGATTTCCAATGTCTCAATGGCCACTTCTCCATGCGTGGCCCGGAACTCCGGTCCAACCCACTTAACCGGATACGCCCCTTCAAATGCCCAAGCCCCCACGTCATTTCCGTTTGGGTCCATAAGAATGATCGCCCCCTGCTTGCGCTTGCGCTTTTCTGGCGGGCCAAAGTGGAAGTCCTCATACCATCGCCACAGCTCGTTTGATCTCACAAATCCTCGTTTGAAGACCAGGTTGGGAAACTTGCTGCGTTTCGGCAGCTTGTGGACGAAATGATTCACGCCGCCCTCCTGGTACTCCTCCAGCTCTGTTTCGACGGCCAAACCGGACACTTCACTAAATCCAGCGACCCAGATGCCATCCATCTCCAATCCAAACGGAAGAAAGTCCACACGAAATCGGAGGTTGGTGTAATACGGATTCTCATTGGCGAACACCTGAATCACCTCCGCTTAAACACATCAAAAACATTTTCGGGTTCGTCATTTTGCTTGCGATTGATCGCGGATATCTCCTCGCACCAGCGGCGCCGTTCCTTGTGTTCCATCGACATGATCTCGTCGTGAGGCCAGTGAAAATAGTAGGCGATGAAGGCGGCTTCTTCATAGATCTTGTCGACGGGGTATCCACTCATACTCCCTCCAGCGCCCCTGAAAAAGCCATGTCTACCTGAAATTCATGCTCGCATTTCGGGCAAGATGTCTTGAACATCGAGCTGTCCAATTCATTGATCTGTCGGTACAAGTTTTGCAGATACGCGAGATCCGCCGTAAATAGCCGTTCTACCACTCTTGTGTCAATTCCCCGTACATCTCCCAGCTTCGTAATCACTCTCGTCAGCAAAATAATCGTCAAGTAGCCGGGATTTTGCTGGACACGCGGATCACGCATCGGCAAAATTTCGTCGGCAGCCGTCGCCAAGCGCATGACTCCCCGCTTGTGCAGGTTTCCTTCTTCATCCACATAGCCGCGCGGGAGCTCAAATTCGTATTCCGTTTTAAATGCCATGGTGTCATCCTCCTCATCACCCTAGGCCAGCAAGAGTGACAAAGAAAAGCCTTTTCCTTGCCACTCTTTGGCGTCGGGATCTTCTATTATTTCGTACGTGTCATTCCTTCGTGGGCAATTTCCAACTGTTCAATCGCTACCTCTGAGGACGTACCGTTAAAATCAGGAGCCGTGTATTTGGTCGGCCATGCTTCAATGACCTTCCATGTAGCGACATCATCCCCGGCCTCATTGATAGCAATGATCGTTACCGTTTTTCGTGCGACCTTGCCCTGGATGGTGTCCTGCATCCAGTTGTACAAATCCATCGAATCCGTCACGCCCCATTTCAGCGTGATATTTCCGTACTTCGCCAAGCCCGGGAGCTTGCGCGGTGTAATCACTTCATTGCCTTCGCGATACTCGACTACGTCCACAGACGCATCAAAGCCCGATACCTCACTGAAGCCTGCCTGCTGAATGCCGTCCATCTCTACCCGATACCGAAACTTGCGGTATGGATCCTTGCGATCTGCCATACTGTACCCCTTTCTTCACACTGTTTTTCCTCGTGAATTATTACTGATCAGATGTTTTTTGCGTAATACGGAAGATGACGAACTCTGCTGGTTTGACAGGTGCTACACCAATCACGCAGATCAATCTGCCATTGTCGATATCATCCTGCGTCATCGTGCTTCTTCCGATTTGGATGTAAAAGGCTTCCTGCGGGCTTGAGCCCATCAATGCGCCATCTCGCCAGACACGCGTCAGGAAAGAATCGATCGTGCGTTGGACGCGGGCCCACAGCCTCTCGTCATTTGGTTCAAATACCACCCAGTTTGTCCCGTTTTTGATCGATTCTTCGAGGAAAATGAACAGACGGCGCACGTTTATGTACTTCCATAGCCCATTGGATGACATCGTCCGTGCACCCCAGACGCGAATTCCTTGACCTGTAAATGCGCGAATCAGGTTGACTCCCTTCGGATTCAAAATATCCTGCTCGCCCGTATTGTACTGGCAATCCAGTCCTGTGCAGCCGCGCACGACCTCGTTTGCCGGGGCCTTGTGGACGCCGCGGGTATTGTCCGAGCGCGCATAAATACCAGCCATGGAGCCTGATGGCGGAATGTAGATGTTACGCTTGTCCAGCGGATCGAACACTTGGAGCCAAGGATTGTAGATGGCTGCGTATTGCGTATCGAAAATATTGCGATGCGTCAACACATCGCTTACTTTTTTCTTGTCGCGTGGGATATCGAGGATGGCGAAGCGGCTTTTCAAGTTTTCACAATGAGCCACAAGCGCGAGCTGCACATTCGGGTCTGTCACGCCAGGAATGGCCATAATGCTCACTTCGTCATTATCGATGAAGGCTTGGATTCCGGTACGTTTGCCGGGTCCATGATCCTCCCCCATGTATTCGCCCGCTGACAGATTGGCGACAGAACCGTCACTGCCCCCTGCCAAAGAGATTTGATACAGACCGAATTCCGTCTTTCCGCCCTCGGATTGGGTTTCTTCCGCCATCCCTGAAATGACGGTAAAAGGCGGTATGACTTCCGGGCTCGCTGGGGCAGCTCCCGCTTCGACCTCTACGATATTGCTCTTGGACAACAGCTTGCTGACATGATTAGCAGCAGAAACATTGAGCGAGCATTTGTCGAACTCTTCTGCCTCATCGTTGTAGAAAACTTGCACCGTGAATTCGCATGTGGACAAAATTTTGACCGGCAGCAGATTGTTATCGATGACGTCTCCTGTAAGCACAACTGACAGCTCGATCACATTGTCTTGGGATGAAACCACTTCACTGTACTGTTTGGTTTCACCGTCATAGAAAGAAACGACATCACCTGGTTGAAAGCCTGCACTGTTTTTCACACGGTACTTAGGAGCTTCGCCTAGCTGCTCGTAAATCTGCGTTTTTGCCTTGCTCGACGGAATCAAATGAACGCGAATCTGATTTCCCCATGCCCCCGGATTTTTGGCAGTAATCCGAAGGACAGCCCCTTCGCTGTTGCCTTCATTGGAAGCCGGCTTCGCATCTGCTGGCGCTACCCGCATCACATAGCAACGAGAGCCTCCATTCAGAAAGAAGTGATCCACCGCATAGGCGAGATAGCGGTATTCGCCAAACGCATTCTCAGACAAATAGGAACCGAACAATTTGCGGAAATCATTAACACCTGTAATCAGCTCAGGCAATCCCGCAACGGGTCCTTTTTGCGCCAACCCGATAAAGCCGGCCGTGCTCGTACTCGCTCCCTCCATGGGAACGGGGCCACTATCAAATTCCTCGACATACACCCCTGGTGATAAGTACTCTGGCATCGTAACCTGATTGGAGAGTTCCGCATGTATCAGCAGCAGAAACCTGCAATCAGTCCCTCCCTCCGAATAATTTCATCACTTGCTTTACCACTTATAAAAATGCCGTTTTGATACGTGAGTCTTGCTCTATAATCAGGCAGCAGGATGTCATGGACCAAAGCCAAACAACTGCCGGATCACCCTATTTGGGTCTGTTCAATTGGATGATACCTATGGATTGGGTCGTACCGGCTTGAATGGAAAGCTCGGCAAAACCAGCGGCTTCTTCCCGCCGCACTTCAATTTTTATACCAGCATGAGTTTTTTCCAGAAACAATGGAAGGGCAACTACGAATTCCCCTCTGTCGTCGCAATACGTTTCGAGCAGTGGGAGTAAGACAGTGCCTCTTGGGTAGGCAAAAGAAAGAGGTTCGGTCAAGGGATAAACCCGACCTTTTGGGGGACTTGCAAAACGAATGATCGTCCCTTTACATGTGGGTGTTTCGAGAAGAAAAGCGTCAGCCAAATCGACTTGACCCTTTTTACTGGCTACGATTAGCTCCGTAGCCTCTTTGTCTGCGTCCTCGGCCAATCTCACCGGGGCATCTCGCTCATAAGAGATGACAGCTTGCACATAGGCACCGCCAACTGGGGAACCATCCTCCACACAAGCTCTCCCTCGAATAAGGGAGTCTCCTGCCCGAAATGGATAGGCTGGACTCGGATGCAAGTAGATGACTGACTCCGTGTAAGATGTGCGCCCAGTGATCACGGAAAAGGACACGGAGCGATCGATATACTCCCGGCTGCTTATGGTGAGCGTGTAAATCCCATCAGGCAAGTCAGAAAAGATATACCATCCGTCCCCTTTGCATACGGGGACTTGTGGATGATTTGCCAAGCGAACAGACAAGCTCGATCGAAAAGGGGCTCCTCTTGTATACATGTCCACCAGACGGACGGCATACGAGAAGACGGAACGAATACGCACCCGGAAATGCTGATCCATTAACCATGACCTTCCCCTCGTATGCGAATATCTCGTTCCAGTACACGCTTCGTTGAACGAACTCGGGTTGAATCGATGTGAACCGGCCCTACCGAGTAGCCGATGGATAGCTTGTACGGAACATGTGGAAAGAGTTGGATGAGTTTATCAACGGGAGGCTGCTCCACGACGACACGAAGCTCTGTATCCATGTTGGCAAGGGAGCCTTGAAGCTGATCGCCACGCAAAATGGCGTTGTCGTAGAGAACCTGCATGGCACGCCCGAGGATGCGATGCTCGTCCAGCATGCGGGTATGCTGTTCTGCTGGGGAATGGGCGGTCAATATGTAGGATAGATTGACCGTCATTGGGGGATATCGCAGCTGATCAGTACCTTCACTGATCATCATGTGCTGCCTCTCCTGACTTTCCCGGATTTCGTATAAAAACAAGGCTAACGCTAAATCTCCTGACTGAGCAGGCGAGCTTAGACCAATCAACTCCGGTTGGCTAATCGGCTCCGGCGTCATCTCTTTTCGCAAAAGAGCGAGCAGCGACTCCCCTACTTCAGCAATGGCGGTGTACTGGCTGATCCCCGTTCACCTCGACATTATTTGACAGAATATCCCTATCATAACATTGAAATTAATGGTTTTACATGAATTTTTATCTATTTTTGTAAAATTATATATTCCCCTCGATACGCACTACCCGTTGGCATACTCCCCCAAATCCTCTTTCAATAGCAGCTTACCCGTCTTTTTTAACTCCTGCTTTGCAGCCGCAATCAAATGACTCATGGAAACAGGCGTGCCTTCCGATGCAGCCAAGAAAGAGGCAGCGAGAACCACATTTTTGATCCCGCCCCCAGCAATGTGCAGCTTCGACGCGAGAAACTCAAAATCGATGTCAGCAGCTCGCGGCGTATCGGCCGGGAATATGCTGCGCCATATTTCTTCGCGATAGAACGGTTCGGGAAAAGGAAACTTCACCACGTAGTTGATTCTGCGCATGAAGGCCTCGTCAAAATTTTGCAGGAGATTCGTCGCCAAAATGGAGACCCCCTCGTACTCCTCCATCTTTTGCAGCAAGTAGGCCGTTTCCACATTCGCGTATTTGTCATGCGAATCTTTCACTTCTGAGCGCTTGCCAAAGAGGGCATCGGCTTCATCGAAGAAGAGGATGGCATTGCCGATTCTCGCTTCCGAGAAGATGTGGTGGAGGTTTTTTTCCGTCTCCCCAATGTACTTGCTAATCACTTGCGACAGGTCTATTTTAAAAAGCTCCAGACCCAGTTCGTTCGCCACGACTTCCGCCGACATCGTCTTGCCCGTACCCGGAGGACCTGCAAACAACATGCTGACGCCCTTGCCATAAGAGAGCTTTCGTCCAAAGCCCCACTCTCCCAAAACGACATTTCGATAGGTCACCTGATTGCAGGCGTTCCGCAACAAAGTCAGTTGCTCCTCTGGCAAAATCAGATCTTCCCAGCTGTATTTGGGTCTCAAGCGCGTGGCATGCTTTTCTAGCGCATGTCTCATTTGCAGGAAGCAAGCTTCGTGGAGATGCGTTTTCGTAATGATCCTGTCTTTCGTCTGCATCGCCATCTCATTTGCTCTGTGAAGCGCCTGGTTGATTTGCCCGGCATTCAGCTTGAATTTTCCAGCCAAAACACCTGCGTCAATCTCTTGAGAAAAGCTCATGCCTGCACTGCCCGTCTCCCATAATCGCCTCCTTTCCGTTTCATCTGGATTAGCCACCTCCATTTCCAGCCAAATCCGCTTCCCCAGAGCATTTTCCGGCTTCCATTGACTTTTCGCCACGATGGCAATCGGGCCTAAAAAGCTTTCGAGTTCATCCATCACCAGTTGCTTGCGCCCAGCTGTTTGTACCTCTTCTGTCAGAAAAACCTCGAAATGATGCAAGCACAGCACACCCCGACGCAACTGCACCTCCCGCAAGACCTGCTGTAATCTTCGTGAAAAAGCTTCCTCCCGGATCAAGCGCTCTGCATCGACGAACAGCACTGGTCGCCTGACGCGATGAAACAGATGCTTGACTCGATGCCTTTTGCCAACGCCAGTTGGACCATGCAAATGCAGGAGAAGCTGCTCTGAATCTGCTCCTGCCGTTTCCCACAATGTTTCAAAACGCTCCTGCAAATGAATCGCGTTCTCTCCTACCAACGGTTCCAGCTCTTGATCTGGCAAGCTCCAGGATAGCCACGGCGGCAGACTGGCATCACCTCCATTCCTTGTCGTCAAAAAGTGCAGCATACGTTCATCCAGCTTTAACGGCCGAGAGAGCCAAGATCCGCTGCCCCCCATGTCCCCCTCTGTAAAAAGCAGTAGTCGGCCCAGCTTGCTTTTTTGCGCAAACGCTGTCCAGGCCTCTATTCTCTCTGTGGCTGTCCGGCAAAATAGCTGTATCGCCAATTCGGGAGTAGGTGACTTGCACGTAATATCATCGAGGAGGTAGCCAAACAGTTTTTCGTACTTCCGATCCAGTTCGACTGCCAGGCAAAGAAATAAACATCCCAACTCGAAGCGGTTGAGTGAAAAAGCGTCTGCTACTGCCAGAATCGGTATGCTGCCCGCTTCTTGCATGTGCAGGGCATCCAATCGTTCCTCGCATGCTGCCACCCGCTCTGTGAAAGCCTCCCATAGCTGCGTTGCTGGCGGGGCTGCCTCAAGCAATTGCACGACTTCTTCCTCTGTGACAATCACCCCCCTCATTTGATCAAGCGGATAATCATCCCCCTGCTGTGCTCGTACAGCCAGCAAGCGCATCAGATGAATATCCAGCCATTGAAGCATCTCTTCGTAATAGTTCCACTGGTTGTGATTCGGTTCGGGACTCGTCATTTCGCTTTTTCACCGCTCCTACGATATTTTCAACTCGCCAGACCAATCTCGTTCGGCCCCTTTTTGGGCGTATTCGTCACATAGGTAGAAATACTGTCGCGCCGCCTGATCCCAGCGGTTTTGCTTGATGACGGACAGAAAAGCGGAGCGCGCATCGTGAAACCTCCCATTTTGATACATCGCAATCGCCTGCTCAAACAATTCCTTCGTCTCATCCTTGTGCGCACGAATCTGGTCAGCATCCCCCTCGTATACGTCGTACAAATGCATCGGCTGAGCCTCTCCCTCGATGTGTACCCAGCCTAAATCACGATATCGGTACGGCGTGCTCTCTCCCATCTCGGCAAACAGCGAATCGGACATCAGGATGCAGGCCCCGAGCGTTTCCGCCATCTTTTCCATTTTCTCCACCACGCGGACGTGATCCGATATGATCGCAGCCTCCAGACGCGTCGCCTCACCTATAATTCCGAGCATGAGCGGACCGTGATGCAGAGCAACCCGCAATTCAATCGGATCGTACCCTTTTTCCGCCCGTTGCTCGTTATAGTCCGCTAACGTACGGCGCATTTGTACGGCCGCATCCAGCGCGTCTTTCGCCTCTTTTGGATAAACAGCAAGCACGCCGGGATCGAGATATTCGGTAATCATCCCTTGATTTTCGTTCACAATCGGAGCAAACCGCTTGAGAAACGCATTGATGACGCGGAAGGTCGTCTCTGGTCGCAGACGATGAGAGATGGCTTGAAACGATTGAAGACTCATGCGCATGACGGCCATTTCCCGCTCCACCTGATCACCCAGCTCCACGTCGAGTATGCTTTCCTTCCCAAGAAAATGGATAAACTGCTGCGGTACAAAGCGATTGTTCGCCTCGCTCATCCTCGTAATATTCGAGATGTACTGACGAATGCGCTTTGCCATTTGGTTGAAGCTTTCTGCCAGCTTTTGAATTTCATCCATGGAGCGAACCCTGGCCACCACACTGTAGTCGCCTTTTCCCATATCAGAGACGTTCGTTTGCAGATTGCGGATGTTTCGGTATGTCAGCCACGAGAAAAGGAAGAATAGACTCGCACAAATTGACCAGACCAGCGCAGCTCCACGGCCGAGCTCACGGGACATTTCGTTGTGCTGTATGCGGACCCCGTTCATTTCTCTGCCCAGCTCCAACACACCCGATAGCTTGCCTGCGGAGTTGTAGATCGGGGCCATCGCGTACATCCAGTAGCCTGTCCGATCCTGGGCTTTACCCGAGACGATCTCCCGTTTCATGACCACACTGCGGAACTCGTCATCAATGGACACATTTTCAAACACTTCTGCGCTGTCATTGTCATCCATCATGAGAAACAATTCGCCATCTTTGTATTTATAAATCGTTTTGTACAGCCCCCTGTTCACATTCACATCATCTGGGACCTCCAGTTTTTTCAGGTTGGCCTGTACGGCTTGATAGTCCGCATTCATGTAATCAATCGCTCCATTGATTCCATCCAGCTTGTCCCCTTCGATCAGCGTAGAAATAACATAGGCTTGGAGACGAAGATCGGTTTGATTCTCCTGCTCCATAAACGAGAAGGTCAGCTTCGTTCCCTCCAGTTGAAGGAATACAGGGACAACAATAAGTGGGGCTATCACAATCGTTTGCTTGATAATCAACGGAATCCGGAAGAGGCGAAACAGCAGAAACTGAATGACACAGAACAGGAGAATTTCCACACCCAATCCTGCCCACCAGGTCCATTCCTTCAAGCGGTCTTTTTCGGATACAGACGGGGACGTGAGCTTGGTCATTACATTTCCCTGTTGATCCAGGAAGGCGAGTTGACTATCTGTGGCGACTACGATCTCATATTGGGGAGTTACAGCAAACGCCGTTAAGGCACTGCTATCGCTCGACTTGATCTCCTCGAATGTTTTGGAAGGCACCATCAAGGCGATTTCATCTGGGTGTGCGGGATCGAAGCGTTCAATGACATTTTGATCAGAATTGTAGAAAAGAAGACGACCTGCTGGCCCCACTTTGACATGATCGGGGACGGTACGATTCTTTTCCGAGCGTTCGGAGTGAATGTAGAGCGGACCTTTTACTTGTGCTTCCCTGCTTCCTTGGGGAACATCGACCTGGAAAAACTCTCCACGCTTGGTAGTGACATAGGTATGCCGTGGGTCTACTCCTGTGATTTCATTGACGTATACTTCATTAGGCAATTGGATTTGATAGAGTTGTGTGGGGGATGAATCAGAGGGTACAAATTGATAGGCAATTACTTCAGGATGTTGATAAACATAAAAATAAAGGCGATCTTTCTCGACTTGCAGGGAGCGTACCTTGCCAATTCGCTTGTACGAGCTGTTCGCTCCGTATGCATCTTCATACACGACTTGTACAATTTCTCCATCTGGCGCCATTCGCACGATTCTCTCGGATACGGTCCGCAAGCCAAAGCTATCCAGCTTTGTAATCAACACGTATGCATATCCTTCTTCGTCGATGGCTACCTCTGTGAAATTTTCCAAGCCCTCTTCTGGATTTTGCTCCAGTACTTGCTGATACCTTAGCGTCCGATCGGGGTACAGGCTAGTCAGCTTTTGGTGTCCATCCGTTATGAGGACGACATCCTTTTCACGATTGACCGCGATGCTGTCGATCCCTTGAAACGGTTCGTCCTGCTTCCCGCTCCTATCCATGTTCCAAGCGAGCAGCAAGCCGATCCCAACAAATACAATCAGCAGTCCGGTCAACCAGGAAACCTTCTTGTTATTTCCCATTGTTTGCGGTTCTCCCATCTCTCGAAAACGTATTTTCGAAAATGATACCAAGCAACATTATACTAAAAATTACAAATTTCGCTATACATCTTCTCTATTTGACATTTATACTACTATACAGATTGATTTTCAATATCTTACCAGATGACTTATGAAAAGGAGTTGGCTTCATGGGACAACTCGTCTGCGGAGGAGCCATGCTACAGTGCAGCTTCGGTGCTGCTCCCAGCTCACTCATGGTGCTCCCGGTGAATCGCGTCACAACCAGTATGCCGATCGCAAACATTATGGACAATAAACCAATGGTAAACGTCCTTCCATTCGGGATGTGCAATACGATGTCCAACCCTCAGGTCGCAGCAGCCACAGCGGCGAAGCTGGGCGTTTTCACTCCGGTCCCCTGTGTTCCTGTCACCGCCGCCCCTTGGGTTCCTGGCTCCCCTACTGTTCTCGTGGCCAACATGCCCGCCCTCAATCAAACCTCCAAGCTCATGTGTAGCTGGGGTGGCGTCATTCAGATCACGAACCCCGGACAAGCGACGATTCAGGTTCCCTGACAAATAGGGAGGAAACATATGGACAAACAACTCCAAAAGCTAACGGAACAAACCATTGTAGAACCACTCACCAATCCGCTCAAAAAATGGGTGCAGGATTGGATCAAAAAAGGAGCCGCCCTCCCCAAGCAAGCCCTCGATTGGATCAAGAACGGCATTGCCGGACTGTTCACCAAAAAAGAAACTTCACTCAACGATTACGTGCATATCGGCCGTTTTTACATCGCCAAACGCTTTCTCATTTTGACAGGACTACTGCTCCTTGTCCTGGCCTACTTCCTGTTCATCAATCCTCCCGATGCGCTTAACCGCTTTTTGCAACGTCCTATCGTCATTCATCTAAAAACTCCCAATCAACAAATTTCCGACACGGGTCTGGCGATCATCTACAACCCGGAAGGCACGATGATCTATTCTGGCCAGCTCGTGGATGGTCTCTATGACGGAAAAGGCGAGCTCTATGACGACAAAGGGAAGCTCATTTACAATGGCGAGTTCAAAAGTGGCACTCCGCAAGGCTTAGGCAAAGGATACCGGAAAGGCGTTCTCGTCTATCAAGGCGGATTTGAAAATGGCGTTTACGCTGGTCAGGGGGCGTTGTACAACGACAACCAGCAAGTCGTTTTTCAGGGAGAATTCAAAAATGGGAAGCTGGATGGAGCCGGTCAGGAATTGTACACAAACGGCGCAAGCAAATACGAGGGGGCCTTTAAAAACGGCGTGTACAACGGAGCTGGCCGACTTTTTACAAAGGATGGAAAGCTGCTTTATGACGGACTGTTTGACAATGGCTTCTACGGCGGCGAAGGTACTGATTACTACGAAAACGGGCTCGTGCAATATAAAGGGCAATTTTTGGACGGCAGATACAACGGGGCCGGGAGTCTTTTTGATCGGGATGGCAAGCTCGTGTATGAAGGTCATTTTCGAAATGGGCACTTCAATGGAGCCGGAACCAAATTCTCCACCAGTGGCAGCATCGTCTATCAAGGTGATTTTTTGCTGGGCGTGTATCACGGGCAGGGCGAGCTGAGAGATGCAAGTGGCGTAACGCTGTATAAAGGCGGTTTTGCAGAAGGGCATTATCACGGAACGGGAGAGCTTCGTTCTGCCGAAGACGCTCTGTTGTATCAAGGGCAATTTCGGGCAGGTGCCTACGACGGCATCGGGGTACTCTACGACAAGGAAGGCTTGCCGCTGTACAAGGGGTACTTCCGTGAAGGTCGTATTTATTTGCCAGGATTCATTGGCATCTCCAGAAGCAAGCTGGAAGAGATTATGGGCAAGCCCGACGATGACGCGCCGAAGGAAGTCGAAGATGCTGTCCCTCCTCCTGCCGATCAAAAAGCACCCGAAGTTCCACCAGCGAAGGATACCACCTTATCGCCGCAAAAACTTGCGTATCGTGAAATGAACATGGCTTTTACACTTGAACCAGCGCCAGGACACCCTAGCAAGCAGATTGTCACTGCCGTCCACGTCTATCACCCACAGGTCATCTCGATCGTCAAAGAAGATCGGAACGAGCTCGACAGCAAATCTGCCATTTTGCCCAAGACGTCGACCACGTACACGAATCGTACCGGAGCAATCATGAGCGATTTGGTCGACCCGTATCTGTATCTCTATTTCTATCAAGCACAGCAAAAGGAACCCGTTCAATTGGACGTGACAAAAGCAGAGGGGGTGTAAAAATGCGACGCTATGCATCTAGCAAGCCGTCTATGGATGCGACTCACGAAAAACCGAAAGCACCTGTTTCCAAGCACATGCTCCAACCGAGCCAGGTCCAAAGAAAGGCGAGTCACTCTTCCCACATCCTTTCTCTGCAAAAGACTCTTGGTAATCAGGCGGTGCAACGCATGTTATCAAGGACTCCCTTGCAAAAATCGGAGAATCTCTCTTCCGACAGCGGTCGCTCACTCCCCGATTCCGTCCAAGCAAAAATGGAGCAGGCATTCCACACTGATTTTTCAGAGGTACAGATTCATCCAGAATCGTCTGTCGCCTCCCAAATCGGAGCTGTTGCCTTCGCCCAAGGGAATGACATTCACTTCGCTCCCGGCACCTATCAGCCGGAAACGCAAAGCGGTCAGCAGCTACTCGGTCACGAGCTGACACATGTGGTCCAGCAACGACAAGGGCGGGTAAAGGCGAACGTTCTGGATGCTAGCCTGCCCATCAATGACGATCCCTCTCTCGAAGCTGAAGCTGATCGCTATGGGTCACTGGCAGCCACAGGTACCATGACAGATGGCACAGGTACGGATGCTACTCGTTCTGTATCATCCCCGATTATCCAAGGCACTTGGGACGAAGCCTTGTTAGATGCACGCAGAATGTGGAAGAAACATGTGGCGAAAACCAATGATTTGCATGAAGGAACAATCAATGAACTTTTTGACCAGACAAACTACTTGTCTTACTTTGACAAAGTGCGGTACAGCTACAGTCTGCACTCCAAAATTTCCGACATTTTCTCGGTTACAGGCGGGAACTATACAGAGTTGGAAGAAGCACAGCGTCTTTTCGGAAAGGAGATCACGCCCTATTTCGGTCAAGATAAGGATAACGATCCTGACATCGATTACACCTATTTGGAGAAGCAGGACAACGATGACGACGCGGGAGTCCACATGATGGACGAGGATAATTCCAGCAATTTATACAAGAATAAACGCGTTGCTACGGAGATCAAGACGATCAGCTCCCATGATGATTTACAAATTAACGCCCGCATTCACGAAGCAATCGTTCAATTGGACAAACGGCGTGATACGGATCAATTCGATGAATATGTGATCGTCATTCAAAAGTACCATCCTGAAAACCCTTGGCCTTACACAACCGCTGAAAATAGAGCCGCTCAAGAGCTAGGCGATCTCAAGCAAAGAGTTATTCAAAGACTGAGTAACATGTACAATCTCCCGAACTATAATATCAAGGTCATTTTCCGCGGCATCACCAAAGGTACACCCACAGGTGGAACAGGTGGCGTAAATCCCGCATTCATTATCCCTGAACACATCCGCTATTCGAATATGCAAGCGTATTCGCTGGAGTGTTACTACTTGGGTGAAATCGGTGCAGGGTGGCTGGTTGATGATCCTGTTCGCGAATAACATGACAAAAAGGCAGCCACGCTGAATGGATGGCTGCCTTTTCTCTTTGACATGATTAGTACAACCGCTTCGTATAGCTGTCTTGCAAGCCCTCTGCCACTTCTTTTGCCGTCACACCGGGAAGCTTCACATGGTCCGCCAGCATTTGCGCCACATTAGGAGTCGTCCCCTCTGCTGGCCATGACTCCGGCTTCCATAGACCGGAGCGCATAAATGCCTTCGCACAGTGGACGAAGCACTCCTCTACCTTTACGCCGATCCCAAGCGTAGGCACCTTTCCGTTTACCGCCATCTTCGCCAGTATTTCTTCATCGCGAATAATGCAAGCCTTGCCGTTCACGCGGAACGTCTCTTCCAGCGTAGGAATCAAAAAGATAAGCCCAATATGCGGGTTGACCAAAATGTTCGTGATGGAGTCCATCCGCTTGTTTCCCGGGCGCTCAGGGATGACGAGATGGTGATCATCGATGACATGCACAAAGCCAGGCGCATCTCCACGTGGCGAAGCATCGCAATGGCCATCTTTGTCTGCTGTGGCCAAGATGAGAAATGGCGATTGGGCAATATAATTGCGGCTATGGTCATCTAGCTGGGTTATCGCCTTGTTCTGTACGAGACGACTTGGCTCTCCGACCATTTCGCGCAGTTGCTGCTCTGACGTGACCACGTCACGGAATATTCCGAATCCTGACATGACTACCCCTTCTTTCCTCTGCTTGTTCGAACCTGCCACCATCATACCACTTTTCTTGCTTATGGTAGAAGCAGGAAAGCTAGAGGGGTCACAAGCAGCAGGGTTAGAATCGTACGCTCTACCCAAATCACCAGAAGCTTTGGAATACTAATCGGAATCTCCGTGGACAAAATGCAAGGAATTGTCGCTGAAAAGAACAGAATGGAAGAAACCGAAACGACCGCAATCACAAACTTGGTGACTAGCGGTGCCTTCACTACAAGCAGAGCTGGCAAAAACATCTCGGCAATTTCGATCGCTGACGCTTTTGCAGCCAGCATCGGCTCTGGAATTTGCAAGAGCCATGTAATCGGATAAAACAAGTAACCAAGCCAGTCAAACAAAGGGGTAAATTCGGCCAGCACCAACCCGAGTAAACCGACCGACATGATGGACGGGAGAATACTCATGGTCATGATGAAGCCATCCCGCAAGTTCTCCCAAATGTTCCGTGTTAGCGGCAGCGCCTTTTCCGCCGCTTCCATCGCTTCCGTCCACGCCTGGCGCAACCGCTTTTCCTTGATTACTTTTTCAGGATCTCCGTCGTCCTGGTAATACGCATCGCTCATGCTGGACAGCGGCCAAATACGCACCGTCACTGCGGTTACGAGAAATGTCACTACGAGCGACACCCAGAAGTAGAGATTCCAGTAATTCATCAAATCCAATGTTTTCGCAATGACGATCATAAATGTCGCAGAAACGGTGGAAAAGCCTGTTGCAATAATGGCTGCTTCTTTAATCGTATACTTGCCTTCTTTGAATACCCGATTCGTGATCAAAAGACCGATCGAATAGCTTCCCACAAAGGAAGCCACCGCATCTACGGCAGAGCGGCCAGGTGTTTTCCAAATCGGGCGCATGATCGGTTGTACCAGTACACCGATAAATTCCAAAAGCCCGTAGCCAACCAGCAGAGCCAAGAACACGGAGCCGATCGGAACCACCATACCTACGGGAATCACCAGTTTTTCGAAGAGAAATGGCCCCATATCCTTGTCCAGCAGCCATGCAGGCCCCGCCTGAAAATAGATCAATAGAGCGATAGGTACTCCCAGTACTTTTAGCGCGGAAAAGACAAGGTTTACTTTGCTCTGCTTCCAACTGCCCGTTACAAACGGATAAATGGCCCCAAGCACAATTACAAGCAAGGCATATACCGGTATCGCACTCGGCATGATTTGCCGAACCCATGTCACGATATGATCCAGCATAATCGAGCTCGTGTTATGAATCGTAACAGGGATAAAAAAGACGAAAATGCCAATGAGACTAAAAACAAAAAACTTCCAAGCATGTGTGGTGGATACGGCTTGCTGCCTAGGATGCGGTGCAAGATTGCTGTTCGAAATATTGCCCATACATGTCCCCCCATTTCAAAGACAAGCCGGTCTCCCCCACTTCTATCCGTTTTCTTTTGCTCTCTTTCGTATTACGCCAGTCTGCCCCCAGCGACGACAATATTTCCGTTTTTGATTACCGTGTTTACGTGGTTGATTCCATACCGATATTGCAAGGTCATGAAATCAGGAACGTCAAAAATCGTGACATCTGCTTTTTTTCCAATCTCAAGACTGCCGACTTCATTGGCGCAGCGGATTGCGTGAGCAGCATTGATGGTAGCTGCCGTCAGCACCTCGGCTGGCGTCATCCCCATTTTCAGACACCCCAGATTCATGATGAGTGGGAGCGAAACCGTTGGAGACGAGCCCGGATTGCAGTCTGTCGAAATCGCGACAGCCACGCCACGATCAATCATTTTCCTGCCATTTGCAGACTCTGCCATCAGGAAAAACGCCGTTCCGGGCAGTAACACAGCGATGACACCCGCTTCTGCCATCTGTTCAATCCCCTTGTCGGAGGCGCGCAGCAAATGATCCGCAGATACCGCGCCAACCGAAGCTGCCAGCTCTGCTCCTTCATAGGGTTCGATTTCGTCCGCATGAATCTTCGGCAGCAACCCATGACGGACCCCTGCTTCGAGAATGCGTCGGGACTGTTCCGGGGTAAACACACCTCTTTCGCAAAACACATCATTAAAAACAGCCAGCTTGCGACGGGCGACCTCTGGGATCATTTCCTCGATGACCACGTCTACAAATGCATCCGGGTTTTCCTTGTATTCGCGCGGCACCGCATGTGCACCCATGAAAGTACTGACGATGTCGATGGAATGTTCCTCATGCAACTGCTTAGCGACCTCGAGCTGCTTTAGCTCATCCTCCAATGTCAGGCCGTAGCCGCTTTTCGCCTCGACGGTTGTGACCCCATGCAGCAGAAATTGGTCGAGACGCTGCTTACTCTGGGCAAACAACTCTTCGTGGGTAGCTGCACGTGTCGCTGCGGTAGTCGAGTGAATTCCGCCGCCATTGTTCATAATCTCCATATAGGTCGCACCGTTTAGCCGCATGTTAAACTCGTTTTGCCGACTGCCCGCGTGCACCAGATGTGTATGCGGATCAATCAGCCCTGGCGTGACCAGCTTACCCGAAGCATCGATGATTTGCGCCTCATGCACACGGTCTCGATAGGAAAGCGCCAGCTCTTCATCTGTTCCTACACGCTGGATAACGCCGTCTTCTAACCAGATGCTTCCGTCCTCGATGATCGACAGCTCGTTCATTTGCGCTCCTACTACAGGGGAAGAGGAGCCGCCAGCCAGCGTGGCAAGCTGACTGGCGTGGCGAATCCATACAGGTTTAGTCATGGCTCTTACTCCTTCATCATCGGAATGTGGACGCCTTTTTCCTTGGCTGTTTGAATCGCGAGGTCGTACCCTGCATCGACATGTCGGACGATGCCCATGCCTGGATCTGTCGTGAGAACGCGCTCCAGACGACGTGCTGCTTCTGGTGTTCCGTCAGCCACTATGACCATTCCAGCGTGGAGAGAGTAGCCCATGCCAACGCCGCCACCATGGTGTACCGATACCCAGCTCGCTCCGCCTACCGCATTGATCATGGCATTGAGAATCGGCCAGTCTGCAACCGCATCGCTGCCGTCCTTCATCGCTTCTGTCTCACGGTTTGGCGAAGCGACAGAACCGGAGTCCAGATGATCACGTCCAATGACGATAGGGGCCGATAGCTCACCGCGCGCCACCATCTCATTGATGATTTGACCAAAACGGGCACGCTCACCATAGCCTAGCCAGCAAATGCGGGAAGGCAGTCCCTGAAACTGAATGCGCTCCTGCGCCATACGAATCCAGTTGCACAGATGCGTGTTGTAGGAAAACTCGCGCAGAATGACTTCGTCTGTCTTGTAAATATCCTCAGGGTCACCGGACAGTGCTACCCAACGGAACGGCCCCTTGCCCTCACAAAATTGCGGACGGATGTAGGCTGGCACGAAGCCAGGGAAGCGGAATGCATCCTCCACACCTTCGTTTTTTGCCACCTGCCTGATGTTATTGCCATAGTCGAAAGTAACGGCTCCTTTTTCCTGCATGGCGAGCATGGCGCGAACGTGTTCAGCGATGCTTGCTTTTGCGCGAGATTCGTACGCTTTCGGATCGCGTGTCCGCAGTTCGGCTGCTTGCTCCAGTGACATGCCGATGGGAATGTAGCCGTTGAGCGGATCATGCGAGGAGGTCTGATCCGTCAGCACATCCGGGATAAAGTCGCGAGCCAGCATGGCATTCAGCACTTCAGGTGCATTGCCTAACAGCCCGATGGAAATGCCTTTTTTGTCGCGTTTCGCTTCTTCCGCCAAACGGATCGCTTCGTCCAGACTTTCTGTCATCACATCCAGGTATTTCGTGTCCAGTCTGCGTTGGATACGGGTCGGGTCCACCTCGATATTGATGCTGACACCACCATTGAGCGATACGGCCAACGGTTGCGCACCACCCATGCCCCCCAAGCCTGCAGTCACGGTAATCGTTCCGGTCAGCGTGCCTTCAAAATGCTGGCGTGCCAGTTCTGCAAACGTCTCGTACGTTCCTTGCACGATGCCCTGGCTGCCAATGTAAATCCAGCTTCCCGCTGTCATTTGTCCGTACATCATCAAACCCTTTTTGTCCAGCTCGTGGAAATGCTCCCAATTCGCCCAGGCAGGCACCAGATTCGAGTTAGCCAACAGTACACGCGGCGCATCCGTATGCGACTTGAATACAGCAACCGGTTTCCCGGACTGGATGAGGAGTGTTTCATCACTCTCTAATGTTTGCAATGTTTTGACAATCGCATCGAAGCATTCCCAGTTCCGTGCCGCCTTGCCAATTCCGCCGTATACGACCAAATCCTCTGTACGCTCCGCTACATCAGGATTGAGGTTGTTCAAAAGCATGCGCAACGCCGCTTCCTGCACCCATCCCTTTGTGTGTAATTGGGTACCCGAAAAGGCTTGGATCATTTGCTCAACGGATTGTGTCGTCGTCATCATTCCCACCTGCTTTTCTAAAAGGATGTATTTCTTAGCTCCATTGTAAAAAAGCAAGGAAAGACAAAAAAGGCACCGCGCTTTCGATTTGGTGCCTCTATTTTCGATTCATTTGCAACCGCATTCATGGTTTGACGAAAAAATCTGTCTTTTCTTTCGATTTCTATCTTTTCTTCTGATTTCGTAACAAACGTGGAGTTGTCCCTGTCTTTTCCTTAAAAATTTTACTGAAATAATTGGCGTTAATGAATCCACATCGCTCTGCCACCTCTTGGACAGACAAGGATGTCTCGAGAAGCAATCGGCGTGCTTCTTTTACTCGCAAGGATGTGAGTATCTGGCGAAAAGAGCTTCCTTGCTTTTGTGCGAGCAGTGTACTGAAATAGGAAGGGCTGCGGTCGATATAGCGCGCGACTTCCTCCAAGCGCAGTGCAGGATCGGTGTAACGCCCTTCTATATAACGAATCGCCTGTTCCACGACATCTACGCGGGACTCGTCGACGGAATGATGGGCGGCATCAAGAAGCTGATTAATGAACAGCAGCAGTTCCACGACGATCCGATACAAAATCGGCGAGTAAAGAATCGTTTCGAAAACCCGGTGATACTCCTCTTCCAAAGATGCGGAGTCCAGACCTCGTGATATCATGTAGCGCCTGACTTGGGCCAAAATACTTGTCAGCCGAATACGCAACAGTCCCGGCTCCGGAAAAGGCTCTTCCTTGTAAAAGAAATGTGTATACAGCCACTGCTTCAACTCTTCCCGATTGCCTTCATCCAGCATTTCAACCCACGTGCGCTGTTCGGCTGGCGTCAAAAATGGGTCTATCATCGTCCAATTCACACGATGATCCACGACCGTCACTTGCCGATATCCTTTGAAAAAGCGGACTTGCAGGGCTTGGCTCGCTTCCGCATACGATTCGTTCAAGCTCTGCTCATGGTTGCTTGCGTCATACATAACCAAAAAGAGCGGCGCATCATTGTTTGCTTCCCAATCCATCAGCAAGCGCTTGCCCATTTGGTGGAGCGTAGAAGGCGAGACCGCAGCATCCACTGGAAATACCCCCACAATGGCCTCCCCTAGCGGCAAAAGATCGGGCTTGTCGCGAAACGGATATTCCTCAAAAAAGCGCAGCAGTTCCGGATGCCTTTTCGGCTCCTCCAGTTGAGCCAGCATGAGTGAATAAGACTTGGCTTGTGCATGCCCGGGGAAAAACAGGTCAAGATACGTGACGTCCCTAGCATTGTCCGATCCCGTTCCCTTCTCTTCGCTCATTCGCTTTCGATCCAAGCGCTCCTGGCAGCATCTCGTCAGGATTCTCCTGATGTATTCCGGTGTCTGTGGCTTCAACCATAGATCGCGTGCCAAAAGTCCAATCCCCTGCATTGCCCGCTCAAACGTCGCCTCTGATGTGGTCACCACAACGGTCGGACGATACTGGTCCACCAAAAGCTTCAGCCGGTCCCACTGCCCGCGCCCGATCATGTCCAGTTCAATACAAAGCACTTCGGGTGTATGCGCTTCCAACATTTCGAAAACGTCTTCCATGGTCCCGGCACTATGCACCTTGTCATACGGAATGGCATAGCTGTTGACGAGCCATCCGATCCCGATTCGTTCGTTCTGGTCCCGATCCGCTATCAAAATGCTGGGCATAAGCCGTCCTCCTCGACCATTACCTAATTAAATAGCAAAAGAAATACCAGCCTAAAGAGAATGGGGCTGGTATTAGTTTACCATATTGACTGCTATCAGTCCGTCTTCAAAAGTCTTACATGGGTCTTCCACTCATCGGGATCTGGAGGTGGCATGATCTTGGCGTCTTGCCAGTCAGTTGGTTTCGCGTTCGGGATGAAATGATAGTGGGACCCCGCATTTGAGTTACTTGAAGAGTGTGCACTTACAGTAGTTGCACAAACAAGCATCCCTATTAATAAAAGCTTGGTGAAGATAAACTGTTTTTTCAAGGACTACACCTCTTCCCCTTCGTATTCATTACCCGTAAGACGGGGACAGAAGAGTTTTGTTTCATCGAAAAAAAGGTTGCCCATAAATGGACAACCTTTTCTCCTTCACGTTTTACTTCTTGAGAGGATTTTCGATCATGGTTCCCATCACATGATCCAGCGGAATAAAGCCAATATCGCGGGAATCTGTGCTGTTATTCCGGTTATCCCCCATGACATAAACATGATCGGCTGGAACCGTGATCTTTCCGTCCGCTACGTATTCCATCGTTTCTTTGATGTATGGTTCGTTTAATGCCTCACCGTTTCGATATACCTTGTTGTCTTTGAACTCTAGTACGTCGCCTGGTCTTCCAATGACCCGCTTCACATACATCGTGTGGTCATCGCCCTGACCTGTGACCAGCGATACCAATGGATGCCCCACGATATCGTCCATCAAAGTACGGTCACGCTCTACCCGACTGTCAATCACGACAATATCGCCGTAATCTGGCAAATAAGAAAACGTGTGTGATAGTTTTGACACATATATGCGCTGCTCGTCTTGTAAGGTAGGGTCCATGGAATGCCCATCAACCTTGAACGGTTGAAATACAAAGATTCCGAGGACAAGAGCGAAAACGACAGCAAAAGTTATCGATCGAATCCATCCTAAAACTTCTCTCATTTTCTTTTGGCACTCCTTCCTTTTACCATTCTATTTTCCTGTATCGAAACCATCATAACACATTATCCGCCCAATCCCAAAAAATCGGCCAGACGCATAGATCAGGTGAGACCGTACTCGCGCAGTTTCCGAAACAGCGTTGCCCGACTTATCCCTAATAGCGCAGCTGCTTCTTCTTTTCGTCCGTTTCTATCCCGGATTTGTTGCATCGCGGTATTGATTGCTGCCCGTTCCAATTCTTTCAGCATCAGTCCTTGCTTTTGCCAGTCGAATAGCCCCTGACTTTCTTTTACGGAATGTAGGGAAGATTCTCGTAGAATTCCCGTTCGAATGGGCAAGCTCGACGGCTGAACCCAAGAAGTTGCTTCCATATTGACCGCGTACTCGATTACATTTTCCAGCTCTCGGACATTTCCTCTCCAGTCGTGATGAAACAGGACGTTTTGCGTCTCTTGGGAAAAGCCGTGCATCTTCTTCCCCGCTCGATTCACATGCGCCAAAAGGATATCGTTTGCCAAAGGCAGTATATCCTCTCTACGTTCTCGCAGCGAAGGCAAGTAAATGGGAATCACATGCAATCGATAGTACAGATCCAACCGAAACAACCCCGCGTCTACCCGCTCCTGCAAATCCAGATGGGTCGCTGCAATGATCCTTGCTGTTAAGCGTATGGGCTTGCCGTTACCTCCGATTCGGAACAGTTCCTTTTCTTGCAACACGCGCAGCAGCTTGCTCTGTAAATGCATAGGCATATCCCCGATTTCATCGAGAAACAGTGTGCCTTTTCCTGCGACCTCGAATAATCCCGGTTTTCCACCTTTTCGCGCTCCTGTGAATGAGCCTTCCTCATAACCGAACAATTCGCTTTCTATTAAATGCTCAGGAATTGCCGCGCAATTAATCGAGAGGAACGGTTCGTCTCGGCGCGGGCTTGCCTGATGTATGGCTTTGGCAAAGAGCTCCTTGCCAGTACCACTTTCACCTTGGAGCAGGACAGTCGAATCACTGGCTGCCACACGTTTTGCCACTTCCTTTGCCTGTACGATCGCAGGACTGTTTCCACCGATCATCTGAAAAGGGTCTGGCTCCGAGTATCCACTCACCTGCCTTGCAATTTGCACGACTTCCTGTACATCATCAAGCGTAATCACCCATTCTTTGACCGTTCCTGCCAGTAGAATGGGCTTGATAGCAAACAAAAATGTCTTGTCTTCCTGCCCGATGGACAAAACGACCTGCTTTGGTGCAGATTGCGCGGCATCAGCACGGCGAATAGCATCTATCCATTCTGCTGTTTGACTGTCGTTGTGATCGAGCTGCAAATATAGCCGGGCACGCTGGTTCGCCTGTATGATCCGATTGTCTTGATCGACGAGAAGCATGGCCTTGTCCATTTCATCCATGACGACACGCAGCTTTTCTACCGTATGCATCTGCTCGACGTACAAATAGTGCTCTTTTAGCTTAATGGCAATCAGCTCGGCCATTTTTTGCAAATAGGTCAATATCGCATCCACATCCGCAAACAACCGCTCACGCTGCTCCTCATCGAAAGCGAGCAGGCCGATCACACCTATATTTTCATTGTCTAGTTGTATCGGGCAACAAATCTCTCCCGTCTCCTTGCAATTTCCATAATGTATACAGGGACGGCACCGCTCATCCTGCCCCGGATGCATAATCACAACAGGATGCCCGGCGAGCAACGACTCCCGGTATATATGGTCCTCTCCTGCCATCGTCCGCAAAACGCCAGCCTCATTCTTCCCCGTCCCTGCGATCCGTAAAAACTGACTGTCCGCAATCTCTACCTCTACGCGCAGAACGGATGCAACAGCCGAAGCAATCTGTTGCACACTTTCTTGAATATCTCGCAAGGGCATCTGGCTTCCCCTCCCGTCAATCTCTTGCCTCCATTATAGCGCATCACAGGAGAAGCCTGCCCTTATGCATTTTTTACCTACAAAAATCACAAATCGTCTCCACCAAGATGGCACTCATGTCTACTATGCTATCCACCTCTACGTATTCGACTGCCGCATGCAGGCCAGCTCCTGCTGGTCCAAACAAAACAGTAGGGATTCCTGCTTCCTGCAATAATGCTGCATCCGTCCATCCCGAGAATCCGCATACATCGGGTGTTTTTCCCATCACGCTCTTACACGCCGCCTGAAGGGCTACATAAACGGGTTCATCCAGCCCGACTTCAAACGGCTCTCTCAAAAATGACAGCTCGGCGCTTGCTTGGAACGTCTCATCTTCAGTGTGCAGCTTCTGTAGTAATGCTTTTATTTCATTTGTAACGTCTGCCTCTGTTTCGCCCGGCAACGTCCTTCTCTCCCAGTCGATACGGCAATAGTCTGGGTAGGTGGATAGCTCTGTTCCGCCCTGAATGAGTGAAGCATGGACAGATGCCGCACCGAGTATCGGATGAACTGGACCTTGAGCCAACCTGTCCGAGAGACGCTCCAGCTCTTGCAGGACTCTGCCCGCCCGAACGATTGCATCAATCCCTTCTGCTGGACGACTTCCGTGAGCTGCCTTCCCCAGCACCTCGCATTTGACCCAGGCAAATCCTCTGTGAACGACGCCAATCGCCAGATCGGAAGGCTCACAGCATATCGCCGCATCTGCTTTGTAAGCCTTTACCAGCTCCTCCGTGCCGATGCTTTTATATTCCTCGTCAGCGACAAAAGTCAAAATGACATCTCCTGCCAACGGAACCTTTGCTTGTGCGATTGCCTCTACTGCGGCGATCATGGCCCCCAGACTTCCCTTCATGTCCTGACTGCCTCTGCCGAAAATTTTGTTGTCCATAAGGGTAGGCTCAAACGGGGGAATCTCCATGCGTTTGACGCTTACCGTATCCATATGTCCATTGAGCATCAAGGATTTGCCGCCGCCTGTCCCCCGTAGGATCCCGACGACATTGACCGCTGTGTCGTTAATAGGTGTGACATGGACCTCCAATCCAGCCGCCTCCAAACGCTCGCGAATAAAAGCCGCGATCGCTTTTTCGCCCGGTCCATCCTCATCCAGATACGGGTTCACCGAATCAATCCGAATCAAATCCTGCACCAATGAAATCAGTTCGTCTCGATTGATCGTCACGTTCATTTTGTCATATCCTCCTCTTGTCGACATGCGCCTTCCCAGATGATACGTCTGTAGATATCCCGATCCGTATCCCCTTCCGTACTAAAGCACAAAACAATGGAATTTTCATTCAAGCCAAGCTGCTCACGCTGTTGATGATACATGGGCTTGCTCATTAAGGCAGCGAGTAGTCCTACCCCGACTGCTCCACTTTCCCCGCTCACAATGGAAGGGTCGGTTCCAGTCGGTGCCGCAAGTATACGCATGCCGTTTGCCGCCACGTAATCGGCACAGCTGACGAAGAAGTCTGCATGCTCCCGCAAGATTTCCCATGCCATCGGATTCGGTTCTCCACATGCCAGACCTGCCATGATGGTTCCGAGTTCGCCCGAAGCTGCATGTGGTTGCCCGTCATTTTCTTCTGCTGAAAGGACCATGCAATTGGCGCTATGCGGCTCGACGATCACGGTTGTCAGGTCTTTGTTTGCTTGCGCCGCTACGAAATGTCCCAAGACTGCGGCGGCCATGGAACCGACACCTGCCTGCAAGAACAGGTGTGTCGGCTGTTTGGCGTCGATGAGAGCTGAGAGTTGTTCCATGGCCTCTGCTGCCATTGTTGTATAGCCCTGCATGATCCACGCGGGAATGGTCGTGAAGCCTTCCCATGCCGTATCTTGAATCACTTGCCAACCACGTTCTTTGGCCATTTGTTCAGAAAGACGCACGGCTTCATCGTAGTTTCCATTGATGACGTGAGCCTGTGCGCCGGCCTCGCGTATCGCATCTACCCGTTGCTGGGCGGAGCCTTTAGGCAAATACACAACGGCATGCTGTCCGAGCGCCTTGGCAGCCCACGCAACTGCCCGTCCGTGATTGCCATCTGTCGCAGTGACGAAGGTGACTTCTCCGATTCGCTCTCTCATTTCTTGGGAGCACAATGCTTCAAAGGTCATCTCTTCTGTCGATTTCCCCAGCTTATCGCACAAGAAACGAGCCATCGCGTAAGAAGCTCCCAAAACCTTGAAGGCATTGAGCCCAAATCGTTTGGATTCATCTTTTACCAGGACCTGTCCTACTCCCAGCTCATGTGCTAACGCAGGCAATATAACGAGGGGAGTCGGCTCGTAGTTTGCGAGAGATTGGTGAAAAGCTTTGGCAAAACGGGTTTCTTTTTCGGTCAAATAGGTGGGAATGCGAGAGCTCTCGCTATTTTTTCTCTTATTTTTTACGACGTAGATTGGGGGTTGATGACGTTTTTCCATCAGATGTGTTCCTCCTCGGGTGGTTTCATCCTTATTGATAGAGCAAGGATCGTGCCAACGGTAATGAGGCGCGGATGGCTTATTGTTTCGGTGGTAACCGTATCAAAATGAGATTGAATTGTATCAATTTGATACTTTAAGTCTTGTTTTGATACTCGCCATACCAACTACTGTGGTGGGAGGAAACAGGAGAAAACGCTCCAGCTTCTTGGGTCACCAGCTAGGGGGATTGACTGTACGTCTCCATGGAAAAAGCGAAACCGCGTCCAAAGTAGGGACTCAGGGATGCTTTTCAGAGGTGGACGCTTAAAGGCGTGTTTCGCTTTTTCCATTGCGCCTCGGTAGGTGCCCCAAAGATCTTCGCTTATTTCTCCTGTTTCCTTACGAGCGAATGGGTTTTCAAGTGGCTTTTAAAGATTGAAAACAAACAGTCAGTCCTAGCGACTTTCGAAGTCCAACCTAGCTTCGCAGTGATTTGCGGGCAAAAGAAATACAACGTGCTCACCGCTACGTAGCGGCTACCCCTTTTGCATTTCCCCGCAAATTACTGCGGAGCGGTCAGTCCCCACATCCTAGCAGGACGTAGCCCGGAGCGTAGACTGGAAATATTCTTCTCTCCACCGCGGCCCCGTTAACAAGAATAACCACCTGCATAACTCTCACAGGTGGCATCATGAGCGATAGAAGAACTCTATGCGTTATTCTCTTCATCCTCAGCGGAAGGCCATCCACCCCATAGGTGGTTCACATGCCCATCTGGATCACGAAATCTAAAGCTGTAACCTCCGCCTCGCTTATACGTCATTTCACTTACTTCGATTCCTTTGCTTTTTAACTCCTCATAAACCTCATGGATTTGGTCTACCTGCAAGGAGATGATTGGCTGGGCTTGTCCTGACATATCAGTAAAGTCCAAACGCGGAACTTCTGGACAACGAATGAGCCCGAGACCTACTCCGCCTACGTTCAACCAAGCCTCATTGTCTCCGGGTGAAAATTCAAAAGTAAACGGAATGCCGAGTACATCGCGGTACCACTTTACGGATACCTCCAAGTTTTTGACAGGCAGCTGTACAACCGCAAAATTACGCACATGGATACTCATTTGTGTTCGCTCCTTTATTTCAAATATGTACTTTACCCTCATGAACGAAAGAAAAGAACAAAAAGAAACGGGTACCTCTACCATTTCTGAAAAAAATGCAGCAAATGTCCATCCGGGTCACGAACAGCAAAGAAAAGGCGATCGCCTGCTACCGAAACCTTTTCCACGCTCACGCCCTGTTCGGCGAGGCGCAGATACGTTTGACAAATCGCATAAGCATCCCCCGCACGAAAGGCAGCCAAAAATTGCTCGAACCCTTCTTTTGATACAAATCCGGACGAATCACGACGTCCAGCTTTGTCGATTTTCTTTTTGCTGGATGGGCTTTCATCCTGTCTGGATTGCTCAGCCAACACGAGCAAGCGCTGGCGAGCCCTCTTCACCCCTTCTTTCACTGCCCCTACTGTCGTATGTAGCAATGTGGCTGTTTCCTGCGCCGTAAACGAAAAAATGTCCATCATGAGAATCAGCACCATCTGTCTGGCATTTAGACGATTAGCCAGTTGCTCGAACATCTCTCTCTGCACAAACGTATCGGATACAGTGGATTGATGCAGATAGTTCGCTTCATCAAACAGGACGGGATGCTCATTCGCCTTTACTTTTCGGCAATGATCGATCCAAGCATTCGTGGCAATTTGCCTCAAAAATGCCTTGGTTAGTTCTCTGTCTGGAGCCTTCTGTAGGGAACGATACACCTTCGTCAATGTTTCTTGCAGGAGATCCTGCGCATCCCAGTCGTTTTTCGTGAGGGACAAGCAATGCTTTTGGATATCCGCAAGAAAAGGTTTTACACGCAAAAAGGAAGCCTCATCCTCATCCGCCCCCATACGATCCCTCCGAAACTTTTTCGACTATTCATACTTATTTTCAAAAAAATAAAGAACGCTGTCAACAAAGACCATGTAAAAATAGGAAAGCGACCGTCCAGAACGGATTTTTCCCGCTCAGGACAGTCGCTGCTTTATTTCCTGCCAATCAACACAACCAAGTCTATCGTCATGTCCACTCCTGCCAAGTCAGACACCCGGCTCAACTGCTCAGGTGTCGCCCCCCACGCCAACGGAGTCATCTGGAGCAAAGAGGAAAGATTTCCTTCATCCAGTCGGAACTGATACTGAACCCGTTCCTTGCCGATTAGCTGGAAGCTGGCTTTGAAGTGCTCGATCGTACGATGATTCGCATATTTTGTTTTGGGTGACTCTTGATACAAGACTTCTCGTAGCTCTCGCAAATAGTTGGCCTCTGGAATGACTTTGATCATTCGTCCATCATCAGCCAGGAGTCTATGAAACTCATCCGTATTGGACGGAGATAACAGATTTAAAATGGAGTGGAACTGTCTGTCGGCAAACGGCGCCTTCGTCAAATCACCGACGCACCAAACTACTTCTGGATCGTTCTTTGCCGCAAGCATAACTCCCTCTTTCGCGAGATCGACACCCACTCCGATAAAGGAGGCTCCGCTTGTTTGCATCACCCTCTGCCGAACCTGCGTCAGATGATAGCCCTCGCCACATCCTGCATCCAGTACGTACATCCGGCTTTCCTCAGGTTCTGTCGTGTGCAGGATGACTTCACTCAACACGTCATACAATGGATCAAAAAAACCTTGCTCCATTATCGCCCTTCTCGCTGCAAACAATTGCCTGTCATACTTTGTTTTGTAGGTTCGCGCAGCCAAGTGAACATAGCCGTGCTTGGATAAATCAAAGCAATGATGATTATTGCATACCAAGCTGGTTGCAGGTACGTTTTGCATAGCCGCCTGGCAAATTGGACAACGAAAAATCCCCACATGCTGGGAGATAGCTGTAGACATCAAAAAAAGCACCCCATTCATTCGTATTTCGGTGAATGAAAAAAGGCACAGTCAAATAAACCCCAAGCATTTTCAAAAAAATGCGGGATTACGTTGATCTGTACCTCACATTACCGAAGACGAATGAACTGGATGATCATGGTCTGTAACACTCCTGCTTTTTGATGAAGTCGGCATCACGTGGACGCTCAACTACAATTGTAGCACATTTCAGCAATCTACAGGGAGGATACAATAGGGGGCAGGTTCGCAGTCTTTGTCATGTTTTTAGCTTCCCTGCCCATTCCCGCTCCAAAAGGAATTTTTTGCCCTCACTCCAGTAGCATGACCTCATCGTATTTCATCAGAATGCTACCTTCCTTGTACTCCCCCACTTTTGGCATATTCACCAGACCCTTTATGTTTTGGAGAAGCGCACACACACTGTTCACTCCGCTTTCGTGAGCATGCGGATACCCGCCGCCAAAACGGGGATTGATCTCCGACACAACGTACTGATCTCCCACCAAAAAACAATCGATGTCAATAGGCCCACGCGGCTCTAGGACACGAATGAGTTCCTTCGCTAATGACAGCAAACGCGGATCTTTTACCGCGAGGGAGCGATCCGTCTCCCCTGCCCGCATTCGCAGCTTTTTGCGGGTAAAAAGTGTCACCAGCTCCCCCGAGATCAAATCCACATAGCCATCCACTCCGTACTCCTCTGCCTGTAAGAACGGTTGAATGACGACATCCTCCGTTTTTTCCATGAGCACGGACAATTCTTGATCATTCTCCACACGTGTGATACCCAAACTGGCACTTCCATACCGTGGCTTGACGATTAATGGATACGTAATCTGCCCTGCCAAAAGTGCTGCTTGTACCTCGTCCATTTTTGTAAAAGTGGGAATGGCGGGAATCTGGTGCGCGGACAAAAAATCATACGTAGCCAGCTTATCCAGGCACATCTCGATTACATCCCGGCTGGACACGATCACCTCGATGCCCTGCATGTAGAAACGATCCGCATGCGCAGCCAACAGTGTTAGCTCTGGGTCTATTAAAGAGAGGATTGCCTTGATCTCGTACCGTTGGCACATTTGCAGCAGGGCATCGAGATAACCAGGATCATCGATACGCGGCACCTGCTCATGATGATGGGCAGCGTACAGGGCCGGGGCCGTCAGATCGCAGTCGACTGCTATGATTTTGCCAGTGTCACCCCATTCGCGTACAAAATAGTGGAGCAGCTTGACTCGTCTGCCTACACTAGTCACAAGTACGTTCATTCAGTTCATTACCCCCTGCTTGTCAACCTGAAAACAATAAACCGATTCGGGAATGAATTGTTGGAGAGTCTCTTTTCCCCTCACAACGACCGCTTCCTTTCCGTCGATAGCGAGAACCGGCGGCCTCTCGCGAATAAATGGTGGATTAAAGACGAGCGTATACGCCCCTACGTGTCCGAAGACAAAATAATCCCCGATATCAGGCAATGGCCCCGTGTAGCCTTGAAGCAAATAATCTTTTTCCATGCATGTATACCCGACGACATGGTAGCTCGCTTCGGCAACCGACTTGCGGTTGCACACAAGTCGGGCTGGCAATAGGTGCGCGTGCATCGTCGGCTTAACATTGTGAATGCTTCCATCCACGAGAACAAACCGCTCTCCTCTGTTTTCTTTTACATCGATGACTTGGCAAACGAAATCAAGGGCATCTGCCACGAGTGAAATACCTGGCTCCAGAATCAGCAGCGGCGCATGATCCAGCTCTGCCAGCTCCTCCTTCACGACAGACGTAATCGCTTCGGCGTACTCTTCAAAGGTGGGTACAGCCGTCATCCCGAACGTGGTCGGGAGCTCGCCATAGAATCCGCCTCCAATATCGATAAAAGCAAGCCGCTCGCCCAAATGCTCCTTCCCCAATCGGCATAGATGGCGCGTAATTTGGCGATACACACCCACACTGCGATTGGTGGAAAAGTGTCCATGTAACCCGACTACATGCACATTCGGGACGACAGCCAACTGGCTCAGGGCTTTTTCCAAATTGCCGTTTTCGACGCAAAAACCAAATCGGCTGACCTCGTACCCATTTTGCAGAGGACTCACTCCACCCCTGGCCAAATCCACATTAATCCGCAGCCCGATCCGAAACGTATGCTCGGGATACTGCTTGGCATAGGCCACCACCCACGGTATTTCCGAAAAAGAATCCAGATTGATCAGGCTCCCCTGCTCCAAGGCAAGGAAAATGTCCTCTTCCGTTTTGAGCGGGCCGTTAAAAATGATCGACGCAGGATCGACGCCGAGTTTTCGTGCCAATTCGTACTCCATTCGCGAAACGACTTCTGCATGCGCCCCTAACTGATGCAGCTTTTGGCATAAAAACGGCAAGTAATTGGTCTTATACGAATACGCCACGATTACATGCTCATAGCGTCGAGTAAAAGCCCGTTGGAAACGACGATAGTTCTCGGCGAGCTTTACTGTGTCCAGTACGTAAAAAGAAGACAAGCAGAGACTGCGCCATTTTTCTATCTGCTCATAACTATACATGGCGCACCCCCTGTTGCTGGTTCAGGAGGCAATTCGTGATAACACCGATGACTCGCTCCTGCTGTTCAGCGATCAAGCTGGAACCGGACGGCAAGCAAACACCTTGGGCAAATAGCCGATCGGATACACTCTCATCGGGCTGGTGCGGATAATATTGGCACTGCGCGAACAACGGTTGCAGATGCATCGGCTTCCACACGGGACGGGCTTCGATATTTTCTTTGCCCAGTGCATCGATCAGTTGTGCAGCAGAGAGTGTTGTGTCGGCTGGATTCAGTGTCAGCACGGTCAGCCATCTGGTGGATCGCCCTGTCGCCGGCTCAGGCATGAACGAAATACCAGGCAATGGTCCAAGGGCTTGTTCATAACGCTTGTAAATCCCTCGCCTCGCCTCGATTCGCTCCTCCAAAACGCGTAGCTGCCCCCGGCCAATTGCCGCCAGTACGTTGCTCAATCGATAATTGTAGCCCATCTCTTCATGCTGGTAATGCCTGGCTGGCTCCTTCGCCTGCGTTGACCAGAAGCGTGCCTTTTCGATCGTCTCAACGTCATCGGAGACGAGCATTCCACCACCTGAAGTCGTCATGATTTTATTGCCATTAAACGAAAAGGTCCCAACATGCCCAAAGGCACCGCTCATTCTCCCTTTGTATACAGCCCCTAACGATTCTGCCGCATCCTCCACCACGCGCACCCCATACTGCTCACAAAGCGCCATCAACGGCCCCATATCTGCGCTCTGCCCATATAAATTGACGATGACGACCGCCTTGGGCAACTTGTCCGCTGCTGCCGCTTCCCGCAGGGCTCGCTCTAATGCCAGCGGAGACATATTCCAAGACCCTTCCTCGGAATCAATGAATACTGGAGTCGCTCCCTGATACAGAATCGGATTGGCACTGGCGACGAAGGTGAAGCTGGAGCAGAACACCGTATCACCCGGAGCGACGCCTGCTAGCCTTAGCCCGAGATGGATAGCAGCTGTACCAGAGGACACAGCCAGTGCAGCTTTTACGCCCACATACTGGGCAATCTCTCGCTCAAAAGCATCGACGTGTTCCCCCAACGGTGCGATCCAATTGGAGGCAAAGGCGTCTGCCACCAAGTCCCGCTCGTCCTCCCCCATATGTGGCGGTGATAAAAAGATCCGCTGCTGCGCACTCATTTCGACGTCCCCCCATTGCGATAGGCAGGAAAAAAATCTTGCTCACCAGCCTGATCGACTTGTAATTTCTGGCACAAAGCCAAATACACTTCCTCATCGTGAACTTTCTTGCCCATCCAGTAAGGAAAATGATTGCCATTTGCAAACGAGGACTTGAAACGGAACAAACCATCTCCATCCAGATTCCCTCCTCCAAGGAGAAGCAGCTTTGCTCCATCCAGCTTTGCCTGCTGGATCATGGCGTCGAAGAGGAGGTGATTGACGCCAAGCGCCATGTCTTCCGTATGGGATGCTCCTAGCTGATAATGGGCGAATTGATTTCCACTGAGCAAAAGCACGCCCGCCACCGGCCGTTCCTCATGCATGGCAAGCAGAAGCCGCGGCTTGCACAGCGCTGTTTTTTTCATGAGTCCCACAAAAAATTCCGGTGCATAGTAGTAGATCGCCGCGGCTTGATTGCGATCCATCGTCTCCCGATGTAGCTGGATAAAAGAAGGAAGCCAATCGGTTCCGCCCAATGTAATCCGGATGTCGTTTGCCACTGCCTTCCTCATATTTCGTCCGACGTTTTGCGTATAGCGGGCGCGAATGTAGGCAAGTGTGGGGCGCAAATCCACCGCCGTTACCATCCTCACCAGATCCAGTCGCATTTGACCCGCGAATAGCTCCGCATTCCCCAGCAACGGATGAAAGCGAACCGTTTCCGTCAGATAGTTCTTGTACCGACAGTAGACGTGGAATTGCTCCTGGAACAATTGGGCAGCCGTCTGACCCCCCACAACAAACGGCCCTCCGTATCCTATCGAAACCAAATCGGCATAGCCGGGAATCCACTCATCCAGACGTCTGACCAAATACGGGTAGAAAACCTCATTCTCCCCACTCTTGAAAAAAACAGCTTCTGGCGTGCCCTGTTCCATTTTCGCGTATAGCTGTACGTATTCTTTCGTGTAGGACACATCTAATTTTAAAAACCTTCGCAAATATTCGGTCCAATCATCCTGTTCCGAAAGTACGATCAGGCTCACATGCTTCCCTCCCAGCGCGCTCTCTGTTTTCACTCCCTCTGAAGTCTTCTACCGTGACGCTGCCCTGCTGATTTATGCCTGTCGATTGAAAAACGCGCTTGATCGTCAGACCGATAATCCGCATATCCAGAAAAAAGCTGCCATTTTCTACATACCAGACGTCCAGCTCGAACTTTTGCTCCCAGTCAATCGCATTTCTCCCATTGACCTGCGCCCAGCCTGTAATCCCCGGCTTTACGTCATGTCGCTTCAACTGCCGCGGCGTGTACAGGGGCAAGTACTCCATTAGTAGCGGTCTCGGCCCTACGAGGCTCATTTCACCACGAAGCACATTCCACAATTGCGGCAGTTCATCCAGGCTATACTTGCGCAAAAGTGTTCCGAAAGATCCCAGTCGCTCCTCGTCAGAGAGAAGCCCTCCACTCTCATCGCGTTCATTAGTCATCGTGCGAAATTTATAGATGAAAAATGGTTTTCCGTGCAAACCTGGTCGCTCTTGTACAAACAAAACCGGAGACCCCAGCTTCCAACGGATGAGCAGACTCACCAGCAAAATCAGCGGGGACAGAATAACGAGCATCAGGAAGGAAACGCAACGATCAAACAAGGACTTCATGCCGCACCTCCTGTTGATTCCACTTCGCTGCCGCTTCCTCCATACTGAGGCTCTGCATGCCGTACCTCTCGCGTAACATGGTGTAATGCTGGAGTATTTCCTCCAAAAAGGACAGATTCTCTTCGATGTGGTTCCCAAAATTCTCCGGATGCCACCACAGATGATACAAGCGTTTGTGCTCCGCAGTATGAGTGAGGTCGCATTTGATTCTCTTCATGCGCCATTTTTCCAACCGCTGTAGCCGAGGAGAATAAGGACGCAAAAACCGGCTGGATGCAACATCGACCATTCCCTCTGGACTGCGCTGCAATGATTCATAGTTGTTATGACCAGAGAGATTTACATACGCATCCATGAGTCGCATGGCTCGTTTGAACAATGTCTCTTCGGCAGCCCCTCTTGTGTGATACATCCAAGACTGCTCGTTGCCCCGATAGGAACGGAACCCCTTTTTCTTGCACAAAGATAAGTAGGCAGACTGCACCTGATTTCGTGGAAAAACGATGCTGGAAGGGGAGTATCCTTTTTTGCGCGTCACTTTATGAAAAGAATCAAGGTCAGCAGCAAAAGCTTCGGGAGTCTGCCCCGGCTCTAGACAGTAATAGTGGGAAAGGGTGTGGCTTCCGATGAATTGATGCGGGTAAGAGGATATCAGCTTAATTAAGGAAGGAGCAAAATGATACGGATCGACCTGCTCATGCTCTCCAATCGCATCTGTGTCCAAATAGGGGTAGGGTGACAGTTTTTCATCGGAATACGCCGGGAGATGCCGTGGGACGACGCCTGCTAGCTCCTTGCGCGACTCGCAAAACAAAAAACCGACAGTAGCCCAGGTGACGTGCATTTCATACTTGGCAAACAGCTCCAAAAGTGCGGGGATCACTTGACGAACACCTAACAAATTTTGCTCATAGGACTGAATGGTTCTCTTGTCTCGGACGCCCCAGTAAAGTTCAAAGTCTAGGGAAATGACGAATGCTCCCGTCTTGTCCAATCTTCTCCGCTGCCTCCTTTCTCCTGCCCTCTTTCTTCTCGTACCTGACCAGTCAGTTGGGCAAATAATGTCGCTTGCTTCGCAAGGACCGTTCGCTCATCGAAGTGCTCGAGCGCGATGCTGCGGCTATTCTGCCCGAATGCTTCCCTGAGTCTGGAATCGACTACGAGCTTTTTTAAGGCTGTATACAAGGGACATACCTGTTTCGGTTCTACTAAAAATCCGTTGACACCGTCCCTGACTTCCTCCCGACATCCACGGATATTCGTGGCGACAATCGGTTTTGCCATCGCCATCGCCTCAATGATGGAGCGAGGCAGCCCTTCGCGGTGAGAGGGAAGAACAAAAATATCGCTTGTGGCCATCAGCTCCGGAATGTCAGTGCGGAATCCAGCCAAAATGATTTGCGGATGCTGTCGGCAAAGCTCCTCGAAGTCTTGACCTCGCTGATCGCGTTCACTGGAGGACACGTCCCCCACCAACAAGAGGCGCAGGCGCGGAAATTCACCCGCCAGCTTGCGAAAGGCTTCCAGCAGCTCAAAAATTCCTTTCTCCGAAACCATGCGTCCTACATAGGTGATCACCACATGATCATCTCGCAGCCCCAGTGAGGACTTGATAGTCTGGACCTTTTCTCTCGTTACGTGTCGCGGGTGAAAGCGTTCTGTGAGATCAACGCCATTGCCAATGTGCAGAATCCGCTCCGTCTGGGAGGAGAAGCCATCCTTCACGCTCAACTCATAATCCTCTCGACTCTGAAGGAAAAGATAGTCGGTCATATGCCGGGCAAACCATTTTTCCAGCGTGTAGTACATCTGATACGTACTTTTGCTCATGCCCTCATGAAAGAAGTAGCCGTGCGCTGTATAAATGACATGCGGTACTCTTGCCAGCCTTGCTGCCACGCGCGCGAGAACAGCGGCAATCGGCGTATGAACATGCACGACATCATACTTCTCCCTTTTCAACAGCCGATACAATGCCCAAATTGTCACCAAATTGGAAATCGGGTCGATCTTTCGCTTAATCGGGATTCTTCTGAGCGTCAATCCCTTTGCTGTTAGCACATCAAAGCGCCCCGTATCCGAACACGCAGTATGCACCTCGTAGCCTTCACCCATCAGCTTTTCAATCAAGGGAAACAATAAACTTTCTACAGAGCGGTCAATTGCGCATACTTGCAAGATTTTTTTCAAGCAGATCACCGCCATTTTTGGTCTGACGCGTATTGATTTCGGCTGTCACGAAATACAGCGCGAGCATGATCCAGAAAAACGTTTCGCGAATTCCGTTATGAGTGAGTCCGTACAAAATTTGGAAGATAAGTGGATACCAAGCAACCAATCGATGCCCACGGGCCGCCCCATAAATCACGAGAATGAACAACACTGTGCCCATTACGCCGTAGGAAAAGAACAGATTGGCTAAGGTAGAATGGAGTTCCAACGAAATGCTGCTGTTAAATCGCTCGTACATCCCTTCCCCTGCTCCGAACAAAATGTACTCCGGATGGTTGGCAATCCGGTCATAGCCCCGCGCTGCCAAATTGTCATCCGAATCTTCGCCGAGTGTTACCATTCGTTCTTCAATTTGCGTGTAAATAGAAGCATCGCTCAGCACGTTTTCGTTGGTGTACAAATAGATGAAGAAAACAGTGAAGGACGAAACGAGCACGCATAGCAGATTCATCCAGAACAAGCCCGTTCGTTCTTTGATGGAGAGGAGCAAAAAAACGAGGTACATCCCTACAGCACTAATGATCGCTGCTTTGGACAAGGACGCTGCAATGATGCTGAACGCCGTGCCGATAGCAATAAAGAGAGGAATGGTCTTCACAGACACGAAGCGAGCGCACAGCAGGCATATCCCCATGCACAAAAGCCCAAAATAGCCGAGCTGGTTCGGATTGTTGAAGAACAAGGATTGCCTGAACTCTCCGCTATCCGGTGACAGTCCTGACACGAGAATGAATGCCTGAACGAGCAAGGAGGTGGACGTAGCCAAAAAGACCCATTTGACGTACTCTTGAGGGTTGCGCCTGAACAAAATAGTCAAGGCAAGCATCACGGCTCCGTTGTACAAATACCACTTGGTCGAGCTGAATACATCCATTTCCCCACCGAGTGCAATCGTCCATATGCCATTCACCATCATAATGTCGTACAAAAACAGAAGGGTAAGGAAGAGAAAAAGCCCGAGTCTGCGGTTGACCCGACCCAGCCGAAACAAGAAGCTGTAGGCGATCAAGATAAGCATGATAAAATCGGCGATTTGCGGATTGCCACTTGGGAAGAAGTAGAAGGGCTTAAGCACCACATATAGCAAAAGCAGGACCTTGTCCGGTGAGAGTTTCTCCTTGATCATCATTTACCTGTGCGCCAGTTGGTTGGTGAATTGCAGGATTCGCCGATAATCCTCCCACGTATCAACCTCTGCCCAAAACAATCCCGGTGGTATTTGTGCGACATACACATTCCTTTCGCCCAAAAAAGAATAGAGAACATTTTCCCACCACAAATCATACTGTTTCTCCTGAATCAACCTTTGTAAGCGCGGCAAAAATATCGGCAGAAAACTCTCTTGCAGTTTGGCAATTCCAACGTATTCGCCAGTTGTCTCTTCCAGTGAGAGCTCCTTTCCATGGCGGAGCAGCAATCCGTTTTCATAGCCAAATTTATAATCCCCCTCAAAACGACGGACTGGATCAGCAAACATGACGGGACACGCGGTCTCTTGCAACACGACTTCCAGTACCTTCGATTCAAAGTAAACGTCGGCGTTCAACAGCAAGCAGTCGCTTCCTTGCAAAAACTCGCGGGCGAACCAGAGGGACACCATACTATTCGTCCGATCATAAAAAGGATTGTGATAAAAACGAATAGGTTCATCTCTGAGCAACTGGGTAATCACGTTAGCTTGATAGCCCACCACCATCGCGATCTCTTCAATTCCGTGGCGCCTTAGCTCCGTTATCGTATTTTCAATGAGTGATTGGCTTCCGATATCAACTGTACATTTGGGAATTCCATCAATGTGCTCGTTAATTCGTGACCCGAGACCTGCTGCCATGAGTAGTGCCTTCATCCGACTCCCCTCCTTCTTTCAGAGATGGCATGACGTATTTGATGTTCAGCTTCAGCTTGTACATCGATCTGGCCAGTCCGACGAACAGGTGGTAGAAGGTCCATAGGAGCAAAAATAGCATCTGACCGCTGATTGCCCACAGAAATGCGGTAACAAGCACGCCCAATTGATAGCCCGTTTGGGTAAGAAAAAGGAAGACCAAAGCATCGATCGATTTGCTGCGCTTTCTCATAGAGACTGTTTCGTGAGAGATTTTCCCTTGACTAAAGACGAGATCGGAGCCATTGGTCGCCAAAATCTCTGCAAAAATCGTGAGCAGAATCAAATAGAGCAGCCACGGACCCCATATCGCGTGATGATTCATGATGCCGTATATCACACCGAATGACACCAGGTAGAGCGCATAGTTGAGCCCGATGTCCAGCCATTCTCCTCCCTTGCTCTTCTGGTTGCGCATGCGAGCTACTTCCCCATCGACGCAATCCGCCAAGTAGCACACCTGACAGAAGAAGCAGCCGAGCAGAAAGGATGCCGCCGTTCCGTACATAAATGCTGCTGCGCTAAGGAGTCCGGCGATAATGCCCCCGATTGTAATTGCGTTGGGGGATATTTGTGTTTTGCGGGTCAGCAATAAGCTCACGTAGATGGAGATGCGACGTGTGAAGTAGTACGACCAAAATTCCTCTCTGCTCCACGGCTTCTGCACCTGCACACGGCAATGGCGTGTCTCTTCACTATCCCAAAACATAGACGGATACAGCTCATCCTTCACGGTAAGCCACCTTCTTCATGACCTCGTCTCCTGGAGCGAGACGGAATATTTTTCGGATAAAAACGGGATATACCACGTACGAAAGCCAAAATATTTGGATGCCCAATACGAAGCACAAAGATCTCGACAGATCAGGCTGATTGAAGTAGCAATGGCGGCCCCAATAATTCCATACAGCGGAATGAGACAAGCGTTTCCGATTATGTTTAGTGCAGCTGAACAGACAAGAATATTGCGGGCCGTTTTTTGATGCCCGGTCATCGTCAATAAGGGGATAACACTGCCTGTGCAAAAATTGACAAACTGCCCCATGCACAGGATTACAAGGACGAGGCTCTCGCTCGCAAACTCTTCGCCAAAAAAAGTGAGCAATGGAACGGCACATATCGCCACTAGCAGATTGAGAGGAGCAGAGGTGAAGAAAATGAGCCGATTGGCAAACGCAATCATCTTTTTCAAGCCGTCCATATCATTACGTGCGTACAGCTCAGAGAACTTCGGAGAGAGGATCGTATTGATAGAAATCAGTGCAAAGCCCGTCACCATTGCCAGACGAATGACCACACTGTATACTCCGACTGTTTTTGCATCCGTAAAAATGCCCAGCATGATCATATCTGTCCACGTCATGATCAATTCCATCGACGCACTGAGATACATCGGGAGTGCGACTGCAATAATTTCCCTCAACCCAACACCAGGCTCTCCCGCAGTCGGCTGTACACTGTTACGGAAACCTCTGCTCGTCGCATACCACTGCCCCATCCCATAGACGGCATTCAAAATAACAGCAGCTGCGAGCAGTTGAATCAAGAGCATCGTACTGGGTTCAAAAAAAGGAATGGCGATGAAAAGAAACGCCAAGTGCAGAAAACGCATACCGACGATATCGACAGTGATCGAGATGACAACCCGATGAAGTGCCCGAAATGCAGATGCATACAGCCTTGCGAGTGACACAAACGGGAGCATCCACGCGACGACTCGCAGTGCCTCTGCTGGCAGCTCCCCTGCAAACACGTAGGCAGACACCTGCTCTGAGAACACATGCAAAAGTACCCCAAGCACAATCGAAATCAGTGTCGCCCACAGCACTACTTTGTTGAATACTTCGGAAATCTGATAAAGCGAGCCTTTCGCGCGAAACTCCGAGAGAAAGCGGATGATGGCTGTATCTGTCCCCAAAACGGCCAGCACCATTCCAATGTTCATCAGGGTGATCGTCAGCGAATAGATGCCCAGGCTCTCGGCTCCATACTCTCTGGCAATGTAGAACTGCAAAAGATAGAGCAGTACGAAGCCAAGGAGCCGAAACAAAAACGTGAAGGCCGAGCCGCGAATCACTTCGTGAACATCGCGATCGTTATGCAGACGGTTCCATTGTCGTTGCCAAGCTAATTTGAGGGCATGCATGCTTACAAACGCCCCGCTTTCCGCTATGCGTTGTACCCATATCCGTAGTAGCCTTCTCTCTTCCCTACCTTTTTGTTGTTGAGAACAACACCGAGCAGATTGGCGCCTGCCGCTTTTAACTGCTCTACCGCCTTGACGGCAGAATCCCGCTTCGTCTTGCTTGCATCCACCACCATGACACAGCCGTCCATTTCCCTCGCCAGCACCATTGCATCGCTTACGATTAATGGCGGGCTGTCAACAATCACAAAGTCATAGTTCTGGCGCAGGTATGCCATCAATTCCAAGAGCCGTGGCGTCCCGAGCATTTCCGCTGGATTATGCGGGATTGGCCCTGCCGTAATGATCGACAGCTCTGATACGCCAGATGGTTGGATGATATCGGGAATCTGGCACATATCCGAAAAGTAAGAACTGATCCCGTACAGATTCGGCATATCAAAGGTGAAATGTACGCGCGGATTGCGCAAGTCAAAATCAAGTAGCACCGTTTTTTTGTGATCCTTTGCCATCATTAAGGACAGATTGGCAGCGGTGATCGTTTTTCCCTCAGAAGCCCCTGGACTGGTGACTAAAATCGTTTGCATCAGCTTGTCGCCCATGGAAAACTGAATGTTTAAGCGAAGGGTACGGTAGCCTTCTACCAGCGGTGACAGTGGCTCCCAATGGGCGATCAGCTTTTGGTAACGATCATCAGGCTTCTGCCTTCTCATACTCATTCCTCACTTCCTCCACCTTGGGCTGGCGAAATGCCTTCCGCGTTTTTTTGTCAATCACCGCAATGGTTGCCAGTACAGGTAAGCCTAAATACTCCTCCACTTCTTTTTCCGATTGAAGTCGGGTATCCATCTGTACAAGCAAGAAGACGACGACCATAGACGTTGCCAACCCGAGGACAAAGGCGATCACCGAATTGAGGATCGGTTTTGGGCTTACTGGAATGGCCGCCGGATTGTTTCGGGCTTCCGCCAAAATATGCACGTTGTTCATGCTAAGCATTTTGACGACTTCTCCCTGAAAGGTCGTCGCGATTGTATTGGCAATGAGCACAGCTCTGCCCTGATCCGGGTCTTCTACCGTAATGGAAATGACCTGCGAGTCCTTGACTGGCTCCACCTTCGTCTGAAGCAGCAGATCCTCCATCGTAGCGCCGGCCCCGATCACTTCGAGCACGCGTTCCATTACCCGCGGACTTTCAATAATCACGCGATAGGTCTCAATTAATTTCAGATTGGAATCAATTTCCGCGACAGATAGCATGCTCTCTACGGTTGAATCCAGCGAGCGATTCACTAATATTTCCGTCTTAGCCTGATAAATCGGTGTCAGTAAATAGAAGCTCACGAGCGCTGTTCCGATGGTGCACAAAGAGGTAATCAAAAGGATCAGCTTCCATCGCTTCAACAACATCAGGAGTATTTCACGAAAATTAAGCTCCTCATTCATCCTGCTTCCCCCTTTGCCCCGCTATGCTGTCACTTCCTTCTTTCGGCAGTTGTACGGGAGGTTCGATTTGTTTTTGAAAAGTTGAAAGACTCTCAGTCAACCTCTCACGCTCTTGCGGGCTGACGATATAGTAGTAGATTCCATTGATCATTTGACCCTTTCCTTCCAAACGAATCGTCTCGACGGAGGTAACTGCCGTGCTGTAGCTTAGGGCAAGCTGCTTCATCACATCAAAGGTCATGTTCGTTTTCACGTATTTCCCCATCGTCGTAAGCACATCATTCAATCGAGTAGGCGATGCAAGGGTTACACCTTTATCCAGCAATGCCTTGATGATTTCTTGCTGTCTTTCGTTGCGACCGAGGTCGCCTCTCGGATCTTCGTAGCGCATGCGAGCGTAGACCAAGGCTTGCTTCCCGTCTAACTGGATGGGACCGACCGGAAAGGTGTAATCGGCATAAGTAAAGGCTAGCTTGTTGTTGACCTCCACTCCACCCAGTGCATCGATCACACCTGCGAATCCTTCCATATTCGCAGTCACCACGTAATCAATGGGAAATTGAAGAAACTGTTCCACGGTGTCTACTGCCTGCTGCACGCCGCCGAATGCATAGGCGTGATTGATCTTATCTTGGGTACCTTTGTGAGCCATAGCGGTTCGCGTATCACGTGGTATGCTGATGAGCAACGCCGATTTCGTTTTCGGGTTGACGGAGAGTACGAGGATCACATCAGAGCGCCCCTTGTCATTCTCTCGTTCATCAACGCCAAGAAGCAGCAGGGTGATTGGTTCTTTGGGCAAGATAGCGGAGTGCTCCACTTCAGCCGCAGGTGGTGTAGTTTCTTCTGGGGAATTCACGGTCGGCGATTGCCTCACTGATGCTGGTTCAGTTGCTACAGGTACCTCGACAGATTTCTGTGTGCGGATAGGGAGGTACATTTTGCTTGCCGTTTCTTTTAACGACAGATAGACGTACACACCATAACCACTCAAACTGATGAGACAAATCAACCCTCCCCATACAAACAGCCGCTTCCACTTTATCGTGGCGATCTTTTCCTTCCATTGGCTGACGCTCATCCGATCGCCACTTGATAAGGGACTGGCGTAGACTCTTCCTTCACGTAAGAAGTGGAATGATAGCCTGGAACGATCCCTTGCAAAATCTCGATGATGGATTGTTTGTCCTCCAGCGTCGCTCCCTTGTCTGCAATTTGCTCCAATCGGGCGATCCCTGCCAAGAGTTCATTCCAGGAAAAATCGAGCGGCTTCCCAATGAAGATCCGATTATGGCAAGTAGACGACAAGCCTTCTTCCGCCGTTAAAATTTCTTCGTACAACTTCTCCCCCGAACGAATTCCCGTGAATACAACCGGAATATCCTTCCCGGGCTCCAAGCCTGCCAAGCGAATCAGGTCGAGGGCCATATCGACAATTTTGACCGGTTTCCCCATATCGAGGATGAATATCTCCCCTCCCTGAGCGAGTGCTCCCGCCTGGATGACGAGCTGGGCCGCCTCAGGAATGGTCATAAAGAATCTCTCCATATCTGGATGTGTAATGGTAATCGGTCCACCTGCCCGGATTTGATTGAGAAAAACGGGAACGACACTCCCCCTGCTCCCCAGGACATTTCCAAAACGAACAGCCGCAAACCGGGTAAGTCCGAAATGGTTATAGCCCTGGATTAGAAGCTCAGCGATCCTTTTCGTAGCACCCATCACACTGGTTGGATTCACTGCCTTGTCCGTCGAGATCAGGATGAAATGAGAGACGCTAGTTTCCAGCGCGCATTCCGCAACGTTTTTCGTACCCAGAATGTTATTCTTCAAAGCCTCACACGGGTTGTTCTCCATTAACGGTACATGCTTGTGAGCTGCCGCATGAAAAACAACGGCGGGACGATACTCATGCATAATCGATGCAATTCTTTTTCTGTCACGTATATCCGCAATCAGGCTGACCGTCTCCTGCTCAGGACACAAACGCGAGAGCTCCAGGCTCATTTCAAAAATGCCGTTCTCTTCGTTCCCCAAGAGAAGAAGTTTCCTTGGGCCAAATCTAGCTATTTGTCTGCAAAGCTCGGACCCAATCGAGCCGCCCGCTCCTGTCACAAGTACAACTTGCTGCCGCAAGTACCCCGTAATCTCTTCCAGATTTAGCTGAACAGGCTCCCTCCCCAATAAATCCTCCAACGCTACATCCCGAATCATGTTCATCGTGATTTTTCCACTAATGATGTCTGCTACATGCGGCAAAATTTTGACGCTCGCTCTCGTCGTTTTGCAAATGTCGAAAATCTCCTTAATCGTCTGCCGGGAAGCCGATGGCATGGCAATTACGATGTCTGATATGGAAAGTCGTTGCACCACGCGGGCGATGTCAGCCCGATTCCCCACAACGGGCAGGCCGTACACACGCAGATTTTGTTTGCTGGACTCATCATCGATAAAGGCAACGGGACGCAGCTCCGACAAAGGCGAGGTTTTCATCTCTCTGGCTACGAGCACACCTGCGCTACCTGCCCCGATAATTAATGTGCGCCTGCGATCCTGCGTTCTTTTCTCTCGCTCTTCATACCACCACTTCCATACAAACCGAGAGCCTGTGATCCCGAGCAAAACAAAGGCTAGCGTCATGAGAAAAAGTGAGGTGGGAAATCGGATGGACCAACCAAGCAGGTACGTCATTTTCAGTACGAGGTAGAGAGCCAAGATGGAAATGCTCGTGGCTGAAATAATCGAGACCAGTTCACGAACACTGACATAGCGGTATACAGGTCGATAAAGTTGAGCAAAGTGCATGCCTGTCACGACGAACAGTACGTGGCCCATCATCAAATACATAGGTTGATATTCGCTTATCTCTGTGAAAGAAAAATCAAATCGAACCAGGCAGGCCAACCAGACAGCCAAGCTGATAATTCCTGCGTCCGATAAGCTTAACCAGAATCTTCTCTTCCGGTAGCTCATATTCATCCGCTCCAGGTGATCGTTATTCAAAGAATGGTCATCATAAACGCCACAGACTAATTTCTGCCGGGCATGTTTCGCGGTTTAGCACGCTTTTCACGTCTGCGATGACACCTTGCCCCTGATACAAGAGCCCTGCAAGCTCCTCCCATCCCAGGTGCAGATATTGCTCATGAGGGACGGCCAATACGATTCCGTGGGCAGGCTGCAGGTCTTCCCACTCTCGCAATTGAATCCCGTATTCCTCTCTCGTTCGCTCTGGACAAGCCAATTCATCTGTCACTTGGACCTCTACCCCGAACTCCTTCAGTTCCTGAATAATGTCGATGACCCGACTATTGCGAATGTCCGACACGTTTTCTTTAAAGGTGATGCCCATGATCGTAATTCGCGAGCCTTGAATCGCAATATTTTGCCAGATCATTTGCTTCACGAGTGAGGTCGCGACGAACTTGCCCATACCGTCATTGATCCGTCGTCCAGCCAGTATGACCTGCGGATGATAACCAACACTCTCCGCCTTGTATGTCAAATAGTACGGATCGACGCCAATGCAATGACCACCGACGAGTCCTGGAGAGAACGGAAGGAAGTTCCATTTTGTTCGAGCGGCCTCGAGCACATCTGCCGTAGAAATGCCCAAGCGGTCAAAAATAATCGAAAGCTCATTGATCAAGGCGATATTGATGTCGCGTTGCGTGTTCTCAATCACCTTGGCTGCCTCTGCCACCTGAATCGAGGGAGCTTTGTGAATACCTGCCTCTACTATCAACCCGTACATCTCGGCAATCGTTTCACATGTCTGGCGATCTTGCCCTGAAACGACCTTGACGATCTGGGACAATCTCCGTTCCTGATCCCCCGGATTAATTCGTTCAGGTGAGTAGCCGACGAAAAAATCAGTCCCCGCCAGCTTTCCAGACGCTTGTTCCAATACAGGAATACAAATCTCTTCTGTTGCCCCTGGATAGACTGTCGATTCATAGACGACGATGGTTCCTGAAGCGAGATGTTGCCCAACGCTTTCAGAAGCGAGAATGAGTGCCCGCATATCGGGCCGTTTCGCAGAATCGACAGGAGTGGGTACCGTGATGATGATAAAATCGCACGCTGCGAGACTTGCGGGGTCATCTGTATACGTGATGTTGGCTCGCTTTAGCTCATCCGTCGACATCTCTCCCGTTTCATCCATTCCGCCCTCCAGACTGCGTATGCGACTTTCGTCTATGTCAAAACCAACTACTGGAAGCACTTGCCCAAAAGCAATCGCGACAGGCAGTCCTACATACCCAAGACCTACTACTCCCACTTTATTACGCATGAGCGACACCATAATAGCTGACGTACCAGTCTACAAAGCGAGCTATCCCCACATCGACTGGTGTTTTCGGCCGAAAGCCTGTCGCCTCAAACAGAGCTTCCACTGACGCATAGGTAGCAGGAACATCCCCCGGCTGGATGGGCAAATAGTCGCGAATAGCCTTTTTACCCAGCTTCTCTTCCAGAATCGAGAGAAACGTAAGTAAATCGATCGGCTGGTGATTCCCGATGTTGAACACCTCATGCGGCGCCTTGTCCCCCTCCCTTTGGGGAATTCGATTCATCAGTCGCAGCATCCCTTCGACGATATCGTCCACATACGTAAAGTCCCTTGTCATGTTGCCGTAGTTGAAAATGCGGACAGGCTCTCCCGACAAAATCGCCTTGGTAAACGTATAGAGCGCCATATCGGGTCGGCCCCAAGGCCCATATACCGTAAAGAAGCGAAGTCCCGTTGCAGGCAAGCCGTATAAATGACTATAGGTATAGGCCATCAGTTCATTGGCTTTTTTCGTTGCTGCGTACAAGCTGACCGGCTCATCTACGGGATCGTACTCCGCAAATGGTAGCTTGGTATTCCCTCCGTAGACGGAGCTTGAGGATGCGTAGAGCAAATGCTTGACTCTCGACCGTCGGCACCCTTCCAAAATGTGTAGAAACCCGGTGATATTGGAAGTCGTATAGGCATGAGGATTTTCCAGACTGTACCTGACACCCGCTTGAGCGGCCAAGTGAATGACAATCTCCGGCTTCATTTCTCGGAACAACTCGTCCATTTTGCTCTGATCTGCAATATCCGCTTTGATAAAACGAAAGGTTGGATACGCTTGGAGGATTTCCAGTCGTTTGCTCTTCAAGACCGGGTCGTAATACTCATTGCAATTATCTACCCCCCACACCGTCTGTCCTTGTTCCAAAAGCCGTCGTGTAACATGAAAACCGATAAAACCAGCTGATCCTGTCACCAAAATCGACATACTATCCACCTCTTTGCTTATTCATACGGAGGTTCTAGGACAAATATGCCAGTGGTTGCCCAAAGTTTATGGAACACATTTTTGCGTAGTCCATGCCCTTTTTACTAAATGGTTGTCAACATTTGAGAAATGGTTGAATGAAATGAAAAGAAGACAATCTTGTCTACCCATTTCTTGGAGGAGAATGCTTTTATGTGGATTGATGTAAAAACGTACGGAGCAAAGGGGGATGGAGTGACCGACGATACCCAAGCAATCCAGGCTGGCTTGACTGCTGCTCTAAACCTGCAAATTCCATTATTTTTCCCGGCTGGCACCTATGTCATTGAACCAAACAACCTGGAGGTCATCCTAGGGGCAGGAAAAAGCCTAGTGATGCAGGGAATCGGTCCTTTTTCCGTGTTAAAAAGGAAAGCCAATTCAACAGCAGCAGATTGGCGCTGGCTGTTCTCGATTACGTCCACGGGTGGTGATGCTGATTCCTTTGTAGTCAACAATCTAAAGATTGATTCCAATGCCCGGGCAAACCCGCTGCCTCCCGATCCTTACGATTACGAGCATAGCGCCGACTTCTACATTCGTGGTGCCGGTCCTAGCAGCTATATCAATTACGTAGCGTTACGACAAGTATGGTGTACGGATGGAGTCGCCGACCATTTTTACTTTGCCGGGGAAACGAACTGCTATGTCCGCACTGTGCAAGTTACCGATTTTTATAGCGATAACCGCAAGAGAACACGCTCAGATATTACAGTCACAGGTGGCCTGGAACGTCTAAATGCAGCGAATGTAGCGTGTGATCGTTTTGAGGTCGAGCTCAATAAAGGTTACGATGGAGCCACACCCATGCTCGTAAACCTGAGCAATATCTCTTGCCGTCAACAGCTCGACTTGGAGGGAGATCTGTCCTCCCCGATGGTCGTGCAAGGTAGTCAGCTCGTTTCGCTCGCCAGCTTCAGTCTCACTGGCATGACAGGCTGTATCAGCTCCTCGGTTTTCTATACGGCACCTGATCAGAAAAATCGGGTGAACTTTATGAAAAACATGACCTTCAGCAACTGTCGCTGGGTATTGCATACGACCGCACAAGGAGGTACAAAGACGGTTGGTACCGGTCTGACCGTGGATTACTCGGATGTAGGTCTTGTATTTGATGGCTGTAGCTTCGAGGCCAATGATACGGCGACTTCCATCGGCGGCTACGCCTTGAGCTTGGAGCCATGGGATGTGCTCGCCGAGAGACAAGTTACCGTGAGAAACTGTTCGTTTGACCCTCGGCTGATCCAAAACATTTCGTTGAACCGCTGCGGAAATGTCTCCCTCATAAACAACCGTTATTCCGGTTCTGATCATGCGATCATGCTCTACGGCACCGGAACGTACCCATTGGTAGTCACCGTGGATGGAGGCGACTTCAGCCAGGTTACTGGAAAAATGTTTTATCACAAGTCTTCGGATAAAATAACCCTCTCCATGAAAAACCTCCCTGTTCCTGTTTCCCTCACTAGCGGCTACAAATCCGAAAACTCTTCCTTTATCCCAACTGTTTCGATCAACGAACGTGTGGTGTATGTCGCAGCAGCTCCCAGTGCCTCCGTCAAATACGGCGGTCTCAAAGGCGATACACTACGCTTGATCACTCCTGTAAACAATCAACCATGCGAATGGATTGCGACTACGACAAATAAGACTGCCTGCACCTGGCTAGCGACCAAAACGGCCAAAAGCTAAGGGGAATGAAAAACATCCATCTTGCCCCTCGTTGTGGGATAGATGGATGTTTGTTATTAGGCAATACGCTCCAAATCCGGATTGTACCGTTTCACATAGGTATAAATTTCTTCCCCAAGCAATTGTGTTCTCACAAGCTCATCTGCCTGTTCACTCAAATGCTGGGTGAGTTGATTGGTTCCATTTTCGATGCGTCTTTTGGCAGCCTCAGGCAGTGTCAATACATGCGGTACGAGCAATTGCAGGTACCAAACGCCCTTTTCTTCCTCGGAGACATCGATCTCCAGTTCCATATCCGAACTGTCGAAATCGTACAGCTGGTTAAAGAGCGCTTCCCTTTTTTCCAGCGTCATTGCGGTAATGTCGATTTTTTCCACGCTCAAATAATACTCTTCATTGAACAAGACAATTTTGTCGTCAATCTCCTGATACTTTTTCGCCAGCGGATTCATCGTCATCGTTCCTTTCCCTCTCACATCTATTCCTATAGCATACTACCTTACTGAATATTTAGGCAACTCGTCCGTGTAGAAAGGGCCTTGCTCTATGCAAGACCCTCGTTTTTTACAGGAGTGTCGACCCCTCCACTACGGCTTGTGCGTCCTCCTTGGAAATAAGGACGGCGCGAGCCTTACCGCCGCTTTGTCCTGCGACGTACCCATCTGCCTCCATCATTTCGATGAGACGGGCAGCACGGTTATATCCAACGCGGAAACGGCGTTGCAATCCAGATGCAGAAGCTTGTCCCTGATCAGCCACGAACACGAGCGCTTCCAGATACAACGGATCATCTCCGCTGTCAAACGATGCAACCTGCTGCTCCAAATCTTCTTTGCTGAAAATGTAGGCAGGCTTTCTTTGCTTTTTAATCATGTGCGTAATTCGCTCAATCTCGTCATCCGAAACGAAGTTCCCTTGCAGACGAACCGGAGTCGTGCCGCTCTCAAGGAATAGCATGTCCCCTCTACCCAACAGTCGTTCTGCCCCAGACTGATCGAGAATCGTACGCGAGTCAACTTGGGAGAACACGGCAAAAGCAAGACGAGTCGGTACGTTTGCCTTGATGTTTCCAGTAATGACATCCACGGATGGGCGCTGTGTCGCCAGAAGCAAATGAATACCACAAGCACGTGCCTTCTGAGCGATCCGGATAATGCAATCCTCCACATCCTGCGGCGAGACCATCATCAGGTCAGCCAACTCATCAATGATGATCACGATATAAGGTAGCTGATCATCTGTTGTCTGATTGTAACGGTCGATATCACGAACACCCGCATCTACGAATAGCGCATAGCGCTTCTCCATTTCTTCCACAGCCCACTTGAGAGAAGCTGTTGCCTGCTTGGCCTCCGTCACGACAGGCGTAACCAGATGCGGCAGATGATTGTAAGGGGCGAGCTCTACCATTTTCGGATCGATCAAGAGCAATCGCACCTGCTCAGGAGTCGCCTTGTAAAGCAGACTGACGATGATAGAGTTGATGCAGACACTTTTACCCGAGCCTGTCGAGCCGGCAATCAAACCGTGCGGCATCTTTTTAATATCCGCAATAATCGGCTCTCCGCCAATGTCCATACCGAGTGCGACCGCCAACGGGGATGAATGCTCCTGAAACTTGTCTGAGCTGATAATCTTTTCGATTAATACAGGCTGGCTGGACATATTCGGGACTTCGATTCCGATGGCATTGCGTCCTGGAATCGGTGCCTCGATGCGGATGTCTTTTGCAGCCAAATTCAGCTTGATATCGTCAATCAATCCCGTAATCTTGTTCACTTTTACCCCGGGAGCCGGTTGCAATTCAAAGCGTGTCACGGATGGGCCTTTGACAATCCCTACCACCTGAGCGCTGACATTGAAGTTCGCAAGCGTCTCTTCCAATAACAGCTTTTGAATTTGGGTATGCTCATCGTCGTCATCGCTGACCGGCGGGCTCGGATTCAGCAGTCCCAAATCCGGCAAGGCGTATGGCGGCTGTGCAGACTCTGCTCCTTGGTCAGCTTCAGTGGACGGGGCTTTTACCTGAACAGCAGGCTGCCTAGTTATCGATGCCTGAGACATGTTCACGGACTGTGCAGCGGATGAAGCAGAGACAGGGACATGTACGGTTTCTGGTACGGTTTCTGCAACAGATTCTACAACTGGTTCTACAATCGGTTCCACAACTGGTTGAGCAATGGATTCATGCTCAGTTGGTTCTGATTGCTCTGTTTGCTCTGGCGTCTCTTCGTAACCCGCTCCTGCTGAACTGAGCTCTTGTGGTGAATCAACTTCTGCTCTCTCTAGCAAACGGCTAATTGCAGTTGCATAGGCAGGCTCTTCGACGCCATCGCCCTCTAGCTCCGTTTCGACTGCTTGATTCTCCTCCCCAACAGAAGGAGACTGTATGTTATCGCCATCATTCTCGCTCTCCACCTGCACAACCGCACTGCTTGTAGTGATTAATCTATGCTCGGCTTCCTCATGGGCTAGCCGCTCTTCCATCGGTAGAGTGTCGTCTGCCGATTCTGGTTGCCCAATAGACTCCGATCCCTCTTCTCCGGCATTCACGCTCGCCAATGGTTCTGCAAGTCCTATCTCTTCAGTTTGTGCCTGTTCTTCCTCATGCTCTTCTACTACCGTCTCATCCATTTGTACGGAAGCAGCTACCTCTTGTTCGGAATCTAGTGCTTCTGCGACAGCAGAATCCGAAGCAGTCGCTTCTCTTTCGTTATGTACAGATTCATCTTCAACAACAACATGCTGCGGTTCATTTTGCTCAACAGTAGCAGTCTCTTGCTCCTCTGGAAAATACCGCTCGCTCATTTCTTGTTCCCACTGCTTCACTTGCTGCAAATGTTCTTCTTGCTCCAGACGCGGATAAATGATTCCCGCAGTCGTATGAATCCGATGCTCTGCCTCGCGCGTCGCCGGAGTTATCTTCCCATAAACCGGGGAAACAATTTCAGACGGCTGGTAAACACGCTTTTCTTCTGGAGAAAAAACGGGCCTCGTTACTTTTTCCGCTTCTTTTTGCTGCGGCATACGGTTTGGACGCTGCGGTATCTCGATGTTGTTTTTGACAAGTTCAGGTTTCTTTTTCTCGAAAACAGGCTCTGACTTTGTTTCCAGCACGCGTTCATTTGCTGGCCGCACCGTTTCACGCTTGGATTCGAATCGCTCACGAGGTGCCTGCTGGCGACTGCGTTCATTCGATTCGGCAGGAGTTACGCTTTGATTACGCTTCTTCTCCAAATAGTCATCCGGGACAACTGGAAAACGAAATTGACGGTCTCTTCTTTGACGCACATTGTCTTCTATATCTCGATTGTTTACCCGTTCTTTTGGGTATATACTTTTTGTTTTCGCCTGAGGCTGACGGGGAGCGGGATTACCTATTGGGTTACTGGTACCTGCTGGACGTCCTTCTTCCTCTATTTCTTCTTCTCTTTCTCCCTGAAAAAAGTTCATCAGCTTTTGAAGCCACGACCACATGTTGCAACGCCCTTTCTTCACTAACCATCTTTTCCCCTTCATCTTACCACGAAAAGGGGGCAGAATTAGCTGGATTGTGATTTTTTTCCGTTTTTGCGAAACCTTTTCTCTATTTGCGCGTAGAACAAAGGGGGAATAAAAAATAATATACATAGGGGAGGAACACATCATGTGGAAAAAAGGTAGCGCCCTTCTGGTAGCAGGTACAGTACTGCTGACCGGTTGTGCAGGCGAGGCATCCCTGGTGCGTGATTCTATCGTAGCGACAATTGACAAGCCAAACTATGATTTTGAAGGCTCCTTGAAGCTGACAGGCGACGTTGAGAAATTGCCTGAAGCTTTCGGAGAACCGGCCGACAAAGAAGGACAGGCGTTGTTGTCCGCTTTGAAAGCAGGCGTAACAGTAAAAGGCTCCCAGCTGGATCTGGACACTGTGAAGTTTGAAGTAGAAGTAAAAGACGACAAGCTCCTGCGCGACAACAAGCTCTGGACAGGTGACAAAAAAGCATCTGTTGAAACGATCGTTGACGAAGACAAAGTCTACGTGAAGTCTCCACTGGACAGCAAATACCTGGTAATCGATTCGAACGCATCCAATCCTTTCATGGCTGGGGTTGACTCCGATGCTGCTAACGCTGCAAAGCTGAAAGACTACCAAGACAAAATGAACGACCTTACTTTCAACTTTGTTAAAAAGTATGTAAGTAAATACGGCTATACATTGGCAGACGCGAAAAACCATGGCAAACAATCCGTTACATTGCCGAACGGCGAAAAAGTAGAAGCGACTCACGTAACTGTAAAAATCGACGCAAAAGAATTGGTAAAAATGTTCTTCTTCACAGCTAACGATGCAGTAGCTAGCAAAGAAGTAAAAGATTTTGCGATCGATATGATGGTACTGACCACTTCCATGACAGAAGATCTGTACCCAGAACTGGGCAAGAAAACTACAGAAGCTGAGAAGCGCGCAAATGCAGAAGCAATGATCAACGAAAGCATGGCTGAAGCGAAAAAATGGCTGGATGAAACAGGTAAAACATACACACCTGAAAAAATCGTAGAAGAAATGAAAAAAGAAGGCTTCCACAAGCTCGCTTGGAACCTCGACTTCTACATCGACAGCAACAAAATGCCTGTGAAACAAACAAGCGATCTGAGCGTAACTTTCCAAGCTCCTGAAATGAAGCAAGCTGTAACAATTGGTCTGGCTGCTGATCAATATGCATACAACTTCGGAAAAGCAACCAAGTTCAATGCACCAGCAAAAGATGCTGGTCTGACAGTAGAACAGCTGGTGAAAGATGAAAAAGCAATCAACAGCTTTAGCGACAAAGGCTTTGTTCGTCCAATCGCTGAGAGCATGGTTGATCAACAAAAATGGATGGAAGAATTGACTGAGGATTTGGAAGTTGAAGAAGCAACGACCACTACGAAGTAATATTTTTCCTCACGAAAAAAGCACGGCGCCACTCGCGTCGTGCTTTTTTACCTACCCATAAAACTAGAGAATCTGGTGCTCCTCCAGGTATGTAAGGACAATCTGGACAGATTCTTCAATCGTCTGCTCGTCGCTCTCAATGACCAGTTCCGCTTGAAGAGGCTCTTCATACGGCGCCGAAATCCCCGTAAACTGACCAATCTCTCCGCTTCTCGCTTTTTGGTACAATCCCTTCACATCCCGGCGCTCACACTCATCCAATGAACATTTTACATATACCTCGATGAATTCTCCCGCTTCTACGAGATTACGCGCAAGCTCCCGGTCCTCCCGATAAGGAGAGATAAATGCCGTCAAGGTAATCACACCTGCATCTACGAATAGCTTCGCGACCTCGCCAATTCGGCGAATATTTTCTTGTCTGTCCTCAGCCCCAAACCCCAATCCGCGGTTTAAGCCGTGACGTATATTGTCACCATCCAGTACGTAACTGGCTAGCCCTCTTTGATGCAGTTCGTGTTCGACTGCATTGGCCAACGTCGATTTGCCAGCACCTGACAGCCCCGTAAACCATAAGACACAGCTTTTGTGGCCTGCACGCTTCTGACGGTCTTCTTTGGTTACCGTCGTCTGATGCCATACGATATTCGCGGTGCCCTCTCTACTCATCGTCTCTCTCCTCTCCTATAACCGCATTCTTCTAGCCGATTATACGGACACTGGTCGCAGCCCTTCGATCAGTACCTGCGCGACCTCAGGACGGCTAAATTGAGGTGGCGGAGCCTCCCCGCGCGCAAGCATTTCCCTCACCTTTGTCCCGGACAGCGCGACATGGTGCTCACTATCATGCGGGCACGTTTTGGTAGAAGCCATGTTTTCGCAGCTCCTGCAATAAAAGCTGTTCTCAAAAAATAACGGCGTAATCCCTAGCTCCTCTGGCTGGAACTGGCGGAAAATATGCTGGGCATCGTAAGTCCCGTAGTAGTTGCCAACACCTGCGTGGTCCCGGCCTACAATAAAATGAGTGCAGCCGTAATTCTTCCTTACCAATGCGTGAAAAATCGCTTCCCTCGGTCCTGCGTAACGCATGGCAGCCGGGAACACAGCCAACTCTACCCGGGTAGCCGGATAGTATTTTTCCAGCAATACCTGATAACTGTTCATCCGCACATCAGCAGGGACGTCATCTGCCTTCGTTTCGCCCACGAGAGGATTCAAAAAGAGACCATCGACGATTTCGAGAGCTGACTTCTGGATGTATTCATGTGCGCGGTGGACTGGGTTGCGTGTCTGAAAGCCGACAATCGTTTTCCAGCCCTTTTCGGCAAATCGTTCTCTCGTTTGTGCCGGATCGAAGTGATAGCTAGCAAAGCGACCTTTTTCGGTGCGCTTTACCAACGTAATTGGGCCAGCCAAATAAACGGCGGGACGCTCCAGCAGCTTTTTCACCCCGGGATGATTCGTATCGTCAGTGCCATAAACGAGCCGAGCTTCCCGCTCCTTGTCGGGTGAATAAATATCGGAGATCGCAAGAATGCCATAAACCGTACCTTGATGGCTCAACCGTACCTTGTCTCCGATCTGCAAGGCTCCTGCGACTGTGGTCGAGACCGGAAGCGTGATCGGAATGCTCCAAACGGTACCATCTGCCAGTCTCATCTGCTCTACGACAGAAATATAATCCGCCCGATTCAAAAACCCCGCAAGCGGACTGTAGCCCCCAATCCCGATTAATTCCAGATCTGCGAGTGCAAATGCATCTATCTCTACCTCATGCGTAGTCACCGACAGGTCTACCTGTGGATCAAATCGGTTTACCAGCTCTCCCCCGTGAGGTTTCCCACTCATATTAAAAGCCCCTCCTATCCTTGGTTTGTTCTTCTCTTTTTCGTTACCTAGCGAGATGCAGGCCACATTCCGTTTTCCCCGCTTGTGCCCAGCGCCCTGCTCTCGAATCTTCGCCCTCTTTTACAGGACGAGTACAAGGAGCGCAGCCGATGCTCGGATAGCTCTGGTCGTGAAGGGGGTTGTACGGCAATTCAAATGTCCGAATGTACTGCCATACTTCCTCCGACTTCCAATGAATGAGCGGGCAAATTTTTAGCGACTGGAATTTTTCATCGCGATTAACAAACTCGACATCCGCTCTCGTGGCCGACTGCTCTCTGCGTAGTCCTGACATCCAGGCAACCGCTCCGGTCAGCACACTTTCCATCGGCTGCACTTTGCGGATATGGCAGCACATATCCGGCTGCCTGCTCCACAATTCATCGCCATGGAGGTCTGCCTGCTGTGCCAGCGTGATGTCCGGCTGCTTGACCGTTATCCGCAGCGCGGGATACCTCGCTCTCACCTGTTCAATCAAGCTATACGTCTCGGAAAAGTGGAGATTGGTATCCAAAAAAGTGACCTTGGCATCCTTTTTCACATCGCTGATCATATCGAGCAGCACCATGGCCTCGGCCCCAAAGCTACACGAATAAATCAAATCATCTGAAAACGTTTTATAGGCCCATTTGATTACATCTATGGTGTCGCCCTTTGCGAGACTATTATTGATGGAAGCAAGTTGTTCCTTTGTAGCTGACGCATAATTCAGCTGGCTCATGTGCCCCCTCCTTGATCATTCAGCGTACGATCCTTTCTGCGAAGCAGTCGTCGACAAGACAAGTGTCTGCCCATGCTTGGCATGCTCGCGCCACGCCATGAGCTCATTTGTATGGCTGCTTACGGATTGCCAGCCCATTTCTCTCGCCGCATCTGCTGCTTCCTTTCCGACACATACGATCCGTGTCCTTGACCAGGCATCGCCAGCGAATTGCGCCAGCGCAAAGAGCGTATGGGCGTCATCCGTCGCTAGCCAGTCAAATGACAATTCTGCCTTTTTCGAATCGAGGTGCCTCTGCTCCCATTCGAGCATACCCGCTTGGATCACTTGAATCACCTTGCCGTGGTCCAACATGATTCTTTGCGGCTTTCTTGCCCCTGCGTACAGCACCTTCTCTTCCTTTTCCAAGGCAAGCAGCTCGGGGAATGCCAGCAGAGGTGTGTTTTCATCCAGCACCAAGTCCGGATATATCCCCCGTTTCTCAAAAGCCTCAAAAGCCCGTTGTCCACAAACAGCCAGCTTGCTCGTCAAGCGCCGTACATCATAACGCTGTTGTCGCAAGGCAGAAGTAAAAAAGGATACTTGCTGCTCATTCTCGAAGACGAGCCAACGATAAGTAGCAAGCTCTGCCAATGGTGTGTCAAACGTGCAGCGTTCGATCAAAGGAATCGGCATGACTTCGGCTCCCAACTGCTCCAAGGCAATCACGAGCTCGCTATTTCCTTCCTCGCTTGCTCTTCTTGCAACAGCTACTCGTTGACCGAACAAAGGGCGCGATTCGTACCAGTTCAGCGATTCCCGCAGACGTACGACCTCACCCACGATAATGATAGCGGGTGCGGCAAAACGAGCCTGCTCGACTTCCTTATCTATCGTCCCAAGCTTGCCGATCAACGTCTCCTGTTCACGCACCGTCCCCCAGCGTACGAGAGCAACGGGCGTATGGGCGTCTTTTCCATGTGCAAGAAGGCGCTCCCTGATGCGAGACAGATTTTTCACACCCATGTAGATGACCAATGTTTCCATCGAGGCGAGGGCTGCCCAGTCCGGCTCCTTTCCCGCATTTTTTTCACACAAGTGACCAGTGACAAAAGCGACGGAAGAATTGTAGTCACGATGCGTCAGCGGAATACCCGCATAGAGCGGAGCGGCCATCCCGGAAGTAATCCCTGGGACGATCTCAAACGGAATAGAATGATCGCGGCACATCTGCGCTTCCTCTCCTACCCGCCCGAACATGCTCGGGTCCCCGCCTTTCAGTCGAACGACGCATTTCCCCTTTTGAGCTTCCCGGATGAGCAGGAGGTTGATCTCTTCTTGCGGCAATGTATGATGATCGGCCTCTTTCCCGCAATAGATGAGGGTGGCTCCCTTTTTTGCGTACGAGAGAAGCTGCGGGCTTGCCAGGCGATCGTACACAATCACATCCGCAAGACGAAGTGACTCCATGCCGCGAATCGTCAGTAGCTTGGGGTCACCAGGCCCTGCTCCGACAAAGACGACTCTGCCTGTGTTCATTCCAAATTCGTCCTCCTTGCTGCTTTGTTCCTTCACAGGAAGAGTCTTGGCCGTTTTAAGTAAATGTAGAGGTTTCCACTACGTACCCGACTCCTTGGCGTCCGAGCGGCTTCTTTTCCACCAGGCTCAGCTCCTTGATACGAGGTGGCGTTATCGTATGTCGCAAGAGATTGTTCTCGGCTGAAGAGAAGGCTCGCTCATCCGTTTTTGCGATCACCACAACTGTCAGTAACCGCCCTTCCTCTAGCACAGCTTCCAGCTTGTAAAGGTAGCTCTCTGCTTGTTCCTCTCCCATGACATGTCCCCCCTGACCAGGCTATACCCGCACGAGCATTACGCTGGTTGCAGAATGGCGTCAACCTGTCCTTGGATATGGGAAAGTCCTACCCGCTCCACGTAGCGCCAGTATGGTTCGCCTTCCTGACGATCCGCCTTGTACAATGTGACCAATTGGGCAAGGAACGGACCGAGTCTATCCACAGTAATCCGCGCGTTAAGCTTGCGGTTGAATTGCGGCTCCTCCAGTGTCCCGCCAACGTAGATGTCAAACGCCTCTACCATCCCGTTCGATGTCTTGACCAATGCGCCTTGCAGGCCGATATCCGCAATTTGACGCTGACCACAAGAATTCGGGCAACCAATCATATGAATGCGCAGCGGTGTTTCGAGAACGACTGTATCATCCAAATATTGAGCTAGTGAACGCATCCGCTCCTTGGTCTCCACGATAGCCAGATTGCAATATTCCGTACCTGTGCATGATACGGCATACCCGACAAACGTATTGGGCTGCCATTTGAAGCGGTTCACAATCATCGGCTCTTCGCGGAAAGCTGCGACCTTCGCTTCGGGAATGTTGCGAATCAGGACATTTTGCGTGTTACAGGTGCCAATCGTCCCATCGCCATATTCGTCTGCCAGACGTGCAAGTTCATTTAGCTCCCCTGCATTCATCCGCCCAACGGGAACAGACAAGCCTGCGTAGTATAGTCCTGCTTGGCGCTGCTCGTGAATGCCGTAAAAATATCCACCATTCCAGCCCGAGGTTAAATCGATACCACCCGGCTCAAGCTCGCCCACCAGCTCCAGTAATTGCTCCGTGAACTTTTCCGGTCCCCAGTCAGCGACCAAGAACTTAAGACGTGCATGCGTACGTTTTTGACGGTAGCCGAAATCGCGGAACAAAGTCGTAACTCCTGCCGTTACTTTGACGACCTCTTCTGGTCGCACGAACACATCCAGTTGCTTCGCCAAGTATGGCTTCGCTGACAAGCCTCCACCTACCCATACATGAAAGCCGATTACTTCCTCGCCAGCCATGACTTTTTTGGCCGGAGTGAAAGCCAGATCGTTAATTTGCGCATGCGCGGCGTTATGGATATTGGCAGAAACTGATATTTTGTACTTGCGTGGCAGATTGGAGAAGTCACGATTGAGCAAGAAGAATTTTTCTAACTCCGCTACGATGGGACGTGTATCCAGCACTTCATGCGGATCAATACCTGCCAGTGGGTTCCCCATGATTTGCCGTGGACAGTCTCCACATGCTTCAAAAGAGGATAGCCCCGCTGATGCGAGCCGATCAAAAATGTCAGCGAGTGATTCTACCGTAAGCCAGTGAAATTGCACGGCCTGACGTGTGGTCACATCCACCAGATCACGTCCATAAATTTCCGCGATTTTGGCGAGCACCCGAGCTTGTTCACTGCTCAAAATGCCTCCAGGTATGCGAACGCGCATCATGAAGTGGCCGTCCTTTGGTCGCTGCTGATAAACGCCTGCCCACTTAAATCGATCCATATCAGAAGATTCAATCGATGCGAAGCCTTCTTTGGAATAGGTGTTTACGATCGTTTCGATGACATCCAGTCCGTCTTTTTCCAGCTTCGTAAACTCCATTTTGTTGAGGGATGGATCAGCAGCCCACTTCCACTGCTTTCTCTCTGCCATGCTCGTACATGCTCCTTTGTGTGAAGATGTCAGTTACCAATGCCATTCGAATCGATTGGCTCATCCAGTCTGCAATCAATGGGTGGGGCAAGTACGCGCTGCCTTCATAGCGATAAGCCAACCCCGCAAGCCGTTTTGGGATTGCTTGTCGCGTGAAGTAGCCCTGGCTGACGAACAGAGGAAGCACGAGGACATCCCCTTTTTGTGCCAGTGAACAAGCTTGATCGTACAGGGTATCGGGCCTCAGTGTCGCATATCCGGCAGCGGCAAATTGGTAGCGGTTTTGCAAGCGGAATGTCAGGCGCAAGAGCAGCTTTTCCCAGCGCTCATGGCATCCAGGCAAGTCACTGCCGTGCCCGACGAGCAACAAAGCCTCCTGACTAGGCAAGCGTGATAGACCTGCGATTCGCTCTGCTACGATCTGCTCGACGTTTCCGTGATCCTCCAATGGCGGACACCAGAGAATTCTTGCCTGAACCGGAACGCGAATCAGGTCAGTCTCTCCTGGCGGCCATGGGTCTAGTCCAAGCATCGCGCGGATTTCCCCTACATGATTACTTCCTGCTGTAGCGAATAGCGGGACGACGACAATCGTTGTCGCTCCTGATGCTTCCAGACGTTTTACCTCGTCGCTGATGCTTCGTCCTTCCACTCCTCCCAAGTAAGCTACCCGAATTGGCAAATCAGTGCGGCACTGCCAAACGGCTGATTCCACCAACGCCAACCAGTCAGGATCGGGTGAACCGTGAGCAATTACCAAAACCGCTGTTTTCGCCATCGGATAATCCCCTTATCCAAACTTATTTTGTAATTCATATATGTTTACTCGGAATTATAATTGGGATGGATTGCTCCGTCAATAACAAAATCAATATTCCACTTGAACATAATAAAAAAGCAACCGCTATCTCGTGCGGCTGCTTGCAGCGTTTGTTATTTTGTTGTAAATACATCTTTTAAAAAATTCGAAACCTGAGAACGTGCTTGAACCCCTTTATCCATAATCCCAGCCAGCCAAAAGAATCCATGGATCATTCCCTCATAGCACTTATATTCTACAGGAACTCCAGCTTCCCTCAGACGCTTGGCATATTCCGCACCATCGTCTCTTAAAGGATCGTATTCTGCTGTAATAATAAGTGTCGGTGGTAAATTCTCCAAGTCATTGTTCAATAAAGCTGAAGCAAATATATTGTATCTGTTAATTTCGTTACCTAAATAGTTTTGAGCTGCCCAGAAAACTCCCTTAGTCGTAAGCAAATAACCTTCGGCATTGTCACGGTATGATTGTGCCTTGTCGAAAGTCAAAGTAAGATCAAGGTTCGGATAAACTAATACCTGAGCCGCTAATGAGAGATTGTTATACTTTTGTGCCATCGTGGCAACTCCAGCAGCAAGATTTCCGCCTGCGCTGTCCCCACCAATTGCTATTCTTGTTTTATCTGCATTCAGCATGGAACAATTTTCAGCTACCCATTTGGTAGCTTCATAACAATCCTCTAGAGGAATCGGGAATTTATGAGTAAAAGCTTTGCGATACTCAACTGAAACAACAATACACTCAGCTTCATGTGCTATGTTTCGGCATAAGGTATCCACTTCATTAATGTCTCCTGCCACCCATCCACCACCATGCAAATAAACAAAAACAGGTAATGAATCTCTTTCATTTGGCGTATAAACTCGAACCTTGATATCACCGTTCTTTACAGGAATTTGAAAATCCTCTACTTTCGATACAGCTTTTGGTTCCCCATGCTCTCCATGAAGGGAAGTAACATCATTCACTCGTGTAAGATACGTTTTAGCTTGTGGATCTAAGGTCATAAATTAGTCCTCCTAAATTTTTTTATCAAATCTCGATCTGAAAATAGCGACGAGCCGTTTCCTCAATCTCGTGTTCTTCCAGTTTTTGTTTTGTTTTCTCTTTGCCGTTAACGATGATTAACGTATTTCCTAACAAGGTGATACGTCCATTTTCCGTCACTCTGGAAAGGAAATACATCTTGTTGAACATGGATTCAGGAGATGTTTCCGTTAGAACACAGATTGGATGGATGTTCTCTAAATTCCATTGACGGGAAGGTGTATCAAATCGATATTGATTTTCCCACTCCTCGTCGGTCTTCTTTTGCAAATAGTAAAGGGACTGGGTCTCATCCTTGTATACGCGGTAAACTCCATCACTATCAATAACCTCACCGCCACTCATTGGAACAGGGAGTCGTGGCGAATTACCGCCCATGCCTACATCCACCAAGTATTCCTCGTTATCTAGCGGTACGATGTTGAACAAATGGGCGTTTTCAAGAGCCCAGACCCCATTTCCTACATAGACGGTTCCTGCCATCAGATAAGGCGCAAATCCCAGTTCTTTTAGCAGAAAATAAAATATTCCGTTTAACTCGTAGCACACTCCACCCTTTTTAGCATGGACAATTTTTTGATAGAGGTCTTCTTCACGCAAAGATAGAGGTTTTTTTGCGAGAATGTCGAGATTCTCAAAGTGAACGTTGAGTGCATGCTGTTTTTGGAGATGGGATAAATAGACGAGATTCCGCTCTCCTTTTCTTTCAGCCTGAATGTGGTCTAAATATTTTTGGGTGTCCATGATGTCATTCACCTCATTTTTATACTTAATCATTTAAAATGTTTTCGTTTACGCTTTTATTATAAAGTTGATCATTGATAAATAAAAATATATATTTATTTATCATATTAATAACATTGGATATATCAATTCGAGGTGGGAACAAAAGATGGAATTGCTCCAACTCAAGTATTTTCAAACAGTTGCTCGTACGGAACATATGACAAGAGCAGCACAGGAATTGCGCATAGCCCAACCAGCTCTCAGTGTTACCATCGCACGTTTAGAGGAAGAATTAGGGGTACCGTTATTTGATCGTGTCGGGCGACAAATCCGCCTGAATGTTTTCGGAAAAGCTTTTCTGAACAAGGTGGATATAGCTCTTGGAGCCTTAGACGATGGAAAACGCGAAATTTCAGACCTGGCTGGATTGGAACGTGGAAGTGTTTTGTTGGCTACGACAACCTTGAATCGGGTATCTGAATTGCTAGCACCTTTTCTATCCTTATATCCCCATATCAGCTTTCGCATCACCCAAGCAACGACAGAGGAATTGAAGGTTCAACTGCTCGAAAAAGGGGAAATCGACTTTTGCCTCACTTCTTCCTCGATTGATCGGCCGGGAATCTGCAATCTATCCTTATTGACGGAAGAAATCGTACTGGCAGTGCCAAGTGCGCATCGTCTCGCAGGCCGCCATCGAATCCACCTCAGCGAAGTAGCAAATGATCCGTTCATCAGTCTAAAACCGGGGTATAGCTTCCGTGAGATCACCGATGCTTTCTGTCGAGAGGCTGGTTTTAGACCCAATATCGTATGTGAAGGGGACGAACCTGCAGCCATCAGCGGCTTGGTACGAGCTGGCCTTGGTGTTGCATTTTTACCAATTGCCGCCAAAAAGGAATTACCACCGCTTACGCTCCTTCATATTGAGGAGCCTGTTTGCCAATGGACTCCTCATTTGGTTTGGCATGAAAAGCACTACTTGTCACTTGCTGCACAGACCTTTCGTGAATTTGTTGTACAGCATTACGCTCTCGAAAAAATCACATAAAAAAGCTGCCAGGCCTAATGCCTGACAGCTCTCCCCTTATTCCTCACTCTTTTTCCTCGTTCGACGATACAGCAAATCCATACTTTCCTTGAGTGTCTCATACTCGCGCTCGGTCAAGTTTTCGATCTGTTGGATATTGGCGATCGTCTGCTTTTTGATCTCTTCGGTTAAGCGATCTTTCTCATCCTGGCTTTTGCTTTCATGTGTCTCTGTCCAGTGCGTAGCAAAATTCGCCGTCAAAGCTCCCAGCATCCCGATCCCCGTTATCATCAAGATCGTCGCCATGATCCTTCCACCTGCCGTCACAGGCGAAATATCACCGTAGCCGACTGTCGTGGTTGTCACTATCGACCACCACAACGCATCAGAGAAGCTTTTGATATTCTCGTTTACACCATATTCGAGCAAATAAATAGCAGTCGAGCTCCACAGCATAATGATCGTGACGACACCAAATACTTGACGCATCGGGCCTGATCGAATGATTCCCAGTAAAAATGGCGAAGCACGCACGATGCGCACCAGCCGAAGCACGCGCATGATTCTGGCTAAATACAAATAAGAGTCCAATGGAATCATTGCGATCAGATCGAACCAGTTAGCAAAAACGAATTTTCGCTTGTCTTTCGCCCTCCATAGCCGGAACAGATACTCGGCAATCAGCAGGATGATCAGCCCATTGTCTACCTTGTCCATCAATTCATCAGTCAGCAGAGGATGATTAGAGAAGTCTGCGAACAACAGGATCGCATACGTAATCACGAGCATAATGATAAAAATCTCATACATGACGCGCCAGAACAAAAAGACTCCTCCCTGTGCTCATAAGTGCTTGTTCAAAATATGATCTGTTCCGCATCGAAAAAGAGGCGAGAACCTGAAGCGGGAGGAGCCAAATGTAGAGAACCTACACGAGCACCAGACTTCGAAGGTGAACGCCTCTTTCCATGCTTAGTAGCTGATCAGCGCAGCCATCAACAAGCCCGCAGCAATACTCAACCGCGAAGCGAAAATACCGACGGATACGTTCCCGTTCGGAATTTCAGACACGACTTTAAATGGTGTGACCCATTCGAACAAATAAAAAATGATGACTTGAAATACCATTCCTACAATACCCCAGATGACCAAATCCCACAAGTTAACGGAGTGGTATACAGCCGAAGCGAGGACGATTGCCAAACCGATGATTTTCCCTCCCAAATCGTGCGAGGCTGCTTTTGCCGCTGCCATTTTCTTCGGATCATCAGTCTGTGCTCCCTGCTTGATCAGATCAAACTCCTTGTAAGGAGTCGTAATCGTAAATACAAAAATCCCCACAGCCAATATCGGAATGGTCACTGCCAAATACGCTAAAAAGTTTAATACGTAATCCAATTGTCCCAACATGTAAGTTGTCCTCTCCTTTCGCTACTTGTCTATGCCGACCGGCAAATAATATGACAGGTTGTTTGTAATCGGTCCCCCGACACGGGCTACAATTGCTGATGCCTCAGTGCCGATCCAAAAGGACCCCCAGAGCAGCCGTCCAGCATAAGCTCCCTTCATCGTCTGAACCGTTATCTCTGGAAGCTCCACCCGTTTCTGATAAACCATCGGCTGCTCCCAGTAAAACTCTTCCTGATCCTTCTCTTGCAGCGTACCATCTGATGCAAACAGCATGACACCGCCACCTTCCCGTCCAAAAATCGGCTTCGTGACGTAGTCCTCCCTGCCTGCAAATCGATTTTCAAAATAAGTCGGCAGCATGTAAGCTTCGATGATCGCGTGTTCCTCTTCAGTGAAAAATTCATTCGCCTCATGCAAGTTCCAGATGAGCGCCTGCAAAGCCTTCGTCTGAATGAGAAACGCAGAAGGAGGATTAATAATGGCCAGCTTTTTGCGGGCAATCAACGAAAGCACATGCTCACCAGTCGGGTAGCCATCTTCATCCTGTTCTACCGCCAGCTTTTCCAAAGCATGCAGACGGTACAGCACATCAACTGGCAGTAGCTCCTCATTCTCCTTTACATAGAGACGATCTTGCCAAACACGCAAATGCTCCAAAGCGGCAAACCGGGCAGAAAGACCCGATTGGTTCAGTAAGTACACGGTCGTTCCCTTGTCTTCCTCATGCCAGTCGAGCGAGCTAAACCAGACAGAATCCGTGTCATAGCCCTGTGCCTGATACGCGTCGATCACCTTGCTGAACGCTGACCGCAACTGCTGCTCCATCCCTTCATTCGGGTCCTCACGCAGGAAATGACGACAAGCACGACCGTTCACATAAAAAGCCTCGACGATTCCTGTAGGGGTATCACTGTTGCACTCAAGCATCTTCAAACCTTCTGTCGTCTGGGCAAAATCAAAGCGTCCTATCACAGTCGGCACTGTTTGGGAAACGACGACCCTGACTGCCTGCAATGCCTGCTTTGGCACTCCTAGTTCCAACAACAGGGAGTCCTCTGCTCGCTGCAATACCGGGACGACCTTTGTAAAGATTTGCCCAAGCCGCTCGGTTGCCTTCTTGATTTCCTCACGAAAGGAGGAAGGGATCAGGTGGATATCATAAAGCGCATACTCCTCTCCATACATCCAATCCCAGGTAAAAACGCCCTCTTCCCGCATCGGGCCATACAGTGCCTCTCGTTCTCGTCGGTTATGGTCTTCCACTTCCCTCACCTCACCCGGAGCTGGAATAGCCCGAGCTGCCGATACCGCCCTTGGAGCTGCTCGTGCTTATCCCACTCGATACTCCGGATTTGCCCTTGTAAGACCTGTAAGTAGAGCTCGAACCCCCACTGCTACTGCTATCGTCACAATAGCCGTCATTGTCGTTATCGTAGCAATCATCATCATAGTCATCCCCGGAAGAACAACCGCTGATCGCAAGTGCGGCTGCGACGAACAGACCGACTACTTTCTTCGATTTCGTTTGTGCCATTTTTCTTCCTCCTACACTGGCTTCGCGTAGTAAACATAAACCTGCCGATCTTCATCCACCTCGGCTGATGTCTTCTCCCATTCGCGTCCATTCACGTACAAATAGTCGCTTTGCAAATGCAAGAGAGCATCGTCATCGTCCTTGAAGTAAAACGTGTGTACGAGCGGATAAACGCTTGCATTTTCTTGATATTCACGCATTTCGATCTGGATGCTGCCCCAGCGTGCAGTCACAGCCTCCGCGTAATCGACAGCCTGCTCTTCTGTTGAGCGCTTGACGTAAATGACATACGTGCCGTTCTCGATTGCACAGGACGTCTTTTCATAAACGACATGCCCCTTCACCAAATAATCGCAAGCGAAACGCAAGGAGACCTCATCTTTGTTCACGTTGTCGTAGTAAAACTGAACAGGGTATCCTCTCGCCTCATCCAGCAGCCGATATTCCATTCGTGCCATTTTTCTCACCTCTTTTACCTATCACAGAATAGCAAATCATTCGCAACAATTTTATACGTGCGCTGAAACATTTGGTTGCCAATAAATGAAAAGAAATCCAGCAGAGCCATAAACCGCTACATTAGTCCTGCTTCTTTTGTACCCGTTACTGTCGAATCATACTGCGAATCGTTTCATGCAAAGGTCCGTTGCTCGCCACTAATGAAGGAGTGTGATCTTGCTGGAATGGCTCATGCTGATACGGTTTTCCAGACCAGTCCGTAATCGTTGCACCCGCCTCCTTGGCGATGACAATTCCGGCGGCCACATCCATAATATTGGATCGTTGCATCACGATATAATCGAGCCATCCGTTTGCCAACAAGCACCAGTCCAGTGCAGGCGCAATATTTCGCATGAGACGCTTGGTCTGGAATACAAACGGTTCCGTAAACGCCATCTCTTCTTCCTTCGTTACCGTGTCGCGTCCACGGATGTATGTACCGACTGCACGAGTGAGGTCTTGGCGGTGATTGACATTCAATCGTTTTCCGTTCAAATAGGCTCCTTTCCCTTTCTCCGCCCAAAACATTTGACCCGCTACCGGATTGTAGACGACGCCTAGCACCAGCTCGCCCTTGTGCTGCAACGCAATCGAGATCGAGAAATACGGGTAGCCGATAAAATAGTTATTCGTTCCATCTAAAGGATCGATAATCCACAGATACTCTTCCTCGCGGGAAACCATTCCGACCTCTTCTGAAAAAATGGTATGTGTCGGGAAGTGGCGATGCAGTACCTCAATGATGCGCTGTTCACTGCCTTTATCCTCTGGCAGCTTCACGTCGTTATGCAATTCCTCATCGGGCACGAGCTGTTCGAGAAAACGTTCCTTCAAAAACGCTCCCGCGACACTTGCTGCTTCTTTTGCAATTTCGATCATGACATTTCGCTCCTTTATTACGTTTGGAACACTTTTTTGAACAACCTTCCACTTGCACTTGCCTAGGAAACATTACTAATATAGAAAGACACCCGAAGGAGGGGGGATAAACATGAACACCGACTTCATTCGGCTGAAAAATATGGAAGGTGAACTCAAATTCACCCAAATGAACAATAGCTACGGCTTCTCTGTCACCACAAAGGAGCTCGTTTTTTTCAAGCCACACATGACCTACCATTTGTTTTTGCAGGATATCATCAGCATGGTTCCGCTGAAGCTGGACGCTAGCCCTGTCACGTTTCGGCATCAGAGTGAAACGGTTCACGCCTCGTTTGGTTCCGATTACTACAAGCTGACCGTCAAGTGGGCGCGGATTGTTTCGCGGTCCGGTATCGTCGAAAAAGAAGACATGGAGTTTATCGTGCCGCTTTCCACCAAAATGCTCACGTATATTTCGGAATACAGCGGTCTTGTTATCATCAAATAGCACCGTCAACCCTCGTTCTCACCTGTTTGGTGTAGAGCAAGGGTTTTTTATTTCCGATCATTTTTGGATAGCACAATGAACGTTCCTGTACCGTGGGCGATCCGCCTATCCCGATCATCGTAAACACTACCCTCCATGACGACCAGCGTGTTTCCGCGGTGTAAAAAGCTCGCTTCTGCGCGAAGCCGCTCCCCGATTCCCGGAAGTAAATAATTGATCTTTAGCTCTGTCGTCACTGCATACTGATTGGGTGGCAAGGACCGATTGATCAAGGAGCCCATCGTTGAATCGATCAAGGTCGCGAGAATTCCTCCATGAACAACTCGCCCTGAATTGTGCATAAAAGGGGTCAGAGGCAATTCGAAGCGATACGACTGTCTTTCTTCGTCTATGAATTCTCCCTTTAACCCAAGAAATCCAGAGATAAACGCGCTATTCCGTTCCCGCTTTTGATGAATGGCAGCAACAGCCAGCTCGAGAATGCGGCGCTCCTCTTCATTCCCGTCCGACCAGATGTTTTTTAATTCATCTAACATTTTGTTCACTCCAACCGAAATAGAATCGATTCTTCTATTTTATCCCAAACAAGCTGATTTCGCTATGATTCCTAAGCTTATGGCAATCGAGAGCAGCTGTCCGAATCATTCGAGACTGAGCAAATGTTCAGACTTTTACAGTTGTTTCTGTTATTAAAAATTGATAAGATAGTTCAAAATATAAGACAGGCATTTCCGCATTGGAAGGGAGTTTTTCAAATTGGCCAGACAACGAAGTGACATGATCAAAAAAGGATTCGACCGCGCACCACACCGCAGCTTGCTCCGTGCAGCAGGTGTAAAGGATGAGGATTTCGATAAACCGTTTATCGCCATTTGCAACTCGTACATCGACATTATTCCAGGTCACGTGCACTTGCAGGAGTTTGGAAAGCTGGTCAAAGAAGCCGTTCGTGCTGCTGGCATGGTTCCATTCGAATTCAATACGATTGGTGTTGACGACGGAATCGCTATGGGACATATCGGGATGCGCTACTCCCTCCCGAGCCGCGAGATCATCGCAGACAGCTTGGAAACCGTTGTTGCTGCTCACTGGTTTGACGGCATGATCTGTATTCCGAACTGTGACAAGATCACGCCTGGGATGATCATGGGTGCACTTCGTGTCAACATTCCAACCGTCTTTGTAACCGGTGGTCCTATGAAAGCCGGAAAAACGAGTGATGGCCGCTCCATCTCACTTTCCTCCGTATTCGAGGGTGTCGGAGCTCACCAAGCAGGCTTGATCAACGACCAGCAACTCGAAGAGCTGGAGCAATATGGATGCCCGACTTGCGGTTCCTGTTCCGGTATGTTTACAGCAAACTCGATGAACTGTCTGCTTGAAGCCATCGGTTTGGCTCTGCCTGGCAACGGTACCGTACTCGCTGTCTCTCCTGAACGTCGCGAGCTGGTGCAATCATCTGCTGAAAAACTGAAAAATCTGATTGAACGCGACATTAAGCCACGCGACATCGTGACACTCGAGGCAATCGACGATGCATTCGCACTTGACATGGCGATGGGTGGGTCAACCAATACCGTTCTCCATACACTGGCTATCGCACAAGAAGCAGGCATCGAATACCCGATCGAGCGCATCAACGAAGTAGCGAAGCGTATTCCACATATTTGCAAGCTGGCGCCTTCCTCCGACTATCATATCGAGGATTGCCACGAGGCAGGCGGCGTATCAGCAGTTTTGAAAGAAATCGCGAAAAAAGCAGGCGCGATCCATCCAGACCGTATCACTGTCACGGGCAAAACCCTTGGCGAAAACATCGCTGACGCCGAAATCCAAAATGATCAAGTCATTCGTCGTCTGGACAACCCGTACAGCGCTTCTGGCGGTCTCGCTGTTCTGTTCGGCAACCTGGCGGAGCAAGGCTCGATCATCAAAACAGGCGGTGTCGATCCTTCTATTAAAAAGCACGAAGGTCCAGCCATCTGCTTCGACTCCCAAGAGGAGGCTCTGGCAGGAATCGCTGCTGGCAAAATCAAATCCGGTCATGTTGTCGTCATCCGCTACGAGGGACCTAAAGGCGGCCCAGGTATGCCAGAAATGCTAGCTCCTACCTCACAAATCGTGGGTATGGGCCTCGGTAAAGAAGTCGCTCTCGTTACAGACGGACGCTTCTCCGGTGCATCTCGCGGGATCAGTATCGGCCACGTGTCTCCAGAAGCCGCAGAAGGCGGTCCAATTGCCTTCGTACAGGACGGAGATATCATCTCGATTGACCTCGAGGAGCGCACGATCGAGCTACACGTGGATGAAGCCGAGCTGGCTCGCCGCAAAGAAGACTGGAAAGAATTCGAGCCAAAAGTAAAAACAGGCTATCTGGCTCGTTACTCCAAGCTGGTAACGAATGCGAGCATGGGTGGTATTTTGAAAATCTAGTGTTGCAAGTAAAGGCAAAACCCTTCCTTTGTGAATCACCGTCACTCAGGAAGGGTTTTTGTATTGACTTTTCCATCTATTCCCTCATACAATCAAGTTAATAAATTTTAACTGGTTAAAAGGATTGTGATGAATATTGGAGCAAAAGTCGATTTTTATCATCGAAAACTATGATCAGCTAAAAGTGATCAGTGACCCGTTACGCACAAAAATGCTGATGCGTCTGGTGGAAAAGCCGCACACAGGGCAACAGCTTTCCCAGCTTTTTGGACTGTCCCGTGCGAAGATTCTGTACCACCTGCGTGAGCTGGAGAAGCATGGCATCATCCAGTTGGTTAAAAAGGAAGAAAAGGGCGGCAACATTCTCAAGTACTATCAGGCGGTGGCAAGAGGCTTCATACCTGCTGATCATCTGCTCACGTATACGGAGTCGAAGGAGGCTACCAGACAATCCTATGTCGAAGTGTTGCAACGGGCGAAAACAAGAGCGCTCAGTGCTCCTGAAAAAGCCTTTGCACTGACGTCAACGGAAGTCGAGAAATGGCCGCGCATCTCCCTACAGTCTGAAGTCAGAGTCAGCGAGAAGGCGTTTGTGTCCTTTTTGCAAAAATACCGGAGCCTACTCCACGAATTGCAGCAAAGCTCCCTGGATGACCCCTCTTCGCAGCAAGATTACTACCTAATGATTACGGGATTTCAAATTGATGAACCGTTATTCAAAAAGGATGGACAGGCAAGTATATGAAAAACCTATTCGAGTAGGTTTTTCTTTCGGACACGCGGTTAATATTTTTTAACCGGTTAATATTAAGGAGAGTGAATTTTCATGGAAGCTGTCCCCAAGCAAACTAACCTTCCGTCGGCGGATACATCCCGCTTGTTTTCGAAACCTTTTACCCTTCTTTGGATGTCCGCCCTTTGTTCCGGACTCAGTATCTCACTCTTTCTTTTCTCGCAAACTTGGTATATCATCCAGGTTTTATCTCAGGAGGCCTCATTAGGCATCGTATTTATGGCGGCAACCATTCCCAGGATCGTCTTCATGCTGATAGGCGGAACGCTCGCTGATCGGATGAGCAAAAAGAGTATCCTGTCAATCACGAGCATGTTGAAAGCATTTTTGATGCTGTTGCTTGGAGGAATCATCTTGTGGGGGTATTCCTCGCTTGCCCTGTTTGTTTGTTTCGCTTTCTTCTTCGGTACCATTGATGCCTTTTATTGGCCCGCTCAAAATTCGTTCATACCGTCAATCGTACCCTCTTCTTCCCTTTTGCGTGCGAATTCTGTGCTGCAAACGACAAGCCAAACCTCACAGCTGCTCGGTCCTGTTCTTGCCGGTTTTGTGATTGAGTGGGGAAGTTACCCCGTTTTATACGGCTTTGTGGGGTTACTTCTTCTCGTTGCAAGTGTATCTGCATGGTGCATGCCGAAACAGGAACAAGCTGTTCTTTCCAAGCCACAGCAAAGGCTCAAGGAATCTATACAGGAAAGCTTCTGTTATGTCAAACAATCGGATTTCCTTCCCTTGCTATTGACCTCCATCATCTGCCTGAACGTATTTTTGATGGGCCCCTTATACATCGGTTTGCCGATTTTTGTAGATCAGGTGTTAGCTGGTTCTACCCTACAGTACAGCTTTTTGGAAGGGGCACTCGCTTTTGGCATGCTTGCCGGGGCAATCGTGCTCGCACTCACGACACTGGGTCAAAACAGGTTGCAGATCACCTTTCTTTTCATGATGATGCAAGCGCTTGTCTTCTTTGCTTTTAGTCTCACTCAACAGTTCTGGCTCAGCTTGCTTATTCTATTTACGCTCGGCGTCACGTTTTCTCTCATTAATATTCCGATTCTCTCTCTTGTGCAGGAAAAGGTACCACAAGCCTCGTTGGGGAAAGTCATGAGTTTGGTCTCGCTTTCCTCTCTTGGTTTGCAGCCGATTTCACAGGCGCTGACGAGTCTTTTGATCGCATGCGGACTAACGGCCAAGGAGGTTATGCTGCTTGCCTCCATCCCTCTCTTCATTGCTTCCTGTTTCTTTTATTGGCGGCAAAAGAACGCACGGCCTGCAAAGAGATCCGATTGCGTTTTGCGCGAAAGCAAAAAGGGATGATCTGCAATGGATCATCCCTTTTCTTTCGTATTTACAAGACTTTCCTGTTCACTCATCGCAACTTTACCGCGTGCGAGACGTATTAGTAAGTAGAGAGCCAGACGAGTAGTTTACAAGACTCGCCGTGCCGAAACGAAGCGTTTCTCCCAGGACGTACCCTTAAAGGTCGAATACGTCACTCCCGGTTTTCCATATGTATGTAAGAGTTTGTTGTTGCCTGCATAAATCGCCACGTGTGTAATCCGTTTGGACGTCGTCGTTGTACTCGCCTTGAAGAACACCAGGTCTCCTTTTTTCAGGTTCGACTTGGACACACTCGTTCCTACCTTGGCTTGATCGCGAGAAGTGCGTGGCAAGCTCTTGCCGACTGCGACTTTAAAAACGCGCTTTGTAAAGGAAGAGCAATCAAATACGGCTGTGGTATTACTGCTCGCACCGAATTTATAAGGAGTACCCATATACTTTCTTCCCGTGGCAATGACCTTGTCCGCCTTGGATTGCGTCCACGCTGCCTCGGCTACATTTTGCTCTCCCGGCAGTGGAGCGACAATCGTTGTGACTCCCAATGCTACTCCCATTACGATTCCTATGAGGGCTTTTTGTAATTTCATGCTGTTCATCCTCCCTTTTCTTTTGAAAAAAGATCCCTGCTCAACAAGGGACCATTTTATGCAAAGTTTGGCTGACCTCTCACTTGTTCTCTACTTTACCAAAGCTCACACTCTATGAAATTACCAAAAACTTACCAAAAACTATTTTTCCAACTGGATACGATTACCGCTTGACGCCTTCACGCTTGATTTAACAGGCATTCCTCAAATTTTCAGTCTATTTCCTTACCAGAATGTCCCTCGCAAATTGGCAAAATTTATCCAGCCCCCTTTTGTTAAAACCCGCGTTCCATGCGACTTTTGTCCTAGATCCATTTACAAAAATCCCCTTTTGCCTCCCTTTTCACGTAATCTGCATTTGGAATCTCGCTTCCCTTTCTTCTCTCTCTACTTGCAACTAGCAGGGAGTCATCGTAAAGTAGATAGGAGTTCGTTTTGAAGGAGGCACATATGCGACTGCGTAACATTCCAGGTGCCGAAGCGGCCCTGAGAGAATATCCTACGTTCGTAGACAATCCCCTTTCCTATAAAGGAAATTGGAAGGAACGCTTCGGGAATAACAATCCGATTCACGTGGAGATCGGCTGCGGAAAAGGACGTTTCATTAATACATTGGCCGAGCGTCACCCTGACATCAATTTCATTGCGGTTGAACTGAAGGCGGAGGTCGTTCTGCGCGCTGTCCAGCGTACGGAGTACAAAGCTGTTCCGAATCTGGCTTTTGTCCAGTTCGACGCTTCCAAGTTGACCGAGTTGTTTGCCGATCACGAAATTTCTCGCATCTATCTGAACTTTAGTGATCCGTGGCCAAAAACCCGTCATGCGAAACGCCGTCTTACTTACAAAAGCTTCTTGAACACCTATCGTCAGGTGCTTGTGGCAGACGGTGAGCTTCATATGAAGACAGATAATGAGAACCTTTTTGAGTTTTCACTCAACCAATTCGCTGCGGAGCGCTTCCAGATGCGCAATATCACCTTTGACCTGCACCAGTCCAAGCTGGCAGCAGATAATGTGATGACGGAGTATGAGGAACGCTTTTCTTCTCGTGGGCAGCGCATTTATCGGGTGGAAGCGAGCTGTGTGATTAAGTAAATCTAAAATCCTATTGGTTTGAGTCAACATAGGGGAGGAGAAGAAAAAGCACAGTTCTCTTCGACTCTGACACGCCCGCATGGGGGATTTCACTGTCCGTCTCCACTTCCAAAAGGGGACCGTCGAGCCAAAGCCACCCTACGGGCGGAAGTTTCTCAGGGAAGAAGTGTTCGACAAGCGTGGTCCCCTTTTGGAAGTTCCGACTGGGTAGGCGTTGTCAAGGTCTGCGAGCCCTGCGCTTTTTCTTCTCGCTAGCTTTGTTGGTTCATCGGAACTTTCTAAATACTTGTCAAAAATCATAAGTACAAAAAAGACCCTCCACGCACTCAAGTAAGCTTTGGAACTTACTTGATGACGTGGAGGGTTTTTTATTCTTTTTGCCGCCCGACGCTCTTGTATACGCGCTCTGGACGTCCGACGACACCGTATGAAAGGTCTGCGATGGCGTCTCCTTTGGCTACCAGATATTCTAGGTATCGCCTTGCTGTTGAACGGCTAATGCCTGTTTCTTTGCTGACCAAATCGGTCGTGGCCTCCTGTGTCTGCATGAGAAAGCCTGAAATCTTGTCCAGAGTAATTTGGTCGATCCCTTTAATTGCCCTTGTCTCGGTAGTCTTCTTTTGGCCAGTCCGGGCAATGAGCTCATCGATTTGGGCTTGACTGATCTGATCGGTGTCTTTTTTCCAATCGCTTACCTTTTGCCTGAACTCCTGATAATTCCGTAACGTTTGTTGCAGACGCGCAAAGATAAGTGGCTTGGTAATAAAATCGAATACGCCATAGCGGATCGCCTCTACAACCGCATCCACTTCTTTGGCAGCAGTGAGCATGATGACATCTGTTGTAGGGAACTGCTCCTTTATGATCGATAAAAAATCGAGGCCGTCCATATCCGGAAAATAAATGTCGAGCAACACAAGATCAGGCTGCAAAATTTCCATTTGGTCCTTGGCTTCTTGCCCATTCGTAGCAATGCCAATCACCTCGTAACCCTCTACTTTTTCCACGAAGCGTCGGTTTACTTCTGCAATTCTCAGGTCGTCTTCAATAATGAGTACCCGTATCACCTCTAACGGCCTCCTTCCGTTCTGCCGTACGTGCATCCTTTGGTATCGTCACAGTAAAAATCGTTCCGCCTACCGGATTTCCCGTATGCGAAATACTGCCGTGTACATGTAAAACAGCATGTTTGACTAAGTGCAGTCCGTAGCCATGATTCTGCTGTTGTTTGGTAGAGAAGCCCAGTTCAAAGATTCGTTCAGCATTTTCTTCGGAGATGCCTGGTCCTCGGTCCTCTACCTCTATGAGCAAGACCTCTTCCATATTGAGCAAAAAGATCGTGATTTCTGGTGCAAAAGCGCCTGGTGCTTTTACAGCATCCATCGCATTATCTATCAAATTGCCAAGAATGACAATCAGTTGCGAGCGATCAATCGAGGCAGGAATGTCACGGAAGTTACTTTCCGGATCAATTTTCAATTCCACTTTGCGTTCGTTGGCTTGATTCAGCTTCCCGAGCAACAAGCCACCTATCAGCGGGTCAGGGACTTCTTGCATAATAAACGTCGTATTGTGGACATGCACATTTAGCTCAGCAGAGATCGTTTCAATGGCTTCCTGGTACGATTCAAGCTGGATGAGGCCTGATATGAGATGCAGTTTGTTGGAATACTCATGCGTCTGGGAACGAAGGACTTCCGCATACTCCTTCACTCGTGACAGCTCCTGTGTGACCTCGAACAGCTCCGACCGATTGCGAAAGCTCGCTACTGCACCCATAACATGGCGCTCCTTATCCATAATCGGGACCCGGTTCACGACTAATACATGCCCGTCCACATTTGTTTCGCGGTCAAATTCGGCTTTCCCTGTCTCAATCACCTCATGAAGGCCCAGCGAACGAACCAGCTCGTCCTGTTTGTCCATGATACTGTCTTTATCCTTCGCTTTCCCCAGCATATGGAGCGCGGTCTGATTTGCGAGCGTGATCGCTCCTTCCTTATTGACTGCCACAATGCCTTCGCGAATCGATTCCAGTACAGCTTGATTTTCCTGATACAATCGCCCGATTTGTTCAGGCTCCAAACCAAATATCGCTTTCTTTACATTTTGTGAAAGAACGAGCGTAGCCACCACACCCAAGAGCAAGGTGACGATGCCGATGACGAAGATTCGATTGCGATACGATTCGATCGTTTCATTTATATCCTCAAACAAAAATCCGACAGAAACGACCCCCATCACCTTTCCTTCCTCATCATAGATTGGAGTCTTTCCTCTGAGTCCGGGGCCAAGCGAACCGACGGTCTCCGAGATGATGGATTGCCCCTCAAATACTGCTTCGTTGTCGCCTCCCACCATCTTTTTGCCAATCTGCTCTGGATCAGGATGTGAATAGCGGATGCTTTGCAAATTTCCTACGGTGATAAATGCCGCATTCGTGTCCACACGTATTTTTTCCACGATTGGATTGATAATCTTGGCAGGATCTTCTGCGTCAAACGCCTGTTTGATCTCGGACATCTGCGCGACGGTCTTGGCGGTATGCAGTGCGCGCGTCCCGATCTCATGCTCCAATACGCCTGCCAGCATCTGTTCAAACATCGTACCGAGTATAACAATCACGCCAAAAAGGAGCGAGCAAATAATCAACATCAGCTTGCTGTGAAAACGCACATCGTTCCCTCCTCTTCTTCTCATTGTATCTCATTTCGCTTGATGACGAAAAAAGAGGCCATGAGCAGGCCTCTTTTTTTATTTCTTCCTTTTTATAGTTGACTAGAACGAGATGACTCCGGTAAGAAGAGCAAGCGCAATCATCACGATCGATGTTCCAAACGCCCATTTCAGGATGAACTTTTGGGTTTCCGCATAATCGACCCCAACCATTCCGATCAACAGGTATTGTGCTGCAAACAACGGGCTGAGTACATGCAGCGGTTGACCCAGGATGGAAGCGCGACCAATTTCCGCCGGATCGATTCCGTAAGCTGCTGCTGCATTCGCCAGGATTGGAACGATCCCGAAGTAATACGCATCGTTCGACATGAAATAGGTGAATGGCATGCTTGTCAGCGCTACGAGCAGAGGCATATGGGAGCCAAGTGAATCTGGAATCCAGGAAACGAGTGTGCTCGCCATCGCATCGATCATTTTCGTTTCGGTCAGGATACCTGTAAAGATTCCCGCAGCGAAAACCATGGACACGGTAGCCAGTGCGTTAGCTGCGTGGGCTGCAATTCGCTCTTTCTGATCTTGCATTTTCGGATAGTTAATAAACAGGGCAATGGCAAAAGCGAGCATGAACATTGTCGGCAATGGCAAGAAGCTCGTAATCAGACCGACCATCAAGGCTGCTGTCAACAACAGATTGAACCAGATCAGTCGCGGACGTTTCAGTGCAGCAGTCTCAGCAGTCTCATCCGTCGCCGCTACTTCCTGTCCTGCAAGCGATTGCAAATCTTCATCTGGTATCTCCATAATCCCCAGACGCTTACGCTCTTGTTTGCCCAGAATACAGGCTACGATCATCACCCACGCAATTCCGCCAATCATCACAGGAATAACAGGGACAAAAATATCGGAAACATCCATATGGAGTACACTCATGACACGGGCTGTCGGTCCACCCCAAGGCGTCATGTTCATGACACCGAGTGCGAGCATCGGCATGACTGCCAAAATCATCGGTCTGATTCCCAGCTTGCGATACAAAGGCAGCATCGCCGTAACGGTAATCATATAAGTCGTGGTTCCATCTCCATCCAGTGCAACCAAGGTAGCGAGAATCGCTGTACCTACAATAACCTTCAGTGGGTCACCCTTCACAATTTTCACGATTTTCTTAATTAATGGATCAAATAGACCTGCATCCATCATGACCCCAAAGTACAGAATGGCGAACAATAGCATAATTCCCGTAGGCGCAATTTTCTTGATGCCTGCAAGCATCATGTCGCCAATTTCTGTACCAAATCCGCTAATCAACGCAAAAACAACAGGAACAACAATTAAAGCAACTAATGCCGAAAGCCGTCTCGACATAATCAAGTACATGAAAACGGCTACCATGAGAAATCCAAGTAATGCCAGCATATCCTAGTTCCCCCTTGCAAGAATGCGCTTACAATGATGTTGTAGCAACCATGACGAATGCGCTTTCATATTGTGCTGTCATTATAACAATGTTCGTAAAAATCCGAATAGAATATGCGCATAAACTGTTTTAACCGCATTTCCTCTATTAACATCATAAAAATCACGAAATGCGCATATGGTGATCTGAGCTTGCATGTACATAAAAAAGAGGCCTTTCGTGAAAGGAAGAAAAGAAAAAGAACGGCATCAATCAGCCGTTCCCTCTTGTTTTTCTTATACATCTCGTTTTTGAAACACTCGAATGGACAGCCCCAACGCTACGACGCCATAAAGAATGGTGTAGATGAGCATGGCAGTACTCGGAGGCGAAGTCGTACCGAAAATGCCTTGCGAAGCAAAGGACAGCGGATCGTCAGCCGAATCAAATAACGAAAGTGTCGCTTGCCTGAACAATGAATCTGCTGGGAAGAGCAGACTGGAAATAATCCCGATGTTGGTAAGCGAGCTATTGCTAAAGACCGCACCGAGCTGCTCGATAAAGCCGCCAACGAAGCTGATCCCGTACAGAATGATCAGGATAATACCACCCGTCACCGTGGTGGTGATACTGCTTAAAAGCATAGCTACACAGACAAGAATGATCGGCATGCTAACGAAGAAAGCAGCTGCTTTCAGGATTTGGCTAGCATCCACCTGAACAGCCAGCATACCTTCCCCCACCCATTGGTTGATCGCCAATAATCCGGTAAACATCAGGAGTGCGTACAACCCCAGCATACTCGCTAACCCGAAAAATTTTCCCAGTACATATTTGTAGCGAGGGAGTGCTCGTGCCAGCCACGTATCGATTTGATGGCTTTCGATTTCAGAGGCAATGCTTCCTACACTGCTCAAAATTGCCAGGAGTGCCGTAATGACAGAGCCAAAGTACAAACCCATGCCCAGCATCTGCGTGGAGAGAACCTGCTTTTCCAACAATCTCTCCACGCCCGCGTCCCCTAACATATCCTTCATTTCTTTAACCGCATAGCCTGTGGCAAGTCCAAACAGCAACAGGAAGCCCAGCGACATGATCAGCGTAATCGTGAAAATACGCTTGGAGATCATTTCTCTATACGTGATTTTGATGATCGGCCACATGTCGTTCCCCCTCCTTTCTTTGTACCCAGTACAGGAATACGTCTTCCAGTGATTGCTGCTTGCGCACGACTTCGTGTACCCCAGCCCCGGATGCAATCAACTGTTGCAACAGAGCGGGTACCCGATCGTCCTGATCCAGCGTCATTAACCATGTATCACGCTCTTCCTCTTGTCTTACGAGACGACTCTCTGTGACGAAGGAAGGAAGCACGTTATGAAGACCTGCACTATCCTTGTCCACTGTCAATTCAATTTGTGGTTGGACGCTGCTCAGCTTTCGCCAGTCGCCATGTACGACCAGCTCACTGCGGTGAATGATCCCGACGTAGTTGCACACGCTCTCCATTTCACTCAGTAGATGACTGTTGAGAAAAATCGTCTTTCCCTGGTCACGCAGCCGCGCAATCAGCTCGCGTACTTCTTTTCGCCCGATTGGATCCAGTGCGGAGGTCGGCTCATCGAGAAAGATCAGCTCTGGATCGGACAAGAGAGCGCAGGCAATCCCGATACGCTGCTGCATGCCTTTGGAATAGCCTCGAATACGTTCACGCTCGCGTCCAGCCATTCCAACCAGCTCAACGACATTTTTTATCACGGAATTGCTCTCGCGATGTGTTAATCCACACAACTCGGCATGATGCTCCAAGAGCTGCTGGCCCGTCAACCAATCTGGATAGCGGAACAGCTCTGGCAAGTACCCCACCTTTTTCCTTGATTCTACACTGCCAATCGGCTGCCCAAGCATAACCGCTTTGCCATTCGTTGGGTGCAATAACCCGAGCATCGTTCGGACAAAGGTACTTTTACCCGCTCCATTTTGCCCGAGGAAACCAAATACGGAGCCGCGCGGTACTTGTAGCGTAATATTTTTGCAGCCAGCTTTCCCGTTATATTGCTTGGTCAACTCCCAGGTCTCTATCACATAATCTGACATCTCTTACCTCACTTTCTCCATTGCAAACGGGACAAAGCAGAGCCCTCCCTTTTCAGGAAAACTCTGCCATTGCCCCACTACTTGTTTACTTATTTCAGTTGATTTGCAAAATCCAACAGCCCATCCGCGTTCTTTTCGCTGCCTTCCAGCATGTGAATCTGTCCATCCTGCTGCCACATCAGATGCGCATTGTATTTACCTGTGATCAGCATTCCGTTTTGACCATTCACTTTTACTTCCTTCATCTTGCTCTCGCCGTCTACCATGTATGGCACAGGGAGGGTATGCTGCCAGTCTTCGATGCTAATCATCTGCCTTTTCACTTGATCTGGAATGAACGGCAGGGCCAAAAGTGTCTCGCGAAGCTGTGCCAGATCGATTCCCTCTGGTGCGCTTAGCTCAGGAGCGCCTACGACAAAGTAGCTAATATTATCTTTTCCGACAAGCATCCTGACCTGCTGCATCTGTGGAATCTTCAAGGAGAAGCGTTTGCCACTCAGCTTTTCATCAAAACGCGCCTCTACCTGCAATTGCGCCAGTAGCTTGTTTGCACGATCAGCATCGATTTCCATGTACATAGTGTAAGGAGAATTGACGTCTACGCTATCCACCGTGACATCTTTCGGCAGCTCAGGCAGCTTCACTCCAGCCTTTACAGCGGCTTCTTTGCTGTTGTAATAATGGTTTCTTTGTTCGAGCTTCTCTTGATCGTTTTCATCGATCCAGATTTTCCCGATCCCATTCAGTTCCATTTCGCCCACATTTCCGTTAGCGATCCATTGTTCGATCTCTTGCAGATCCTCTTGCGTCACTTTGACGAATTCAACTTTATCCATGCGGAAAATGGACAGAAAATCGTTCGCTGCTGCTTGTACTTGGGGGAAGGACAGGGACACAGCCAATACTGCTGCTGCCGAAGCACCTGTCACCCATCTTTTAGTTTGCTTGTTCATCTGATTCCAGCTCCTTCTGATTGTTGCTCGATTGGTTATCGCTTGTCGATCTTGTGCATTTGTGTTCGTCGGTTTCTCGATTGTTTGCGAAAAACGCTGCCACGCTGCTTCCGTATTGACCCTCACATCGTTTGTCTCGGAAAAAGCATGCTCCATCTTCTCACGCGTCCAACTATCCAAAGCGGACAGTTCGTCCAGCTGTGTACGGCAGGTTTCACAGTACTCCAGATGAAGCAGGAATTGCTTACTTTCTTTTGAGCTGCTTTCACCGTCCAAGAACGCCTGGACAAAGCCTGTATCGGCACATTTCATTCCTCTTCCCCCCTCATCCGGCCATAGATGGTACGAAATTTACTTTTCGCTCTCGCGAGGAGTGTTCCCACCGAGCTGATCTGCGTGCCAGTCGCTTTCGCCAACTCCGCATAAGGAAATCCGGAATATTTCATGACCAGCAAGGTTCGCTCCCGCTCGTCTAGCTCCTCTAGCACATCACGGACGACACTCTGGGACTCTTTTGCAAGCCACATCTCTTCTGAAGAAGGGCTGACATGTTCTTGCTCAGATGCACTTCGCTCTTGTCTTGCGTACCTGCGTTTTTCTGAACGAAGATAATTGTACGCTGCGTAGAGTGCGGACTTGGACAGCCATGCCGGGATATGTCCGATCACCGTGCGATCGGTATGGTAAAAGGAGAGAAATACATCCTGTGCAATATCTTCTGCCGTCTGCTGATCTTTCACAATTCGCATGATCTGTCTGACCACAAACGGATAATAGGTCGTAAACAATTCTTGAAAGGAATCTGTATGATCCTCTACTCGAGCACGGTTCATCACCAGGTTTGCTTGCACCTCCACTGGATTCCTCCTTCCTGCGTGCGCTATTGACGAATGCCTCTACTGCTTCGTTCATCTAATAGAAACCGCCAAGGAGATTTTTGTGACAGGAAAAATAAAAATTATTTTTCATCGAAAAATAGATCGGGCTTCTCCAGGAAACGACGCGTCAATTGATAGTGCTCTGTATCCCGATATTTCACCTCTTGAGCGGGCGATTCGTCAAAATTGAGGATAGTCGCTCCGGGATAACCCAACAAAATCGGCGAATGCGTCGCAATAATGAATTGGGCTCCTTCTTCTATCAAATCACGCATGAGATAAAGAAAAGCAATCTGCCGCTTGGGTGAAAGAGCAGCCTCGGGCTCATCCAGCAGGTAGATTCCCCTGCCGTTGAAGCGATTGGCAAACAGCGCGAAAAAAGATTCTCCGTGCGACTGCTCATGCAGCGAGCGTCCACCGTAGTTTTTATAGCTTTCGGAGCCCGTCTGATCTATATGACTGGCAAACTGATAAAAGCTCTCAGCCCGTAAGAAAAAGCCATTCGTTATTTTAGGAAGCCAGGAGAGGCGTATGTAGTCACCCAGACTCGCCTCCGAGCGATGCACTTCATAAAAATTGTTACGCGATCCGCCAGCCGTATGGAAACCACATTGATAGGCAACAGCCTCAAGCAACGTAGATTTACCCGAGCCATTCTCTCCTACAAAAAAAGTGACACTGCTATCAAGCTCGATTGCTTCCAACTTGCGCAAGGAGGGCAGGTGAAAAGGATATTCTTTCGTGTTCGGAAAATCCTCTCTCAGCAGCTTGATCGTTCGTAAATAAACCATTTTTGACCTCCACTCTCATTATTTTCCCGACTCCCGCCGATACATCCTTATAAGGGCGCCTTTTTAAACGCTCATTTATTTGGGGGAGAAGTATCCGTGGACAAGGTTTCCTTTCTTCAGGAAAAAAGTACATTTCATATGAAATATCCGGATCAGAGCGACCTCGCCTTTTACCGGTGGTATACGACTCAGTATCCAAACGAAGCCATCGGCTGGTTTCACCTTGGCCAAGAACGAGAAGCACAAGGCAACTCGGAACAGGCTCTCGAAGCGTACAGACGTGGTCTCGTATCCAAGCAAGGCTCGTATTACAACGAGACGCGTGATGCTTATCAAAGACTGCTGCGGGAGCGACAGCGCAATTCCTTGGGCAATCGAACACGTTTACTCTTGGCTTCGCTCTTGTTTCTCTATTTTCAATTCGCTTTTTCGCCCGGACCGTTGAGAGATGCGTCACCCAAGACAACGCCGCAAGCTGCCAAACAGCCCGTACTGACAACAGCCCAAACGCAGCCACATGTCGAGGTCATCGCAGTCCCTCCTACACTCAGTGCCCGTGAGCTATCTGAACAGGTCCGGCGCTATGTAGAGTCCCGGCGCCCTGCTCTTACGCAGCCTTTTACGGTGATGGTTGTCCCGGAAGTACCTGGTTCGCCGTTGTTCCGTCCCTTGCTGTTTTATCAGCCGCGCGAAGTCCGAGGCATCTTGCGTTACAATCCGACGAGTCGGACTGTTCTCAGTGAAAAATGGTGGGATAAACCTGTGCAGTTGGAACGAGAACCGACACTTGCCACAGGTAAGGCAGAACTCAAGGATGAGCAGCTAACCCTCCAGCATGTACTGATCTTGCGAAACGCCTTGTACCGCTATTATCAGCAAACGGGTACATTGCCTGCCCAACTGTCTGATCTGGCTGGCGCTTATCCAGGCAATTATTTGCCGCAAATTCCAGTACCACCAAAGAGACTTTTGTTAAAAAGCTATCCGTATCATCCCAAAGCCTTCTCGCCAGAGTCCGCATGGGACAGCTTGCGCAATGTGCTGCCGCTTCCCGGCTATCCGGAGCCAGTGGCGCCTTTCGAACCGTTACAGCTTCACTTGACTACCTCGACACATACGATGCAGCTCATCAGCGGTTCCCATCTGGTGCGCAGCTATCCCGTCGCCATAGGCAAAAACGGTTCAACACCCGAAGGCTACTATACCATTCAACAAAAAATCAATCAGCCCCGCGGACATGACAATATTTATGGAACGAGGGGCATGGTCTTTCAGGAGAGCGGGTATGCCATCCACGGGACAAATCATCCCGAGAGCATCGGCTCATCTGTTTCACTCGGATGTGTTCGCTTGTACAATGCCGCTGTCGAGGAGCTGTACACCTTTGTTTCATTGGGGACAGAGTTCATTATCTCCAATGCCCCGTCCTCTGCCCAGCCTTGGAGCAATCCTGTTCCATTCGTTCTCCCGGCTGGCCCTGAGGAAGAGACGCCACAAGTCATTTACAATTGGCTCCATTGATTCTTTGGTTACGTAAAGAAAAGACGTGCGGAACGCCATACCGTTACGCGCTGATTTTTACCAGACGCTTATCAAACGAAAAAAGCCCTTCTATCCCGTTTTTAAAAAAGGGGTAGAAAGGCTTTTTCCTTTGAATGGAGAGATTACTCTGCGTTCACGATCACTTTGTACGGAATCTTCGTGTTGTTATTGTTGTAGACCAACAAGTAATATTTCCCTGGTTTTGCCTCAAATTCTCCCGTCAGTTTCTTACCTGTGTTTTCGGGGTAGGCGAAATACGTTTCGAGATCATCTTCATGAAACACCACCCAGTTTAAGCCTTCGTCCTTCTCGCTGCTCACCGTAACTTGAACGATCCCTTCCTCTTCAACCTGAATGATATACGTGTCCTTGTCATCTATACGATCGGTTTGACCACTTATCTCTTCGCCCAACTGTAGCGCATTCGCGTCATCGAATGAATTGTTCGGCTCCGTTTCGGTTGGTTCTGTTTCTTCTTCTGGCAATTCCGCGGTTACTTTGTATGGAATGGTTTCACCGTTAAAGTTGTACACGGACAAATAATAGGTACCCGGAGTTGCTTCAAACTCACCGGAAAGCGTTTTTCCTGAGGTCTTGGGGTAAGCGAAATAATTATGCAGATCATCCTCGTGGTGAACGACCCAGTTCAAACCAGTATCGTGCTCACTCGTTACGTTGATTTTCACCGTTCCGTTGCTCAATACCTTCAAGGCAAAAATGTCCTTGTCGTCTTGTTTGCTTGTTTGACCACTCAACTCCACATTGCTTTTCAACCGATTTGCCTCTGAAAAGCTGTTGTTTGGCTCTTGTTCCTTTTCCCCAATTTCTCCACCCTGCTCCTCGATCGTAATTGTAATCGATTTCGCAGTAACGGCTCCTTTGTTATCCGTTACTCGTAGCTTCACGGTATATTCTCCCTGATTTTCGTAGACATGCATAGGATTGGGATCACTGCTGCTTTTGCCATCTCCAAATTCCCACAGATAAGATACGATGCTGCCATCCGGATCGGAGCTTCCGTTACTGCTAAACGTCACTTCCTCTTTTACGGCTGCTTTTGCCGGGCCGTTCATGACAATAACAGGCGGCTGATTCTCTCCATTTCCTTGTTCTGGAAGTATCCCGTGGAACGTGACATCATATTCAAACTGATTGGACGCATTTACTCTGTAGTTGGTAAAGTAGGCGGTTACGGTTTTGTAGCCGTTCCATGGATGAGAAGTAAGCGTGGTTAAAAACTCGTCTGTGATGCGACTCATCGTCTCCCAGTCTTGCTTCTCCCCTTCTGCCTGCGTACCCGTGTACGTGCCTGTTAACGTAAAGGTTTGGAAGAACTCTGAACCGTGCCTTTTGGTAGATACATTTTGCAATCCGGTGACATCTTCAATTTCCTGAAAGATTTCTGCACTTGCTTTAAGGTCTGGCGGGACCAGATAGTCGTCCGACACCAGCGGCACGGTCAGATCAGGATAGCTGTCTACCAACGATTCCATGGTACGGTGGTAATCCCGATTCAGCTCTGAATCATTGCTGAGCGTACGGATTAACTGGTCATAACCATCCACGTTATTGGCCTCTATGTAATCCATGATATCATCGAGCTTGTTCCAGTCCTCTTTCATCATGTGATACTGCAAGGCGTATGAATACGTATAAAAGTCCCATGTGCCGTAGCGTGCGTGCAAAGTTTGAGAGGCCGTATACCAATTATTTTGTCCAAAGCGAATCAGATTGTTGACCATGGATTTTCGAGGCAGAACACCTGTTGTTCGCGTGGAGCCTGCAAAGAGCTCCGCTCCGCCTTCTTCAAACCATGACAGTCTCTCATCTCTGTAAATCGGGCCTTCATTCCACAAGCCAGGGATAGCGTAGCGCCCCTGCAAATAGTGCGTGAATTCATGGCGGAACAATTCTTCCAGTGTGTACGTACTCTGCTGCGGTGTTCGCTCGTAGGTGAAGAAGGTTCCTTTCCCCTCGATATACATGCCTCCGTTGTCCGTTTCATAGCCGTACAGGGGGTTGTTCATCTTGTACTCTGAAGGACTATTGTAAAGGACAATGGTCAAAATATCGTCGGGGTTCCCTTCCTCCATCGGTTCATCTCGTCCTGCCATCCGATGAAACTGAGCTTTTACCTCTTTTGCCGCCCAATATAACCGTTTGACTTTTTCTTCTGTGACATCACCGCCTGTTTTCATGACGACGCTCCCGTCATCAAATGTGTACTCTTTGGGCAGATACTTTTCCATCGCATCCTCACGAATCTTGTTGAACTGAATGTCCCTTCCCTGCGCATCTTTTCCGCCATAGACCGTCTGGATCAGCTTCGCTACCTGCATATACTGTAGTCCCACATACGGATAAAGCTCTAACGCTTCTGTGAGGACCTCGTTACCCTTATTCGGATTGGAATGGTATTCTCCCAAATAAGCACTGTGATAAAAACCATTGTCGAGGACCCATTCTTTCGCTTCATCTGTATCGCCATGCAAGGCGAGATTTCCCAGCTCGTTCAGATACGTATCTATTTTGCCGTAAAACTCCTGTTGCTTGGTTGGTTCATCCACTCTCCACATCAGAATATAGCTAAACTGGCTCATGATACGGAAAACAGCATCACCCGCACTCCGCTGCGTAATGAAAGTATCCATTTGTTCTTCATATTGACGGATGATCGGTGCAGCTTTCTCCACGAGGGAAGCGCTTACAAAAGTGTTTCCGATGAGTCCACCAAATGCACCTATCACCTCATTTTGAGCATCTGTCCCTAATTTGAAATTCGGATTGTCTGCAATGGCATGCAGAGCAGGGAACACTTTTTGATGCTCACTTCTCTGATTGAGATAGGATAATTCCTGATGGTAGTACCCGAGGTAATATCCAGAGCGAAGCACCTCAACCAAGGTGTCAATTCCTTTAGAATCGCTGCTGGAGTATTGTGTGCCTCTGACTTGCAATGCGTCAATGATGGCCTGAACGCGCTGACGATCGTTATAAAAGGCATACGAATCGGGGGTAAAGTCGAATAGTTCAGGAATCTGCTCCCAGTTGATCGTCACCAGTACATTGACTAATTCGTCGTAGCTGAGCTTGTTCAAATCTGACATCGTGTACTTTTCGACATTTGCCTCCATGCTCCGCTGCTGTTCGTTAGAAGACTCTTGCTCCTCTACACTCCAGATTGGCTCCACTGGATGCGGATATTCCCCTGCTTCATCACTGGATTGATGCTGAAACGAGGTGATTGGGTCCAGCTTCCTCTCCACAGGTTTTCCTGAAGGCGGAACGTTTTGACTCCCATCCCTAGCGAGCGCACTTGAATAATCTTTGACTGCCAAGGCTTGGACAGGAGTTCCAACCGTCCCCAATAGAAATGATGTCGAGAGAAGGACACCAGCCATTATGCGGCCTGTGTGTGCCGTGTGACGCTTTTTCTTCATGAATGAGCAAACCTCCTTTGAATGGAAACCGCATTTTCGTTTGTTGCGTGGAAGCCGTATTTGGATTGGGCAAGTTCACCTTCTCTCCATTTGGAATGTAATAAAATACACGCTGTTAGAATTGCAATTATGGTGCCAATACATATTACTGAAAAGAAGAAGGAGAATGTATACATTTTTTTACAAAAATTCATGAACATGTATGAAATGTTAGACACTGTGACTATCAAAAGTGAGTTTTGCTTCGCGCACGCAAAAAAGCGCGTTCCCGCAAGTGGGAACGCGCCATGTTTTTACGATCACATTTATTTTTCTTCTTCCAATTCTCTCATCGATTCTTCTTGTTCTTCTTCCGGGTTCCAATAATCGAGCACTTTTCCTTGCAGAACCTTGCCTTGAATGAATTCTACCTGCTGCTCACTGAAATCCTCTGTCCACTCAATACCCAATTGTTCAGCTAGACGTACGACGGTCAGCAATTCTGACCAAGCCACGTAACGTTTGTACCAGAAGAACTGTGGCTGTTCGTTCATGTATGGGTAAAGATCATCGAAATCGGTGTGTTTACAGTCAAGAGCTCGCTCAAAATTCACCTTGGTTTGGCGTAACTGTTCTTTGAAAAATGTGGGTAGATCTCTTTGTGCGTAGCCAGACATGGACTGTCCCCCCTGTCTCCCGATTTATTGGTATTGTACCACGCGAAAGAACCTGTGCAAATAGTCGAATCGGTTTTGAATCGTTCTTGCTGGGCTAATCTTTAGCCGTTTGATGCATCTGGGAACTGGTTCTGCCCCTCCTCTTGTGGAGGTGGCGGTAATTGAATTTCATTGGAGGAACCATTTGTCTGACTAGGATCTGGATTCACAATGTCCGGTGGAACCTCACCTGTTCCCGGATTTGGCGATTGCCCACCATCTCCATTATTTGTATGCTCACCAGCTTCTCCGGTACCTTGGTCAGGTGGATTTTCACCGTTTCCATTTTCGGTACCACCCGGATTCTGCCCCTGATCGTTGCCTTCCTCGTTATGACCAGGATCTCCATTAAGCATATTCTCCAGCTTTTTGGAGTCGATTGGGACTTCTTTTGAAGGTGTGCCTTCCTCGCCTTGTGCATTTCGCGGAACGACTTGATAACGATACTGTTTCGGACTATCCAGGACATCTACATAAGAGGTTTCCTTCATACCCGCAGAGATGAGCTGTCTTTCGCCGTTTTCGCTAATGCGGTACAGATCGTACGTATTGCCGTCAGCTCCACCAATCCAGCTAAGCACGACCATCAATTTATTCGTACTTGGGTCCAATGACATGTCTGCAGCCATTTGGAGCTCTGGTTCTACTTCCACCTCTTTATGTTCTACCGCTCCTGCTGGTCGAACGAAGTCCGATGACGGTACACCTTTTAAGGCTGTTGCCAACACTTTGGAGAACATTTGTGCCGTCATGCTACTTCCTTGATGCATCAAATGCTGTTTGTCCTCCGGATCGAAGCCCATCCAAACGGCACCGACATATTCCGGAGTATATCCAACGAACCAAGCATCCTTGTTTGCTTTACTATCTCCTGCAATCGATTGTGTCGTACCGGTTTTACCTGCAACATGGCGGCCAGAGATACGCGCTGCCTTCCCTGTACCTTCCTGAACCGCTCTCTCCAGCATGGTGTGAATCTCCCAAGCTGCTTCCGGCTTCAGTGCCTCAGTTTGTTTAGGCTTATATTCACGGACAACACCCTCGTCCTTGTTCTCCACCTTCGTGATCGAGTGCGTCTCAGACACTACCCCTCCATTGACAAAAGGCGTGTACGCCTGAGCCATTTCCAACGGGGACGTACCTACACTCAATCCCCCAAGGGCGATTGCCAGGTTTCGATCGTTCGGAGTCAGCTCAATACCGACTTTCTTGAGGTATTCCAAGCTTTCTGGTACACCAATTTCATTTAACAGCCATACCGGCGGGATATTCGCGGAGTCGATCATCGCCCGGTTCATGCTCATTGTTTCCGTGTATCGGTTATTGTAGTTGCGCGGCTCATAGCCATTGAAGCTCTGCCTTTTGTTACTCAACTGCGAATTCGAGTTCCATTTGTTAATATCTTTATTTACCGCCGGAGCGAACACCGCAATCGGCTTAAAGCTGGAGCCCGGCTGACGCTTCATGTCTGTCGCATAGTTAAAGCCTTTTGGCGCATAGTTGCGTCCGCCCATCATCCCGGCAATTCCGCCTGTTTTCGCGTCGATGACAATCATCGATGATTCTACACCGCGCTTGGCGCCGTCTTTCGGGAAGTTTTTGGCATTGGCATATTCCTCTACCATGGCATCCTGTACTTTCGGGTCGAAGGTCGTGTAAATGTTCCAGCCCCCGCGGTACAGTTCTTCTTCTGTCACGCCGAACTTGGCTTCGGATTCTTCTACCATATTGTCAAAAAACGCGCGATAGCCTTTTTTCAAGCTCGCACCCGCTACTTCATGCGGCTCTTTCGGCAACGGCTCTGCTTGAGCTGCCTCTTTTTGCTCATCGGTAATGATTCCTTGCTCATGCATCAGTCGAATGACGGTATCTCGACGCAGTTTCGCCTTTTCTGGATTGTTAAAAGGTGAATAAGTGGTCGGTGCTTTTGGAATAGCTGCCAGCATCGCTGCTTCCGCAACGGTAAAGTTCTCATCGCTTACCGATTTACCGAAGTAGTACTGGGCAGCATCCTCTACCCCAAATTCCCCTTCGCCCAAATAAACGCGGTTCAAGTACATCTCTAAAATTTGATCCTTGGAGTACTTGCGCTCCAAGCCAATCGCGATACTCATTTCTTTTGTTTTACGCCAGAACGTTTGGTCTAGGGTGAGAAAGACGTTTCTTGCCAGCTGTTGGGTAATGGTACTTCCCCCTTCAGCTAACGATCCTTTTTTAATATCATTGACGATGGCGCCACCGATCCGAACCATATCGACGCCCTTGTGTTCGTAAAAGCGCTTATCCTCAACAGCGAGGAAAGCATTGATTAAAGTCTTTGGCATTTCATTAATCGGTTTGTATACACGGTTTTTCTGACGAATCAGACTCGTCATCTCTTTCCCGTTTTTGTCGTATATGACAGTTGGTTCTGCTTTCAAGTCCTGTAGCTTTTGTACGTTTTGCTCAATCATCCGGTCTCCCGCATACAACAGGGCGAAGTAGCCTCCGATCACACTAAGGAAAAGGAATATTGCAAACGATACGGCAATCATCAGCAAGTTGTTCTTTTTCTTCCTGACTTTCTTCTTGGCCTTTGTTGCCATTATTTACCTCCTGATTTTCTCTCTCTCCCCCACATCTTATATAGACGGTCCCATTTCAAAAAAGTTTCTGTTTTGGGTTGTAGTCTATCATTCCATACAAAATTCCGTTTGTCACTGGAAAAGCCTATCTCCTGAAACAGAAGATAGGCTTTTTCCTAAAGGTCTACGATTTATTTCAGCAGTTTTTCTGCTTCAGCCACAACATTTTCTACCGTGAAGCCGTATTCCTTCATGATGCGCTCGCCTGGTGCAGATGCGCCAAACTGATCGATTGCGATGACTGTACCGCTATCGCCAGCGTAACGCTCCCACCCCATTGGAGAGCCCATTTCTACCGCCACGCGTGCTTTTACAGCCGGTGGAATCACAGCGTCGCGATACTCTTTCGGTTGACGCTCGAACAGGTTCCAGCTCGGCATGGAAACAACGCGTGTTTCAATACCTTTCGCGAGGAGTTGCTCACGCGCCTGCATCACGAGGGATACCTCAGAACCCGTTGCCAACAGGATGAGCTGCGGGTTGCCGCTTGGCGCGTCTGCGAGAACATACGCACCTTTGCTCACGCCTTCTGCCGCTTTCTCCATGGTCTCAGGCAGAACTGGCAGGTTTTGACGAGTCAGTACCAGAACGACTGGCTCATCTGTACGGGATACAGCATATTTCCAAGCCTCGTTCGTCTCCACTGCATCAGACGGACGAAGAATGGTCAAGCCTGGCATCGCACGCAAGGAAGCGAGTTGTTCAATCGGCTCATGCGTCGGTCCGTCTTCACCAACTGCGATTGAGTCATGTGTAAATACGTAGACAACTGGCTGCTTCATCAGTGCAGAGAGGCGAATCGCCGGACGCACGTAGTCGGAGAACACGAAGAATGTACCGCCGTATACTTTAACGCCACCGTGGAGAGCCATACCGTTGAGGGCTGCACCCATCGCGAATTCGCGAACACCAAACCAAATGTTACGGCCATCGTAAGAACCTGGCAAGAAGTTGCCCGCTTCTTTAATCACTGTGTTGTTGGAATGTGCCAAGTCAGCAGATCCGCCCAGGAAGAATGGAACGCTGTTTGCCAATGCATTGATCGCATTACCGGAAGCAACGCGTGTCGCCAGCTTTGCACCAGCTTCATACGTTGGCATATGGTTGTCCCAACCAGTAGGCAGATGGCCTTCTTGTGCAGTCGTAAATTGCAGTGCCAGTTCCGGATACGCTTTTGCGTAAGCTGCAAACAGGTCACGCCAAGCAGCTTCTGCTTTTTCTCCAGCGTCAGCCAAGCCAGCATAGAAATCAGTCACTTCTTGTGGTACGTGGAACTCACTTTCATGGTGCCACTCGTAGTTTGCTTTTGTCAGCTTCACTTCGTCTTTTCCAAGCGGAGCGCCGTGAGAAGAGCTGGAGCCGCCTTTGTTCGGGCTTCCGTATCCAATGACGGTTTTTACTTCAATCAAGGTAGGACGATCCAAATCTTTTTTCGCTTCTGCGATAGCCGCGTCAATAGCAGCCAGATCATTGCCGTCTTCTACGCGAATGTATTGCCAACCATACGCTTGGTAGCGACCCGCTACGTTTTCAGAGAAGGAACGGGAAAGCTCGCCATCCAGAGAGATATCGTTCGAATCATAGAGCACGATCATTTTGCCCAGTTTCAGGTGAGCAGCCAGAGAAGAAGCCTCGCTGGATACACCCTCCATCAGGTCACCGTCGCCGCAGATTACGTATGTGTAATGGTCAACGATGTCAAAATTGTCGCGGTTGTAAACAGCTGCCATGTGCTTTTCCGCCATCGCCATACCGACAGCCATCGCGATCCCTTGTCCCAAAGGACCCGTTGTCGCGTCGACACCCGCCGTGTGTCCAAACTCAGGGTGACCAGGTGTTTTGCTGCCCCATTGACGGAAGTTATGTAGGTCTTCCAGTGAAACATCGTATTTCATCAGATGCAACATCGAGTATAATAGCATAGAGCCATGTCCAGCTGAGAGGACAAAACGGTCACGGTCAATCCATTTTGGATTGCTCGGATTTACTTTCATAAAGCGGCTCCACAGTACATGTGCCATAGGAGCTGCACCCATCGGCATTCCCGGGTGACCGGAATTCGCCTTCTCGATGGCATCAATTGCCAGCGTGCGAATGGTATTAATGGATAGCTGATCAACAGACGTTTGCTGAGTCATCTCGCAAAATCCTCCCTGCGTTTTCTAGAAATTACTACCGAGAATCAAGTAAAAACACACTGTGCCATTATAGCATAGTTCCCATTTATAATCATGTTCGCTTTGCATGAATTAAGGAGGTCTTTTTCAATGAATTGGCTGTATCTTACTATCGGGATCGTTTTAGGTGTTGCTGGAATTGGTATGCTGCTCTTTGCCTTGACCAGCTCTCCGATTTTGAAAAAAAACAGAATGGAACGCCGTAGACAAGCTGCCGAGAATCATCGCCCGGAAGAATATCATTAATAGAGGAGAATTCGCATGCAAAAAGAGCGCTTCTCGATGCAGGTAGCCGTTCACCTTTTCCTGGTGAAGGATGCGCAGATCTTGTTATTACGTCGCTACAATACCGGCTACGAAGACGGCAATTACAGTGTTCCCGCTGGACATCTGGATGGGAATGAAGAAGTTAAGACTGCCGCGATCCGCGAGGCCAAAGAAGAATGCGGAATTGACATCGATCCAGCGAGCTTGGAGATGGTAGGCGTCATGCATCGCCGCTCTAATGATGAACGTATCGATTTTTTTGTCGCTGCCACAAAATGGCGCGGAGAAATAGTCAATGCCGAGCCGAATAAATGCGATGAGCTCGTATGGGTGGACATGGATAAATTACCCCCGAACATCATTCCTTATGTGAGACAAGCTCTCTCGAACTTTAGACAAAAGCAGTGGTTTGACAGCTTTGGCTGGGAGCCTGCGCTCGAGTTGAAGAAGTAAAAAAAGCAACCAATCCGCCAAAAGCATTGTGCTCGCTTTGGCAGTTGGTTGCTTTTTTTTACGTTATCCTTCGCTTACCTGTAACAGAAGGTGAACCGCCTTGTTCCAACGCCCACGCAGTCTATTCCTCACCGATTCATCAAGTGTCGGTTCATAGCGACGCCCTACCTTCATTCGCGCTTCCAATTCTTTCACCGACCACCAGCCGCACTCTTCCCCGAGTAGAAACGCAATCCCCATCGCTGTTGTTTCATTGATCTGCGGCACCTCTACCGGAACACCCAGCAGGTCTGCCTGAAACTGCATCAAATACGGATTATCCGTCAAGCCGCCATCTACCCGCAAAACGGAAATCTTTTGTCCGACTGCCTGTTCCATTGTGACAAACACATCCGCTACACGGTGAGCGATCCCTTCCAGCATCGCTTTTGCCAGTAGCGGTCGGTCAGTATGCTGGGAGAGTCCGAGAAACACCCCTCTCGCCTCCGAGTTCCAGTACGGTGTGCCGATCCCATTCAATGCCGGGATAAATAAAAGGTTGGTTGGGGCTTCTCCCTTTTGCAGTTCTTCATACCACTGCTCCGACCATCGTTGCAGCTCGTCTATATCCTGATACAGCCCAAGCTGCTCTTTTCCCCATTCGAGAGCTGACCCCGCCGCATAAACCGCGCCATCAAGCGCATAAGTATGTTGCCCCCCGCGTTTCCAGACGAGCGTCGTCAAAAGTCCGCTCTCTTTCGTAGCAGGCGGCTCGTTTCCGACGTTCATGTAAGCGAAGCAGCCCGTGCCATACGTACATTTGGACATACCCGGCTCAATGCAGAGATGACCGTAAAGGGCCGCTGGTTGATCCACCTGGCTGACGAGAATCGGTGCTTGGATGCCGCAAAATTTATCCGGATTCGTCCTACCAAAAGAACCAACTGTTGGACGAACCTGCGGTAGCCAGTCTTCCTCTATTCCCAAATACCGCAATATTTCCTCATCCCATTTCCCCTGCCGATGAGCAAACAACAGCGTTCGAGCAGCAGTGGAAGCATCGGTTACATACGAGGCGCCTCCTGTCATCTGCCAGATCAGCCAAGAGTCAAGCGTGCTGCAATAAGCCTGCCGCTGTCGGATCTTTTCTTGCACCAGAGGCACTTCCTCCATCATCCACCTGATTTTCGTCGCAGAAAAATATGGGTCAATCAAAAGTCCGGTCTTCTCGGCCACCTTCTGTGCCCATTCGCCATCCTCCTTCCAACGCTCTGCGATTTGATCGGAGCGACGGCAGGACCAGACAACAGCCGGATAAAGCGACTCTCCGCTTACCGAATCCCAAAAGAGGACCGTTTCCCCCTGATTGGCCAGGCCTACCGCTTCCACCTGCTCAGGTTCGGTACGTCCCTTGAGCAGCACGTCGGCCACTCCCATCAAGACCTTTTCCCAGATCTCCTCCGGGTTATGCTCCACCCATCCGGACTGTGGATAATATTGTGCGTGCTTCTGATAGCTTTCAGCAGCAACCCGTCCATGGTGATTTACCAGCAGCACCCTGGTCCCAGTTGTCCCCTGATCAATCGACAGCAAATACTTCTCCATACTGCAGGCTCCTTTTTCATTATTCTAGGCGGAATGATCTTCTTTCTCTTCATCAAATCCGAATGTTCTGTCTTTTATACCGATACGGCCCTCCATAATCCCTTTGCGGAACAGCAGATGATACAAAATGACACCTATAGCCAGCAAGGTAGCTGCCACGATCGCTACGCTATGGAAATTTTCCGGAATGGTCAGGATGCCAATTTCAAAGATCAGCCATGCGATCGCAAGGAAAGTGAGCGGTGTGCGCCACTTGCCCAGGTCAAAGTACTTCGATTTGGGCAGTTCCTTGCGTTTCCATGCATAAGCAGCAATCGTTGTCAGATAGAGAAGGGCTGGCAGTACCGAGGTGGCTCCTACCAGAAGGGTCAGGGAATCGGCGAATAATACAGCGAGAATACCTAGCACTAAAACGAGTAAAACGGCGTTTGTTGGTACCGAAGTCTGAGGTGATACCTTCTTGAAGATGGAGGAAGCGAAGAATACATTGTCACGTGACAACGCATAGATGAGTCGGGAAGCGGAAGCCATGATGATCAAGCCGCACGCGAAGATGGAAATGAGGCAAAGCACCAGAAAGAAGCTGGATACAGCGGAGCCAAGACTTGTTTGCAATATGTACGGAATTGGATTCGCTGCACCGAGCACAGTCGGCAGATCCGTAATGGCAACAGAAATCACGATCAACAGTAAGAAACCAATCACACCACTCAGTAATACGGATAAAATCATGGCACGAGGCACCGTTTTCTTCGCATTGATCGTCTCCTCGGAGAGATTCGCAGCAGCCTCGAAGCCTACCAATGTAAAGGAACCCATCAGGGCAGCCATGATAAAAGCGCCTAGGTACGAACCGTCCGATTGAGTCGCAGCCGTACCGATATCGGTCAGCATGCTCCAATTTGCCCCGTTGTACATCACAACTGCTCCCAGCACCACAACGATCCCAACCATACCGATCACTTCCGTGTACACGGCGATATCATTAATGCGAGTAGCCAGCTTCACTCCATAAATGTTTAATAAAGCTTGTACGACTAGCGTACCAATCACGATCCAGACCAGTGTCTTGGAGCCTGTATCCCAGCCAAACATCTCGGCAATAATGGGAGCCAGCGCATAGTCGACAGTTGGAACTACGATAACGAGAAAGCAAAAGGCAATCCAGCCAGCAAACCAACCCAGCCCCGGGTTGGCAAGACGTGTCACCCATTGATAGGAATAGCCGCTCAATGGAATTCGTCCAGCCAGCTCTGCAAAAATAATGGCTACTAACAAATGCCCAATGGTTACAATCGGCCAGGTCCAGATACCAGCCGGCCCAGCTGTACTAAGCACAAATCCATAATTGCTAAAAATGCCTGTGGTAATGGAAATAAAAGAAAACGCGACGGCAAACGAACTGAACAGTTTTAATGTCCGTCTCAATTCTTGCTTATAATGATACGTTTGCATATCTTGCGAATCATTTGCTTGTACCGATTGTTTCACCATGGATTGCCTCCCTCACCATTTGCTTTACACGGATGTCTTAGCAACGATGACTTGCAATCCTTCCTGAGCGAGTCGCCCAGCAAGAGATTGGGGTAGTTCCTCATCTGTAATGACTACGTCGATGTCGGATAACTCTGCCACCCTCATAAAAGCGGTTACATTTATTTTGGAATGATCAATCAGTACATATGTTTCTTTGGCGTTTGTAAGCATCAACTGCCTGATGTCTGCCTCGCCCACGTGGTAATCCGTAAAACCAGTTTCTGCTGCCAATCCCCCCACACCAATAAACGCTTTGTCCACAAACAAGCCCTCGAGGCTTTTCCTGGCGATCGGACCGGACATGGCCAGATCCCCTGCGCGCAATTCACCTCCACTCATGATCACCTTTGCATCCGGGTGATGAGATAGTTCCAATGCCACCAGTAGCGCATTGGTTATCACCGTAATCCCCTTTTTATGATAAAGGTGTTTGGCGAACAATTGTGTCGTCGTGCCCAAATCAATATAGATTGCGTCACCGTCCTCCACCAAGGAGGCGGCGGCGACCGCAATCGCCTCTTTCTCCGCCAAGTTTAATCCACTCCGCTTGGCATAAGGAGGCTCCACGTTGGTTTTATTCAGAATAGCGCCACCATGCACCTTCTTGAGTAGTCCCTGCTGCTCCATTTCATACAAATCCCGCCTGATTGTTTCGCGTGTCACCGTTAATCGGCTGCATAGCTCTGCAATACGAACGGATTGATTTTCTTGTAGCATTTGCAGGATCAGCTGCTGTCTTTCTTCTTGTAGCATGGATGATCACCATCTTCTCTTAATTGTATATCTCTTGACTAGACTGGAACAGGGTCTGGACGTTCGTCGCAAATTCTTCTGCCTTTTTCTTCACAGTCCCCTTCATTAGTATATCTCCTAACGATGCCAGTCGCCCTGTCATTTGCAAATCCATCTCGTACTGCACTCGCGTGGTTCCCGGCTGCTCCTCTTTTAGCTGAAGGTGCAATTGATTGCGGAACACGCCAGCCAACGCTACCGGTTGTCCGGTCATCTCCACTTGCAGCGCTTCTCCGTCTACCGCTTCTTTTAATTCCCCCGTCACTCGGAATTGAATCGTCATAAACTGTATCTTCACTTCCATGTTCGCTTCATAACTGGTGGGACTGCTCATTTTTACTTCATTGCAGCCTGGTACGCAACCTGACAGCTTTTCAACATCCATAAAGACGGACCATACATCTGCTTTACTTGCCTGAATCGTAAACGAGTCGGATAGCTTCATCGTAAACTCTCCCTTCTGATGCTCGTTTTACAAGAGATGCTTGGCTGTTTCTTTTGCCCATTCCATCGAATTCGTGTGATCATCGTCACCAAGGCAGGTACAACTCCCTGCTGCATAAATATCTGGCAGATTCGTTTTCCCTGTGGCATCTACAATAATCGCATCTTGATGATCTCGCTCGATCGGTGTTCCTTTCAAGAAAAACGTACAAGGCACCCGACCCTTTGCAAAAATGAGCGTATCGCACGCCACTTCGTTTATCTCATCCGTCATCCGATTCCGCAGTTGTACTCCTTCTACCCGAGACAATCCCTTGATAGAGGTAAGCTCCCAATCTAACTCAGCATATTTGACCAGATTGCTCGTCTCTTTTTCCAGAAGGGTCGCTGTACTGCGAGAGATTCTGCCATTCTCGATCAACACAATCTTGCGGCCCGGCTGATATCCTCGCTCTATTAGCTGCATCGCCATCATCGGAGTCATGACTCCTGCCGGACGTGTCCCCGGGATTTTATGCGCTTCACGCGGTTTTTCCAGTGAGCCTGAGGCGATCAGTACCTTTTTTGCCTCAATAGAATAGGTGCCCATCGGCGATTGGACGTACAACTGATGCAATTGACCGTTTCCGCCTGGGAAAAAACCGACGACTGTTGATTGTTCGTGAATCTCGTAGGGAAGCGACGCGGCTTTTTCCAGAAGCTCCCGTTCTGGAGCAAACTCGTCTGAGCTCCAATACGGTAAGGTGAAGCCACCTCTTCTCTTCTGGTAATCGATCATCAGAACAGAGCTAACTCCTCCTTCCCACGCTGAAAGGGCTGCCGTCAATCCCGAGATTCCTGCTCCAATGATCACCAAATCATACCTCATGCCTGCTTCTCTCCTTGTACTACAGCTAGATAAGAGTTTCTTACTCCTTTTAAAGGCTGCTTCCCGGTGTGTTCAGGATAGGTCTCGGCCATAACATCGATGATTTTGGGAATACAGCAGTTTCCTTGGCATTCTCCTAAGGTGGCGCCCGTCCGCCGCTTTACTCCATCAATGGTCTGCGGGGTGAGGACACGCTTCAAGGAATGGACGATCTCACTCCGGGTAATGGAGCGGCACAGACAAATGATTTCTCCTGTTTCCTGCTCCTCCGAAAAAAGATCCGGCAGGGCATGCTGTGACTGTTCGTTTACTAGCAGCTCAAGCCCGGCTTTCTGAAGAGTTTCCGCTACCAGCTCTGCGATGCCAGGAGAAGCAGAGAGTCCGGTGGAACGTATCCCGGCGGCATGAATCATGCGTGGCTGTACAGTGGATGGACGGATGACAAAATCTCCCTCGCTGCAAACTGCCCTGACCCCGGCAAACTGACGAATCGTAGAAAACTTTCGAGAGTCGGGAACCAGTTTCTCACAGCCTGCCAGTACCGTTTCCATGCCTGCCTGTGAGGTGGAACGATCCCATTTGTCTGCTTGATCCTCTGCCGTTGGCCCAAGCAGAAAACCGCCGAACACGACTGGCGAAACCAACACGCCCTTGGAGGTTTTCGTAGGAACAGGCAAGATGATTGAGGAGATGGATACCGCCTCTTCAGTCAGGATAAACTGGCCTTTACGTGGTGAAATCGAGAAGCTCTCATCTCCCACCATCCGGGCAATTTCATCGGACCATAATCCGGCCGCATTCACCGCATAACGGGTCGTAACCGTTTCACCATTTTCCAGCGTAAGGAGCAAGTCCTCTCCATCCGGTACAGTCTCGATGCGGGAGACGCCTTGCCCTAGCACAACCTCCGCACCGTTTAGCACTGCTATCTCTCCGAAGGCTCTGGTGGCCCAGAATGGATCGCAGATCGCTTCACCCGGTACTGCCAATCCGCCTGTTACGTTGGTTGTCACAGCGGGATTCATTTCCAGAATCTCCTCAGCAGACATCCAGTGAACATCTACGTCATTCGCCTTTGCATGGGGAACATAGGTGGTTTCGATGATCTGCTTTTCTTCGTCGTTTGTCGCCACCATGACGGCGCCACATGGAAGGAAGGGGATTCTCAGATTCTCAACCAACATCGGCCATAAGCTGCGGGAGCGGCGAAGGCACTCTGCCTCAACCGTGCCTGGCTTTGCATCAAACCCGGTATGAACAATCCCACTGTTCGCCTTGCTCGTCCCTTCACAAACATCAGGCTGCTTCTCGATTAAAAGCAGTCTCAGTTGATAAAACGAAAGGGCGCGTAATATGGCTGTACCGACTACTCCACCACCAATCACCACAACGTCATACTTATGGTTTTGCATTCTGTTCCACCAGCCTCGGATTTTTGTTTGCAAAATATTGCTTTAGTTTGCTTTATGTAGTATTCATTATATTCCGACTTGTATTTTTCTGTCAATAAATGAACTGCTCCCATCGCATGACAGCAGCAGTTCATCATTTTGCATTTTTTTGCAAACAAACAAGTGGTTAGAGAGTGAAACGATTGATCATTTGCTGTAATTCCTTTGCCATCTGGTTTAGCTGCTCTGCGGATGTAGAGAGCTGGTTCATCGAGATGCGTTGCTCTTCCGTTGAAGCAGCCACACTCGATGCACTTTCGGCAGATTCCTTTGCAATTGAGGACAACTGCAAAATAGATGCCGTCACCTGTTCCGTTGCCGCTGACATTTGCTCCGCAACGGAGGAAATCTCCTGAACCTGATCGGCTACATCCTGGGTAGAATCCATGATCCGGCGGAATGCTTCCCCTGTCTCATGGGCGATCTGGATTCCAGCTTCGACCTCTCGCGTTCCCTCATCCATGGCTTGTACCGCTGAAGTCGTTTCCCGTTGGATTTCGGTAATCAGGTTGGCAATTTGGTTGGCCGAGTCGTTGGACTGCTCTGCCAGCTTGCGCACTTCATCCGCTACCACTGCGAAACCTCTTCCCTGTTCACCTGCACGTGCAGCTTCAATCGCCGCATTGAGTGCCAAAAGATTCGTCTGGGAAGCGATGCTTGCGATTACTTCCACGATCTGTGAGATTTCTGCTGAGCGGCTATCCAGCGAACGAACGACATCGGCAGAATGGCTTACAGATCGGTTGATCGAATCCATCTGTCCTGACACCTTTTCTACGGATTGGTTGCCCGCCACCGCTTCGTTTGCCATATGTTTCGATGACTCGGCCATCGTGGAGGAAGCTTCTGCAATACGTTGAATACCGATCGCCATCTCTTCCATGGCCCGCGCACTTTCTTCGGCACTATGCTGTTGATTCTCCGTGCCGGTTGCTACCTCTTGGAACGATGAGGCAACCTGACCAAAGGCAATTCGTGCTTCGTGGGCCTTCGTTGCGGAGGTTTCCGAGACTGTTCCTACTTGACCGGTATAGCCGTTAATATTTTGCATCATTCCGTGCAGATCTGTAATGAATGCATTAACCGCTGTCGCTACGTCGCCAATCTCATCCTTGCGCCGGATTGAGATCGTCTGGGTTAAATCCTTTTTCTCCACCAAGTTCACGATGCCTGCTTTCAGTTGCAACAGTGGACGTGCTACCTGTCGATTGACAAACCAATACAAGAGCACGAGGAAAATACTGATGGAGACACCAAAAATAATCAGGCTGATGTAAAAATATTGGGTAATCGGTCCGTTAATCTCTGCTGCTGGCATGACAGTAGCTAGCGTCATACCTGTTTCCCCGATTGGAGCGAAGGTGACGTATTGCGTTTGTCCAGCTATGGTTGCTTGCGTCATACCCGTAGCGGTTGCTTCTGTTATTTGATTGGCAATATCCCGCAATCCCGTTTCAGACTCGTCCGTTATTTTCACCTGCAAGTTCTTTTGTGCATCGCGATGAGAAATGTAAATACCCGACTTGGAAACGATAAAACCATAACCTGTTTCGCCAACCTTCAGATTTTCGATGCTTTTGTTAAGCTCCGTAAGCCCGATATCCAATGTCGTCGTACCACTGATCTTTCCTCCCACTTTAATGGGCGCAATTGCTGTAACCATAGGAACTTTGGAAATGGGGTCGGCATACGGTTCTGTCCACACATATGGTTTGTCCACCATCCCCGCCTTGTACCAATCCTGTGCGAGATAATCATAGCTGCCGTCGCTGTAAGCCGGATCGAGCTCTACCTTGTCGTTATTGCGGATAGCATACCTGCCATACAGCTTTTGCGAGCTGTCGAAGCTGTATGGCTCCATCCAAAATCCACCGCCCACAATCAAAGGTTCAGATGCTACGACATCGACCAGCGTCCCTTCCATTTGCTTGATTGTTTCCTTGGAGCCATGCGAGACAGAATAAGTGAGTGTTTCCGAGAGCTTGCCTGTCTTGTCCAGCATCCCATTCAGATAAGCCGCCTCTTTGGCTACCTGCATTTGTAGCTTTGCTTCTACTTCGTTCGAAATAATTTGCTCAAACTGGAGAAAACCAAACACTAGCTGAAGAATAAAAATACCGATGGTGATGGCAGCCAAAATGGTTACCAACACATTTTTTATGCTCCTCATGCAAAAGCCTCCAATCACACAAATTGAAAAAATAGAAATCTATGACACGACGACATTTGGTAATCTACCCTATTATTACCATATGTAAACTTCTTCTTTACAAACTTTTTAAAACATCAGAACATAACGACAATCAATCCACATAACAAAAAGGCGCCTGCCATCCGAAAAGTTCGTGGATAGTAGACGCCGTATTCTAGTAATTCGTATCGATTACGAAACAGGTGGTTGCTTATTCGTTCTCGCTTCTTTCATTTCAGCAAGACGCTGCAATTGGCGAATCATGAGGAACGAAAACACTGCGAAACAAACAATCGTCAACGTAATTTTGCTATATTGATAAACGCCCGCAACCATTATTTCCAGTTGATCGAAGAACCAATAGCCTGCCACTAAGTAATGCAAGGTCCAAACGATACTGCTCGGCAAAAAGAATAGGAGGAACTGCCGAAACGGCATTCGGCTGGCACCGGCGAGGATCGGCACGATATGACGAATAATCGGAAGAAAGATACCAAAAGCAAGCAGCCAGCCCATTGACCCGCGTAATGCATACAGCAAATCAGCACGCAAGCCCAGATTCCGGGTCATCCAGCCAAATGCCTTCGCTCCCAGTAAGTACCCCGTGCAAGAAACGATGAAAAAAACGGGGTATATGACGGCATATGCTGTAAAAAAGTCCGCTCCTGTATTAGCAACCTGCGCCCCCACGGTCATGACCGTAATCTCATCAGGAATAAATTTTCCCAGCATGCCTGTAACCATCTCCCAGAATAGCTCGTAATACCCTGTAAGCTCCACCTGTGCCACCTCCTTTCTCTCTGCACTCTATCCTAACGGGTAAACCTTTCAAAAGAAGACAGAAATCCTTAAGAAAAGGATAAGTATTTCTGAAGAATTTCTTACGAAGTACGCAAAAAAGCTCATTCCTCCAAAATGGAATGAGCCTTTTAAGTTTATCAAGTCATTTCATTGAGGAATCAGGATGATTACCCCTCATTCCAAATATAATCCATTAATTCAAGCGTCAGAGAAGAAGTGATGAAGCCTTCCTCCGCTAGTTTGTGCGCTAAAAAGCTAGTTGCTTCATTTGACCTTTTCATTGACTCTTCTTTAAACTTTATATAAAAGCCACTTCTATCATACTCATAATCTGCTATTTTTAGTTCTTTTAGTAATTCTGCCAAATGAAATCCAGAGACTCCGAATAAAAATAACTCCTCTTTGTAATTGATAAATTCTATGTTGGTAGGAATTGATTGGCTGTAAATTTTAATTATGGTGTCTTTCAAATCATTGACGTTCTGTTTATCCTTCATTTTAGAATACAATTCAAAATCGTTAATGATCATAGAATCAAGTGAAATTTTCTGGCCTCTAGATAATATTTGTTTTTGGGCTTCAGGATCCGCTTCCAGGTTCTCTTTAATAATATGTGTGATCTGACTTAGCTTTAAAATAATGCTATCCATGACAATATAGTCAATATTCATGCCCTTACACATATTCTCGAATACAGGTGAAATATAGATTCCTTCAGTGTACTGCTCTATATTCAGCATTATCTTAATCGATAAGCCATTTGTATTCGCAATGAATTTCAATTGTTTTAGATTCCTAGAAGAATTCAAGTTTTTTTCGTCTATGCAAATGATTTGCTCATTTTCACTACAACTTATCATATCTTTTAAATTCATTCTCGAAAAATCAAGAGTGCTCATTATATCCTCCTATTTAAGGCAATAAAGATTCATGCAATGGGTACGCAGTAATTATATCTTTTATATTCGTTCCATCACCAGCCAAATACATTTCAATGGTCATTCCGTTATCTGCTTGTCCTCTATATCTATTAGTCGGTCTACCTAGGGAATCTAATTGCCTACTCTTATTCATATGAGCCTCCATAATCTTGTCTATTACTTCATCTGGCGTATATTTATTGCTAAAAAAAGATGAATACTCCGTTTTTTCTACTCCATTAATTTTAACTCTTCCTATTTTTGTTCCATATTTATCTGCCTCTCGAACAATTTCAATAATCTCGTTTCCTGGCGGGAGAACTTCGTCGGCATAGTGCCATCCCGATGCTTTAGCGTTTTTGACTTCTCCCTTAAATATATGTTCAGCAGTATTATCTAAAAATTCATATGGCTGCCTAACTTTTGGCATTTGCCATCCATTACCATTACCATTTCCAGTCCCCTTCTTCTTTTTCTTAGCCGCATCGAGTAAATTCCCGATGTTTTTACTTCTCCCAAAAGTTAGTGCTTGCAAAGCAAGCCCACCAACCGCAAGTCCGTCCGCGAGATTGATTTTATCATCCCGCAACGTATTCAAGTCCTCCTGCATCGGCTCAATATAACCTTCCCTCACAAACACGTTAACACCCTTAGGTAAATCCTCTGCCGCCTTTTGCAAACCTTTCGGCAAATCATTTGCGGCTTTCTCCAAAGCTCCTGGCAGCTCACTTGCCGCTTTTTGCATTGCAGCAGGAACATCTCCCAGCTTTGATATTCCTTTGACGAAGTTGTCCCACATGGTTGGCTTTTCCTGTGGCTTCTCGCAAGCTGGTCCTTGTCCAAAACTGGCATCTGAAGCTCCACTGTTAGCTGACGATTGAATCCCTATCGTGACACCACCCAAATCCTGCCCATCGTCTTCAATCTTGATCAGTCCGCAATGGAAACACATATTCGTGGATTTGTTCAGCAATGCGGGGTGTCCGCCGACCATTTTGTCCGCTTTACCATCGATCCATGGCATGGTCATCACAGGTGTGCAAGGCATCGGTGTCAATACACCATTATTAACTGAAGTGGCAGAGGCGACGGTGGGATTCTTCAAGTTGCTGCACTTTCCAAATGGCATGATATTGACGTTAGGAACGAAGTCCATGATGTTCATTTGCGGCTTCCCTTTTACAAAAACACCATGACTGAACGGCATTTTCAGCCGACTTAACTGACTTCCGCTACTGCATGATAAAATGGCGCCAACAACCACATAACTCTTGCGTTCCGCATTCGATTGTTGGACGGAGATACCTTCAATATTGGGCATACAGTCTCCTCCTCTCTGTAAGGTTCCTATACAGATGGAAGATGCTCGTGCTAATAGATGAAGACCAATATCCACTCTATATATAAAAAGGAAATAATGCCCATATGCTAGGTATCGGATACTGGACTGATAATAAAAAATAGGTATAAAGTTGCGAAATTACATTCCACGATAGGGTATCGACCACAAAAAAACGCGTTTACCATCTCCCGCATACACTCGGCTTGGTAAACACGTTCTTACTCTTTATTCTATTCTCTTCCCTCAGCCTTACGCTTGCTGCGCAACGCTGACATGGCTTCAATGAACTCTTCCTTGTCAATGACATTCAGCTCATATAGCTCCCGAATTTCATCTTCTATCAACAGCAAATCCCCTTCAGGATCGCCTGTATAAATAACCAATCCGAAACGGTGCAGAAACGCCTTCAAATCGAATTCATTCGGGTTTATTTTCAATGAGCTCCCTCCAGATCGATTTCCATCCTTGCGAGGACGGCATCGTAATCAAACTCGACAGCAAAGCCGGTAATGACGATGATCTTCGCGTGTGGATACGCTTCTTGCCACGCCTCCTCCTCTTCCGGTTTCAATCCGACGATATACAAAGGGTCCGCGGATAACTGTGGGTGTTCTTGACACAGGCGTAAAAACTCCCTGCATCTCTCCTGTTCGACAGCCGCATTCAGAACGAGGACAGCTCGCTCAATTTCTCCGGACTCTCTTTGTTTAGCCAGCAGCTCAAACGTTTTGACTGAAGGCACAATGGCATTGATCTCAGGAAAACGATCGAGCACTTCATCTAGCCAATCATCTTCTTGCCAGGCCAGGTAGTAAAGCATCGCAGTAGACATGTAACAAACACCTCATGGATATATACTTGACAATATAGGTAGCCATTCTTATTTCTTTTCTATTATAGCACGTCTCGCTATAACTGCCCACGTTGCTAGCTTGACTTCGCCTTTTCCTTCACGTAAGGTGGAAAAAGTAAACAATCCGCTTGAACAGATTTTTGTGCGAAAAGAGGTAGACGTAGTGAATAAGAAGCACCTTGCCCTCTTGTTCTTTATTGCTTTTTTCATCATGCTCGGTTTTGGCATCATTATCCCCATTCTTCCCTTTTTCGCGGAAAAATTGGGTGCGACTTCGTTTCAAATCGGCGTGCTTTTTGCCAGCTACAATATTATGCAGCTGGTGTTTGCACCGATTTGGGGAGCACTTTCAGACAGAATTGGTCGAAAGCCACTCATCTCATTCGGGCTGTTCGGCTTTTCCATCACCTTTATCCTGTTTGGACTAGCTGACAGTTATACAGAAATGCTCCTGTATCGCATTTTGGGTGGGATCGTCTCGGCTGCCGCATTGCCAACCGTAACCGCTATGGTGGCGGATCTCTTCCCTTCAGAGGAACGGGCAAAAGGGATGGGAGTCATTGGCGCCGGGATTGGACTTAGCTTTGTCTTCGGTCCGGTAATTGGTGGACTCCTCAGTGAATTCGGCTTTGCCGTTCCCTTCTACGCTTCGGGTATCGTGGCGTTGCTTACGTTTTTCCTGATCCTGTTTGCCTTGCCAGAGAGCTTGCCGAAAGAAAAACGGGCGAATCTGCAAAAAGAACAGCAACAAAATCCACTTGTCTCTTTGTTTGGTTCCATGTCCTTGCTGTACGGTATTTTGTTCACTGTCTCCTTTGCTTTTTCCGGACTGGAAACGACTTTTGCCCTGTACATAAGTGATTTGTACGGCTTTACCTCCAAAGACCTCGGCTATATGTTTCTCGTCATGGGCTTGATCGCTGCTGCGGTACAAGGCGGGCTCATCGGAAGAATGGTCAAGCAGCTAGGGGAAGCAAGTGTCCTCGTCATTGGGATGATTCTTTACGGTATTGGTTTTTTTGCCATTCCACTGTCGGGTAACTTTTGGGTGCTGGCGCTGATCCTCTCGTTATTCGGAGCGGGTCAAGGGATGATCAGAGCGACAGCTACAGCAATGATCACTCAACGAACCACGCAAGGCCAAGGCGTGACGAGTGGGGCAATTAGCTCGATGGACAGCCTTGGACGCATCTTGGGTCCATTAGCTGGTGGAGCGGTTTACCAAGTCTCGCACAGCGGTCCGTTCTTCCTCGGAGGAGTCTTGATGGTACTTCTCCTCCTCTGGTTCGTCAGCAGCTATCGTCGCCTGCCAGAACCAAGCACACAAGCGCAATCGTAAGCCATACAAAAGGCAGCACCGCCAGCATTCTACACTTTGCTGACGGTGCTATTTTTATTGTTCCTGTAGCTCCATCCAAGCCGAAAAGGTTACCTCTATCTCCTGCTGAACCTGATCGATCGCTTGTTGCCAAGCCACTAACTGCTCGTAATCGGCGCCTTCACTCTGGAGCAAGGACGTCAGTTCACCTTTTCTTCCTTCTAATGAAGCTATTCTTTGTTCAAGCTCTGCCAGCTTATATGGATTCGGACGTTTGGCTGTCGCATTCGTCACGGCCGTCTCTTGGACCTGCTTGACGGCTGGCTGCTTTCGCTCTATATCCTCCGGCCTACTGGCACGAGCAGCGATCCGCTGTTTTTGCTTTTCCCTTGCTTCCTCATAGGAACCCACATCATGAACCAACCGCTTATTTTCTACCCAAAACACACCATCTGCCATCTTTTGCAGGAAATAGCGATCATGCGAGATGATGAACAACGACCCGCGAAAATCCGCCAATGCTTCCTCCAATGTTTCTCGCGCTTCAATATCCAGGTGGTTGGTCGGTTCGTCCAGAATGAGCAGGTTGATTTCTTGATGCATCATTTGGGCCAAGCGCAGTCGCATCCGCTCTCCACCGCTCAACTGCCCGATCCGCTTGAAAACTTGTTCGCCGTAAAACATAAACCGTGCCAGCAAATGTCGTGCTTCTGGCTCCGTCACTCTGGCTACTTCACGGAAAACGTCAATCAGCCGCTGATTTTGATCCCCTTCCAAAGCCTGCTGTGACAAGTAACCTACCTTTACGCTGCTACCAATTTTCAGCGTACCTGCGTCTGGCTCTAACTCACCAAGCAGCATACGAATCAGCGTAGATTTACCGCAGCCATTTGGTCCAAGCAGCGCTTTTCGCTCCCCGTAGCGCAATAAAAAGCTAGCGTCCGCAAACAACTGTTTTCCGCCAAATGTTTTCTGTACCCCTGTCGCTTTCAGCACATCCTGCCCGCTTCGGTCGGTCTTCATAAACTGCAAGCCCATGCGATCCGCTTCCATTTTCGGTCGCTCGATCCGCTCAATTCGCGCCAGCGCTTTTTCCATGCTTTTTGCCCTTCGGTGAAAAGCCTCGTTCGGCGGATTGGAGCGATTGCCCCACTCCTTGAGCCGTTTGATTGTCTCTTTCATTTTCTTGATTTGCTTTTGCTGTTCCTGATAAGCGGCAAACTGGCGTAGCAACCGCTCTTCACGCTCCGTAACGAACGCGCTGTAATTGCCGATATAAAATTCGGCTTCTCCTCCGTCCACATGATAGACAGAAGTGACGACGGCATCCAAAAAATAACGGTCATGGGAGATGATCAGGATCGTGCCCTGATAATTTTTTAAAAACTCCTCCAGCCACTCCATCGACTCCACATCCAGATGGTTGGTCGGCTCATCCAAAAGTAGAACATCGCTTTGTTGGCAGAGTAGCTTGGCAAGGCCAGCCTTTGTCTTTTCCCCACCGCTGAGTTGTGCAAAAGGTGTCGCTAACAATTCTGAACTAACTCCCAAGCCCTGTGTCACCTGGGTCATTTTCGTCTCCCACTGATAGCCATCCAGTTGTTCAAATTCATCTTGCAGCTTTTGATAGCGCAGCATGAGGCGGTTTAGCTCTTGTTCATTCTCGTAAAGCAATCCCATCTGTTGCTCGAGCTCGCGCATCTGCTCTTGCAGCTTGATGACATCGGCAAACGCGCTGGCTACGACATCCGCCCCCGTCCATTCAGCCGGATACTGCGGAGTTTGCGGCAGGTACGCCCATATCGTTCCTTTTGCCCGAAAAAGCTCACCAGAATCGGGGCTTTCAATGCCTGCCAGCAGCTTGAACAACGTGGTTTTGCCTGCTCCATTCGGTCCGACGATCCCGACACGTTCTCCTACTTTGATTTCCAATGTAATATCTTGTAAAACCGGATCTGCTCCGTACGATTTCTGCAATTGCTGTGTCGCGACAATAATCATGATTATTTCCTCCTTGAAAAGTTGGTAACGGTTCAAAACAATGGATTTCCTGGTGGCCCCGGCACAATTTTGGAGACCACACCGCACGTGCGAGTGGACGCAAAAAAGCCGCAGGCCATTACCTGCGGCATCGTGAAAGGGACCGACCTTACGTCAGTTACCCATTATAGACAAGAACAAACCGCCCCTGATCGATGCATGGTACGCCTATGGAAACTCCGTTCAGTTGTATGCGCAAAAAAGGACAGACTGGTCCCGTTGAATGCAAAATCATGCGTCATACTGGAAGTTTCTACCACAAACCATGCTTGCAGAGTTCCGAACACGTACACACACCTCCATTTCTCAAGGGATAGGAAATCACAACCATATCTTACATCAGGCGTCACACAAAAACAAGAGGGCCTGCTACGTGCTCCTCACTAGCAGGCCCTGTACGTCTTTTACCCGATTTTTTTATCGACTGCCGTTGCCTTCTGTGGCAAATAGCGGCTTTTTCGTCTCTGCATCCAGGAAGACAATCGTCGTGTAAGGTGGCAGCTTCACTTTTGCCGCCAAATACGGATAGGAAATCACTTGCGGGTACATTTTACCTGGATCAGGCAGCGTTTGTTTGACATACACAAAAACCTGCTCCCAGCTCTGCTCGACTTTGGTTACTTGCAGTCCGTAGCCAGGGTTCGGTGAGGCCCCGCGTGCGATGACGTAAAGATCTCCCTGCTTGTGAATGCCTTGCTGTTCTTTTACCGAGTCAATAAACGTACGTTCCTGTTCCGTCAGCTTATCGGCGTCGACAAGCGTAAACGCACTCTCTTCCCCAGCCATCACAATTTCCACCGCCTTTTTCTCGGCATTCCACGTGATTTGATGTCCGGCCTGCTCTGCCATCCATCTCAACGGCAGATACACTTGCTTGTCACGCACGATTGCGCCTTGCCCATCTAGCAGCCACTTGCCATTCAACGCTACTTTTCCTGTAACGAGGTGGAACGTCAACGTACCTTTTGCCAGCTTCATTTCTCCATTCGTTGCATCTTGTTTCCAAGTGCCTTCTAAAATCCGGCTCGCATCCTCGGCGGAAACATACGTACGCTGCTGGACGAGAATCGGTGCTTTTGCCAAGGAAGATTGCTCTCCGTTTACCAGTATCGGAGCAGTCGTTGTTTGGGGTGTGCTAGACACTGCCGCCTGCACAGGATAAGCCGCCAACACTTGCAGTGTCAGGGCAACAGCCAAAATCGATTTGCCTTTCATTGTTGTTCCTCCATCCCTCATCATCATTTTCGTCATTCTTTACTTGTTAGACATAGGTTTCCTCTGATTCGTTTCACTATGACTGAGATTGGCGAGAGATTAGTGCAAGAGCCAATTCCCCATGACCAGAACAACCGGGATGGACAAGAGCGCCAGCAAGGTGGAACAAACCGTCGTCATGGCACCCATCTCCTCATCTGCCGCATAGCGCCCGAACAAGATCGAGGCCAATGTCAGGGTGGGCATTGCTACTTGCACAAGGGAAACGCTGACAATATCGCTGTCGATTGAAAAAACGGACAAAAGAACCGCCGTCATCAGCGGGAAAACAACTAATTTAAACGCGAGTGGCATACTCAAAAGCTTCAATGACACTTGCGGTTTGTTGCGCAAAAACATCGGCAAGAGCATACCAATGTACATCATGGCTAACGGAGAGGCGAGTTTGGACAGCGTTCCAAACAGCTGCTTCACAGGCTCAGGCGGTACAAACCCGATGATGGCAGAACCGAGTCCAAATACAATCGCAATCATCGGAATGTTGATGAGTGTCTTGAGCCCTTTCAAGGAGAAGCTTCCTTTTTCCTGAAGCATCATCACGCCTACTGTCCATAGCACGACATCCACGCCTGCGTCGAAAATAGCTGCCAAGAGCGCCCCTTTTGGCCCAAACAAGGCGGCACAAAGCGGCAAACCGATGAAGCCTGTATTCCCCAAGCCGGACAAAAGCGCGATTTCCCGACGTTTTTTCACCGGAAGAGGCAGGGCACGCGCACCTAACCAGCCGATAAAAATGCCCAGGCAGTTCAGGATAATCGAAATGAAGAATATTGCAAAAATTTGGTATAAAATTTGCTGATCAATGGTTGTCTGAAAGATCCCGTCTAAAATAATGCACGGCATGGCTACGTTTACAATAATCGTGATGACGAGCTGGCGGGAGTCCGCAGTCAAGGGTTGCCGGTAGCCGATTAAGCTACCGATCCCAATGATGACGGCCATGATGAGGATGGACTGCTGCAACGTTTGTAGTTCCATGCTGCCCTCCTGCCTACATTTCTACCGGAAGCCATTCGAGTTCGGTCGGCTCCCCTTTTTCACATGTTCTGAGCAAATCTCCGCACAAAGGAACAACCTGCTCAAGCGGAACACACCAGGAAAGGGGAAAGGCAACCTCACTACCCTCGATGACGAGCGTGGACATCACCGCCGATTGCTTGTCTGCCGCAAGGACAAAGTGCTGCTCAACCGGCTCGTGTTCTTTCCATTGCACCAATACTTTGCCGTTGTTCCCGCCTGCCACGACCAAATCCACATGGTCTCCATATGCAGCGTGAACTAACGTCCGCGTTACTCCATCCAATTGAGCGATTTCCTTCAACACTTCATGCCAAGCTACATGCTTTTGCTCCATTCCACTTCCATCTGTATACATACGCCAGTCGTTTAACATGATGATTGACTCCTTTTATCGGTGCGCTCTCCTATGAAGAACAAGCACGTCATTGCTTGTAGGCCTTTCAATTCGTACTAATTGTACGCTTCTTGTCGAGGAACCTCAACCACTACTTCTGCGCCAAGTTTCGTCTCATGCACATACCTCCCACATGAATGGAGAATCTTAAAAGAGAGAAGAAGTGTAAACGTTACTGTAGGGGTGGAGAGGAAACAGGAGAAAACGCTCAGCTTCTAGGTTCACCCGCTGTGGGCTTGACTGCCCGGCTCCATGAAAAAAAGCGAAACCCGCGTCCAAAGTCGTCCATTCAGGAGGCGCCTCAGAGGTGGACGCTAAGAGCTTGTTTCTCTTTTTTTCATTGCGCCTCGGTCGGTGTCCCTAAGATCTTCGCTTATTTCTCCTATTTCCTCTACAAGCTGTCAGTTTGATTCGATTTTTTAATGCCTTAATAGACGGAAGATCGTAATCCGTTACGACAGAGAAGAATATTTCCAGACGTAGCGACTTGTGGAGTCCTACCGAGCTCCGAAGCGATTAGCGGGCAAAAGAAACGCAACGTGCCCACACGACGAAGCGGCTACCACTTTTGCGTTTCCCCGCTAATTGCTTCGGAGCGGACAGTCTCAGCCCCCAGCAGGACGGAGCCTGGAGCCTAGACTGGAAATATTCTTTTCCCCACCGCAGCTACATAGAACCTTGTCCCTTCTAATTCTTAGTAATCAAATGGGATTTAACAATTTAAAGATTGACAAAGGCATGAACGACCACTACTATGTATCCATGAAATCCGATTAACATAAAGGGGATTACAACATGAAAAAAGTCATTCTGTCTACCTTACTATCTTGTCTGCTACTGGGAATGGTTGGATGCAGCACTTCCGGTTCTCCTTCTCAGCCAAATCATACAACCCCGCCTGCTGATCAAGCAGCTTCGCAAAATTTGCTGGAAAAAGTGAAAGCCGAGAAGAAGCTCGTTATTGGTACGGAAGGTACATACTCTCCGTTTACGTACCATGATCAGTCGGGCAAATTGACCGGGTATGATGTGGAGGTTGTCACAGAAGTTGCCAAGCGACTCGGTGTAGAGCCTGTGTTCCAGGAAACCCAGTGGGATGCCATGTTTGCAGGACTCGACTCCAAGCGCTTTGACGTCATTGCCAATCAGGTAGGAATCCGTCCTGACCGTCAGGAAAAGTACGATTTCTCCAAGCCATATACGATTTCCCGTGCGGTTTTGGTCACGCACAAGGACAATAACACCGTCAAAGACTTCAAGGATATCAAAGGGTTAAAAGCCGGACAATCCATGACCAGTAACTACGCTGACCTCGCACGCGCCAATGAGGCGGAAATCGTCGGTGTAGACAACTTCAATCAGGCAATTGACTTGATCGCACAAAAACGAGTGGACGTTGTGCTTAACGATAATTTGTCGGTGCTTGATTTTCTGAAACAAAAGCCGGATACGCCAATCAAAGTCGTGGCAAAAAATGCAGATGGCCAACCAACCGCTTTCATGTTCCGTAAAGGAAGCACAGAACTGACCGACGCGATTAACAAGGTGCTCGATGAGATGCAGCAGGACGGCACCCTTTCCAAAATTTCCATCAAATGGTTCGGCGAGGATATCACGAAGTAATACTTACTCATTGACAAAATTGTCTGTCCCTTTTAGTATGATCCTATTCAATTTCACATCGGTTTAGTGGGGGTTAATTTATGAAAAAACTATTATTTTCCCTTCTCGCTTCCACTCTGTTAGTCGCATTGGCAGGTTGCGGGTCGTCTCCAACGGGACAACCACCGCAAAATAGTGCCGCTCCTGCCCCAACAGAAGAGAAAACAGAACCAAACTTGTTGGAAAAAGTAAAAGCTGACGGTAAAATTCTGATCGGAACGGAGGGCACATACGCGCCGTTTACGTTCCACGATCAGTCTGGCAAGCTGACGGGCTATGATGTTGAAGTCGTGACAGAGGTAGCGAAGCGCATCGGTGTTGCGCCTGTGTTTCAAGAAACACAATGGGATGCGATGTTCGCGGGTCTAGACTCCAAGCGCTTTGATGTGGTAGCGAATCAGGTAGGCATTCGCCCTGATCGTCAGGAAAAATACGACTTCTCCAATCCATATACCGTATCCACAGCGGTCCTCGTCACCCATAAAGACAACACGACCGTAAAAGGCTTCGAGGATATTAAAGGTCTGAGGGCAGCACAAACATTGACGAGCAACCTCACAGATATCGCAAAGAAAAACGGAGCGGAAATTGTCGGTGTGGAAGGCTTTAACCAAGCGATTGACCTGCTTGTTTCCAAGCGTGTAGACATTACGATCAACGATGGGATTTCCCTGTTGGACTTCATGAAGCAAAAGCCTGATGTTCCTATCAAAATAATCGCAAAAGATCCGAACGTAGCGAAAAACGGCTTCCTCTTCCGCAAGGGCAGCACAGAGCTGGTTGATGCATTCAACAAAGCACTGGATGACATGACGAAAGATGGTACCCTCGCAAAAATATCAGAGAAATGGTTTGGTGCAGATGTCTCTAAGTAGCTTCTTTGAAAACCCAGAACGCCTGAACCGATGGATCGATATCGCGCAAAGCTCCTTTCTTCCTCTGTTGAAAGGAGCCTTGCTCTATTCTTTGACAATCGCCATCGCATCCTTTTTCATTGGTCTGATCATTGCGGTTCTCACTGCGCTGGCACGTCTATCCGGCATAAAGCCGCTGATTGCCATCTCGCGCTTTTATGTATCGATTATCCGCGGTACCCCTTTACTGGTCCAATTGTTCATTATTTTTTATGGCTTGCCGAGCATCGGCTTGATGATCGATCCGATACCGTCGGCAATCATCGGCTTCTCTCTCAGCGTCGGTGCCTACTCCTCTGAGGTGGTACGTGCCGCTATCTTGTCCATTCACAAAGGGCAATGGGAAGCAGCCTACTCACTGGGGATGACCTACTGGCAAGCACTGCGCAGAGTCGTGCTCCCACAGGCAGCTCGTGTCTCCATTCCTCCTTTGTCCAACTCGTTTATTAGTTTGGTCAAGGATACTTCCCTGGCTTCGGTCGTTCTGGTACCAGAGATGTTTCGCAAAGCCCAAGAAGTCGTCGCTGCTACATATGAGCCGCTGCTGGTCTATGCGGAAGCGGCCCTTATTTACTGGGTGATTTGCTTCGTACTCTCCATTATTCAGGATCGCATCGAAAACAAGCTGGACCGCTATGTCTAAAAAGCAGGTGAAAACGTATGATTACGATTACGGATGTGCATAAACAATTCAACACCTTACATGTACTCAAAGGCATTTCCCTCTCCGTGGAAAAAGGAAAGGTAGTCGTTATCATCGGTCCTTCAGGCTCCGGGAAAACAACCTTGCTTCGCTGCCTGAATGCACTCGAGGTTCCGACTAGCGGCAGCGTCCAAATCGGCGACGTCAAGCTGGACTTTTCCAAAAAAGTAGAGAGAACGAGCATTCCGAAGCTGCGAAAGCAGACCGGGATGGTGTTTCAAAACTACAATCTATTCCCGCACATGACAGCCGTTGAAAATGTGATGGAGGGACCTGTCACTGTCAAAAAAGAAGACAAAGAAAAAGCACGTGCGAAAGCCGCTGCTCTCCTGACAAAAGTAGGGCTCGGTGACAAGCTCGACCATTATCCAGCGCAGTTGTCTGGTGGACAACAGCAGCGTGTAGGGATTGCTCGGGCACTGGCGATGGACCCGCAAGTCATGCTATTTGACGAGCCTACCTCCGCCCTGGACCCGGAGCTCGTTGGCGAAGTGTTAAAGGTGATGAAAGAGCTTGCCCAGGAAGGGATGACGATGATCGTCGTCACGCATGAGATGGGATTCGCTCGGGAAGTTGCCGACGAGGTTATTTTCATGGACCAAGGCGTCATCGTGGAACGAGATACACCTTCCCATTTGTTCGCAAAACCGCGTGAGGAACGCACACGTCAGTTTTTGCAGCATTTGAAGTAGTGACGAGAAAAAGACTCTGTCTCTTGTATAAGAGCACAGAGTCTTTTCTTTACAAGTACCTTAATCATCAATAAAGCAAATCACTAGGAAAATAATAATGAGAATCCAAATGAACCCGCCACCAAAAAAGCCGAAGCCGCCGCGATCGCAACCCATGATCTTCCTCACCTCTCATAGAAATCAGATGGACGCACCGATCTGCTGGCAAGGATCAGTACACATTCAGCTTATGACAGCCGCATCTCTCCTGTATGGATGCCTGTCTATCCCAGCGATTAAAAAGAAAAAAACGGGTGCTTGCCCTCCGTATATATATAAAGCCTAAAATTAACAAATGCTTCATGTTCTCTCTACTCTTCCTTAACATCAGACAACTATCATGAATGTGTCAGACCCTACGATGGACATTACGTCCTCCATTTCCGCCCGAATAGCCCCCTTCTACATCGGGCGGGCTTTTTTTCTTTGCCGCAAACCTATAAAATATGGATAAATAGACCATTTTCAGCGGAGAGAGGGATCATTTGTGGAAGGCTATAAACAGGCGTTAGCGCAATATATTGACGCTACTAATACACATGACTTTGACAATGTAGAAAAAATGCTTCATCCGAATGCCATTTACTGGTTTTCCAACAAGACTTGTACATCCATGAGTGAGATCCGCGCTTATTTTGAAAATGCATGGCATCTGATCAAGGATGAAGTCTATGCGGCTACGGATGTCCAGTGGATTGCTATCGATCAAAGGTCCGCTAGCTGTGTATATACGTATCAATACCAAGGCTATTACAACGGGGAATTCGTCACGGGAAGTGGTAGAGCCACGAATATTTTTACGAAAACAGAGACAGATGAATGGAAGCTCATTCATGAGCATTTGAGCGGCAAAGTTGAGTAAGCCCAAAAAGAAAAGCCTCACTAGGTAGCAAGGCTTTCTTGGTAAGTCGAGACCCCACGTGCAAGGGGTCTCGTATTGTTTTTTATCGATTAGAAAGGGATTCGTTCTGAATGAATCACATACTGATGCTGTGCAGCCCACTCTTGAAGACCCTCCCAGAATGCTTCGCAAGCGCTAACGATTTTTGCTGGATCAGTCAGATCTCCCGTCATCACCAATCTGGCTACCTGATCGAATCCAGCCGGACGATGCGGCAACTCCAGTGCTTCCGGCAAAACCTTGGCCCCAGTCGAGTAAAGCTGTCGGTTATGCAGCCCGATCAACATCGCACCGTATTGGGCAAACTCCATAGCCAAGTAGGGCAGATAGGTATGCGGGCCGTTTAGATTTACGTTTCGCAACTTACCTATAAACTCGTACATTTCCCCTACGAGAATACCGTTGATTCCCTCTGTGAACTCTTCCTTCGATGGTGATTCTGCTGCTTTTTTGAGCGTTTCAAAAAAGCCCTTCGGATCGTACAGACTCAGCGGAGAAAAGAAGGGGCCATGTGTCAGCGGCCAATCATCCTCGACCGTAGCGGCAATGTTCAGCAAAACATCTGCACTGCACACATTCACTTCAGCCTTCCAAGGTCCTGCTGACCATTCGTAGCTAAATTCTATTTCTTCCCCTGATTCTTCTAGTACACAAAACATCTCGATATCCGAGTAAGGGCCGTCTGTCCCTCGAGAAATGGAACCATACACCCCAATGGCCAGAACCTTTTCTTTGTACACTTCCTGTAATCTCGCAGCAATTTCTTGGCAGGTTTGCAATCGTTCACTTCGAGATATTTGTACAGGTCCATTCATGTTCATTTACGTACATCTCCCTTGATATATTGTGGGGTGAGCTGACACAAATACATGAATGGAGGACCTCGGGATTAACGGGGGACTTTTTTTGGATGCATGTGAACTTCCTCCCATCTAGCAGATCGTAACGTTCGTAATGATAAGCATTTTACCAAAGAAAGGAAAACCTTACGAGTGATTTTTATTCGTGGTGGGAGCATGGGCGTTGTCGATGGCCGATTGAATATATGCTTGTAGCGTATCGATGAAGGTACGAGCGGCGAACCCCATATATTTGTCCTTGCGATAAACCAGACAGATATCTTGGCTGGGTGTCGGATGCAAGAGGTTGATGATCGCAATCTCATCGTCGTTTACGTTTTGCAACAATAAACTAGGCAGGATACAGCCCCCGATCCCCTTTTTTACAAGAGTCAAAAGAGACAGGAGCGTGGTCGTTTCGATATGAGGCTGCAAGCGAAAGCCTTCCTGTATGCAATAGCGATTGATGAGCTGTCTCGCTTGATGATCCGGCGGAAACATCACCATTTTTACATCTTGAAGCTGATCAAACTTGATTGCCTTTTCCTTTGCAAGTGGATGTGCGGGATGAACCGCCAATGCAAACTCTTCGTGAAAAAGCGGAATGACAGTGATTCTCTCATCAGGCTCAGGTAACACAGTCACGCCCAAATCAATCTCACCGGATATGATTTGCTCTACTATTCTTGTAGACTCCATGACGGATAAGGATGTTTTGGGATACAAGCGGTGGAATTCTACAAGCAGAGCATCAAACAACAAATCGGCATCGCCAGGCAGGACACCGATTGTGAGCGTGCCCCCTTCGTTGTTTTTCATGGCTGCAATCGCTTCGCGTGCGTAGTCGATATGGGAAAAAACATGCCGACTCTGTTCCAGCAATACCTTTCCTGCTTCCGTCAGCTTGATTCGCTTCCCTAAGCGGTCAAACAGCGGGACACCCAGCTCACTCTCTAAAAACTTGATTTGCTGGCTGAGATTAGACTGCGAGGTACACAGCTTTTCTGAGGCCCGGGAAAAATGCATTTCCTCACATATTGCCATAAAATACTCCAATTGCCTGAGCTCCATTGCTTCACCTCTTGCGACCATTATCATTTTTACTAATCATTCTAATCAGAAAAGCATGATTGTTGCGATTTCCCCTACGACGTACACTTTAGTTGACGGTAAGATTGCTGTCAATCACAGGAAAATGATAGGGAGGTTTTGTCTCATGTCTCAAAGCATGATCACTACAGCCACATCCGTTCGTCAAATTGGCCTGCAACAGATTCCCATGATTCCTGAGGAGCTATTGGATGTTCAATCCCCCGCTTTTTCAAATACACTTCGCTGGAATATCGGGCATATCGTCTTTTGTTTTCAGCATTTCCTGTCCATCGGCTTGCCTTACCAATCTGACCTGCCCGCTTCTTACGCTACTTTTTTTCAGACAGGAACGAAGCCTTCTGACTGGACGACTGCACCACCCTCGAAAGATGAGCTGTTTCACTACTTGTCTGTACAGCTTGAACGGTTGGCCTCCGTGACCCCTGACGAGCTAGAGGCAGCTTTGCCGGCCCCCATTACAATGGGTCCCTTCCAGTTTACGACGGTAGGAGAAGTCTTTAACTTTGCCGTCATGCACGAGTCCATTCATCTGGGGATCATTTCAAGCATGGTAAAAGTCGCAGGACTGGAAGCAGCCAGATAATCACGAAAAAACGAGACCTTCCCATGGTCTCGTTTTCCCATTACCTCGCGATAAAGTACTCGACGCTTTTTACGTTCGCTAGACTTATTTTCCCCGTTGTCCCTTGTAATTCTCTATCCTCGTCTGCATCCCAACTGGAGTCTCGCTTTCTATCCCACGCAAAGATACGTTCCCAGCTTTCCTCTTTTGAAATCATCCCTTTTCCTTGATGGTAATCTTCATACTCTTGTTCACTGTTAGCTAGGAAGTCATTATTTAATACCATGTGCCATTCATCATAGTCAGATAGTAAAACCGATTGTTCGTCCAATTCAACTTTGATACGGACGAACTTTACACCACTTTCAAAATAGCCTGTACGCCTCAAATCAGGTTTGTTCACCCACAACCATATTGGAGATTCTCCCTCATATTTTGACAATCGCTTCTTCATCTGGTGAATCATCCATTCATATTCTTTAGGGAACATCGCGTACTCTCGTTCCCCTTGCAAATATCCCCGATCTTGAGACATATCCCATACTTCTTGGTTTTGGAGCGTCCAAAAAACTCTCATACCATACACCCTACTCCCATATTTCAAGTAGCGCTCATTAAGCAATGATCAAGCAATAGTGTAACCGAAGTCGTGCAGTCTACACAAAAAAAACGAGACCCTCGAATGGTCTCGTTTTTACATTTATTCGAACCGAGTGAACTTTTCTTCGGCGGGTGTGCGAGTGCGTGCTGCTGGTACATTTTCCTGATCGAAAAAACCGAGGTGCAGGAAACCAACGACTTTCTCTCCTGGTGCAACACCCAAGATGGCGTGTGCCTTCGGGTCCCAGTTGTGCGCGTTTGTTTTCCAGACGACGCCTAATCCACGCTCCCATGCGAGCAACTGGAAGTTTTGAATGAGAGCTGCCGTCGCACTGAAATCTTCTTCCCATTGTTTTTGGCGCGGATCTTCTTTCATGATGACAACCAAATAAGCGGCTGGTTGGTTGTACATGTCTCTGCGCGCCTGATGGGCTTCTGGAGGATAGCAGGTGATCAGCTTCTCTACAAACGCTTCTTTTTTCTCTGACGATACAAACATAAATCTCCATGGCTCACGAATACCATGGTTCGGCGCGTACACTGCGTCATTCAACAGCTCCAGAACAAGCTCTTCGGACACAGTATCTGGTTTATAGTCTTTTTTAATAGAGCGGCGCTCTCGAATGATTTTGGCAATGGACACAACGGTCACCCTCTTCTCTTCGACTTTCACACTTTGATAATGGTTATCACTCTTATTCAGAACATATGTTATCGCGTACACTCGGCAAAATCAAGTAAGAAGTAAACGAAACTGCACACCACGCTTACAGGGATATGGTAAACTTTTGGTCGAGGAGGGATGTAGCTTGGACGGACAGCGCCCAGCTCTCATAAAGCCCGGATTTTTCAGTATCGATGCGCCAGCAGACAGGCGACGCAACGAATTTGATTTTCATAATGAAGCGCTGCTCTTCCATCAGCAGCCAGTCGATTTTGTTTTTTTCGGCGATTCCATCACGCATTGGTGGGATCTCGCTACCTTTTTTGGCCGGTCGGGTCAGACGATCGTCAATCGTGGAATCGGCGGTGACACAACCGAGCAGGCCGGCAGACGTTTTGCCGCGGATGTCCTCCAATTGAAGCCACGTTACGTGGTGATCATGATCGGGATAAACAATACGTGGGCGTTGGATACATTCTTGCCTTCCGACCGACTGACACCGCAAGAGATTTGCCAGCAGGTGACCACTGATGTAGAAGCAATGGTGCATGCGGCTCTCGAGCAAGGCATCCAGCCCATTCTTTGTTCCCTCCTGCCTACATGTATGGACCGATACGCACGCAATCGTGAGCGAAACGAGCTCGTCATCACTATCAATGAACGGTTTCAAGCGATTACTGAACAAACAGACTGTCTCTATGTCGATTATCACTCCCGCATGACGGACGCAGATGGCATTACACTGCGCAAGGAATTGGCCGACGACGGACTTCATCCGCATGTCCTCGGTTACCAGCTCATGGCGACCGTTCTGCGCGATACACTTTCTGCACGTGACATCGCACTTGGCACACCATCATGAATGAAAAAAAGGATGCGGCTTCTTATGCCCATCCTTTTTTGTTGCTTATTCCGGTCGTCGGTCCGTCAGCCAATGCCCACCTGCGATTTTGCCTACTGAAGCCATCAAAACAGACAAATGGGACGTGCCATCAATGCCTAAATATTTATTCATATCATGATCCATCCAGTGACCAATCGTCGTTACCCCAAGCCCCAGTCCGTTTGCTACCAAATGCAGGTTCTGCGACACGTGCCCGGAATCCCACCAAATATAGCGGTACGCACGCTCTTTGTATTTGTCTTTCGTGCGATCCACCATGGCTGTCCAAACAAAATTGACAGCGGCCCGTCTTGTCACTTCTTGTTCTTCCGTGAACAGATAGGCGATCTCGGACGTGTCTTCTCTCTTCAGTCCCTCCAAGCACCAATTCTGTACATCCAGGTGATACAGGCCTTTCTCCAGCCCCTCCACGTTGTTGATCATCAGGTACGTCTCAATCGGATACAGGGCGCCGGCAGACGGCGTTGTGCGTAATTGATAGTCTCCCAGATCATCTGTGATGCCCTGTGTACCCCACAGTAGGAGATTCAATTCGTTAAGCGTCATGGGCTGCTTCAAGAAATTACGCTTGGATCTTCGGTTGGCGAGGACCTCCCACAAATCGACGGACGCCGGAAACTGCGGCTTGCCCAAATCAATGCGAATAAATACCTCTTCATAGCGCAAATACGTCGCCGGTCTTTTCGAAAAATCGTAACGAGAGGCCCAGCCTTTTTCCAGCTCGCCTACTCGGTAAGAGGTCGCCTCGATAAATTCATTTGCAATTCGCTGCCATTCGGGATGCATCTATGTTCCTCCTCGTATGTTCTTGGTGGTGATGTCTTTTACTATACGAAGCTCTTTTCCATTAGTAAAACAATGATTTATAATATTTTTCATAAGATAAAACTAATGAAAGGGAACGAGGAGACATGACGCTTACCCAACTGCAAGTGTTTGTCGCCGCAGCAAAAGCTGGTAGCTTCACGCGGGCAGCAGAAGAAATCGGCTTTACGCAATCCGCCGTCTCGCAAATGATTCAGACCCTGGAAAAAGAGCTAGGCGTCAGCCTTTTTCAGCGAAGTCGCAGCGGAATCACTCCGACGAGCATCGGAGAGCGAATGCTTGCGCACGCTCGCGACATTTTGAACATTACATCCTGCATGACGGAGGAAGCAAACGTGGCCCGCGGGATTTCGTCCGGTACCCTGCGTATTGCCTCGATCCCCAGCGTCGCCTCCCGCTTTTTACCCGGACTTTTGGGCAGCTTTCGCAAGCGGTTTCCGGCCGTGGACATCCTGCTTTTGGAAGGCGATAGCGATGAAATTAGCAACTGGCTGCATAGCTCGGTTGTCGACATTGCCTTTACCGTTATGCCTGATAAAGAAATGCAAACGTTGCCGCTCTTGCAAGACGAAATGATGGTCATTTTGCCAGATACCCATCCTTTGAAGGACAGTCAAACCCTTCGTTTTTCCGAAATCGCGGAGCGTTGTTTTATCATGCCAAAGGATGGCTGTATCCGAAAAATGCTGCAAGAGAATCACATCACCCCAACGGTTACGTTTGAAGTACGTGAGGTGTATACGATTCTGACCATGGTGCAGGAGTATATCGGCGTCACCATTATGCCTGAACTGTACATGCCACCTGTCATCCCCAAAGTCGTAGCGATCCCTCTGTCGCCCCCGATTACAAGGGAAGTGGTGCTCGCAGTGCGCAATTGGCAGTCGATCTCCCCACTCACGGCAGAGTTCGCCGTTCACAGCCAGCAATATGTAAAAGGTATAGACTTCACGCCAACGAGCAAGTAGCCACACGAACAAAGCCCTCGCCTATTGGGATTGGCGGGGCTTTTGGTGTGCGAGAAGCTCGGTTAGCCATTTTTCAAATTTGTTGGCACTCATGATTTCATGGGTAATAAACTCACCCTGATAAAACAAGCCAAAGGTCGTCCATATGACAGGCGCGTTCCGTGCTGCTTCCCTCGTTGTCAGCCTATACGCATGAAAGGGGACACTTTTCGCTTCCGCTACTTTTCTCAGCTCTTCCAAAACACCAACAGCAAATGGACACTGCGCTGTGTAATAAATGGTGACGCCTTTCTCCATTGGAGAAGTCGTTCCTATTTTCTTAAAGGACGGCATAGCAGCTTGTTCATTCCATTTCCATGCCACTAATTGAAAATACGGTTCTGCCTGGTCTGCCAGCTCAAACCCCATATGTTCAAAAAAACGCCTCTCACTCAAATACGGGTACTTGTTTTTCCCAACGATATGAACGATTCCGTCCATACCACGTTTGAACGCATCTTCCTTGCAATGATGCAACAATTGTTTCGCATACCCGTTCTCTTTATATCTGCCAGACACCCACAAGCAGTTGATATACATATAATTGGGCGCTTCAATAGGAACCCATGCCATTTCCGCAGGCAAGTACTCAATAAACACTTTTGCCCGCTCATCCAAGCGATAAAAAACCAATCCTTCATCCATTCGCTCTGTCAGCCACTTCTTCTTTTCAGCTACTGCACTCTCGTATTGTTTTGCACCTAATGCACAGCATATGTGCTCCGTTTCTATGTTCTTTTTCGTGATTTCTATATACCCCATTTTTTATCACCTCCACCTTTCCTCTGACTCTGGATAAAAATGGTTGTTTTTTATTGCGTGCGAATTTAAAGCTCTATTTCACCTGCTCGATCTTGCTCCAGATGAACAAGTGGAACAGGAGAGTAGATAAACGTATCCCCGTCGTTTTCAAGCTTGTACATGATACAAAATAAAGCTGAACCTCTATGATCGCCACTCGGTATGGAGAAAATCATGGCTGGACAGCGCAGCTCAGCAGAATGAACGCTTGCACACAGATCTTTATAAGTCACAACAGCAAGGTTGTCGACATCAGCGAGATGCTGTTGACAATCCCCGATAACTTGCCTGTAATACTCTATATTCTGATTATACTTATTCGCAAAGCTCTGCTTATACTCCTCAATGCTAAGAAAGCAACACTCCCAATCCAAAGGTGGGATACTTAACACATAGCGATAGAACTTCAACTTTCTGATTCCTCCTTTTTTGAAATCGAGCTATTATACGCGATCATTAAAGCATATAGGTATTTTCGGAAGGATCCATCCCGAAGTCTTAGACTCCATTGTGTTATTGAGCTATCGTCCGTTCGTTAAATTACAGCTTTAACTGATGATAAGGCTCACCGTAATGGGTGGACGGTCATTTTCTACTGATATGAAATAAGGCTATCACAACAATAGCTCCATGGCTGCGCGTTCTTTATCCGCAATCTCGAGCAACAGCTTAGACGCGTGCACGAGCTCTTGGTGCTCACCTGTTCTTCCTGCATGGTCGATTGAAGCAGACACGCTAACCCACATTGGTGCGATCTCTGTAAACATAGAGTGGGCTTGTTCGATCCTCGGGTCCTCCAGCCGATCAGCACATTCTCTCAAATAATCCCTATACAGATTCCGAAATAAAGCGCCGCCGGTTCCCGCCCGCTCCATTAGCGTCGCGGTAAGACATAAATCATGTTCGAAATTGTTGCTGCGAGAAGGCCACTTCAAGATTTCATTGCTCATTTTAACAACGCCTCTATTGCCAATATTCTGAATGGGCGGGTTCAGATAGTCATGCGCATTCATGGTCAAGGATTCGCGCATAGCAGAAACAAGCGGAAGCAATGCGTCGTTTGGCTCGATCGTAAAGGAACGATTCCGGGAGCTCATGGGTCCCTTTGCATTTCTGGCAGCGGCCAAGCTTGTCAAACTCGTCTTCACTAGTCCACCCTGTTGTCTGGTGTCCGCCAAGTAGGCGTATTCGTCATCTATACCGTAAAGTACCGCATAGTGACCGGCGAAGTGCACTTTGTTCGTAAAATAATCCAAGTAATAGGCATCTAATTTAAGCCCAACCGGAATCCCGTGTTCGATGCTGCTTCGGACGTTCTGCCACGCCTTATTGACGGACGAGGTTTCTTGATATCTGACGTTCAAGCCGAGTCGTTCGGCGAGATAAGCGGTCAGTTTATCCGGTTTTATCCTTCCTCCGATGAAGGGGAAGTCCATTCCCTTCGAATCCCAGTATATGAATCCAAGACCTTGCCCGAGTCCGAACAAAATCGGTTCAGACAGGTGGACTCCCGCATATTGCATTAAATTGCCCATGGCGGTTGTTTCGCAATGTTCGCCTTGATAAGGGATGAAACCTTCAATAAATTTGACCATGGCTACTTGCCTCCTCCAATAATTCATGTATGAAACGTCTAACGAACGCTTGCTCGCTCTCGATTAAGCTGAATGGATGCAAGAACAACGCCCTTACGTTCAGCGGCAAGCTAGCTCCGCCTTGTGACTCGTACTTCTGTCTTATTTTTATCGAGGCTTGTTCAAGAAAATCCAGTCGTTTCCGTAAAGCAATGACGGCCTCTTCCTTCCCGATATGGGGCAAAGCGGCCAAACCGAGATCGAAGCGATTGTCCCGTTCCCGTGTAGACGACAGACTATCAAGAATTTCATTTCTCAGCTTACGTATACCCACTTCGGTGAGGGCAAACCGGGTCGGCGCTGGCCCCTTGCCGGATTTCTCGTCGGATGTCTCAGGTGAGATCCATCCTTTATCGCTAAGTTTCTTCAATCCTGTATATATCGAGGTTGTACCGATATTCGCCCATTCTTTATAACCTCGCTGTTCGACTAACTTCATAATATCGTATCCGGAAGCTTGACGATGTTCCGCGATCATTTGCAGGAGCATGAATTCGACATTCGATAATGTATGCATAGAGAGACTCCTTATCTTTAGTATTTCATATATGAAATATAACGCAGGTGTAATAAAAATTCAATAACCGAATCAGCTAGAAAACTACAGCTTGAGAATGTTCAAATCAGGAACTGACGAACTTCCGAATGTACCGGTCTAGAGGTTGATAATGAAAGCGCAAGATCTTGAAACGTACATTCCCCTATACTAAAAATGGAAATTAGTTGTAACGAAAAATGGGGGAACGAACATGGGTAACAAGGTGGAAGGATTGTTAACTAACGCAGATTTTCGCAGGCTCTAGATTGGGCAAACTGCATCACAGTTTGGGACTCAGGTTGCATTATTAGGAATGCCATTAGTGGCAGCTCTCTATTTAGGGGCCAGTCCCATGCAAATGGGGTTGCTTGGTTTTGCCGAGTATGCGTCATTCATCATTTTCGGTTTGCTCGCTGGTGTATGGATAGACAGATTTCCCCGGCGACCAATTCTTGTCGCCGCTAACTTTTTCAGGGGTGCATTACTGCTCATTGTGCCACTGACAGCCCTAACTGGATTCCTGAATATGACAGTTCTATATTTGGTTGCCTTCATAGTGGGGATCTGTACTGTCTTTTTTGATGTTGCTTATACATCCTTTTTGCCTTCCATTGTGAGTAAGGAGCAGCTTGTTGATGGGAATAGCAAGCTAGAGACAAGTAAATCTACCGCGCAAATTGCTGGGCCGGGTTTATCAGGTGGACTGGAACAGTTAATAACCGCTCCTTTTGCAATATGGTTCACATCTCCCCACTCACGGCAGAGTTCGCCGTTCACAGCCAGCAATATGTAAAAGGTATAGACTTCACGCCAACGAGCAAGTAGCCACACGAACAAAGCCCTCGCCTATTGGGATTGGCGGGGCTTTTGGTGTGCGAGAAGCTCGGTTAGCCATTTTTCAAATTTGTTGGCACTCATGATTTCATGGGTAATAAATTCACCCTGATAAAACAAGCCAAAGGTCGTCCATATGACAGGCGCGTTCCGTGCTGCTTCCCTCGTTGTCAGCCTATACGCATGAAAGGGGACACTTTTCGCTTCCGCTACTTTTCTCAGCTCTTCCAAAACACCAACAGCAAATGGACACTGCGCTGTGTAATAAATGGTGACGCCTTTCTCCATTGGAGAAGTCGTTCCTGTTTTCTTAAAGGACGGCATAGCAGCTTGTTCATTCCATTTCCATGCCACTAATTGAAAATACGGTTCTGCCTGGTCTGCCAGCTCAAACCCCATATGTTCAAAAAAACGCCTTTCACTCAAATACGGGTACTTGTTTTTCCCAACGATATGAACGATTCCGTCCATACCACGTTTGACCGCATCTTCCTTGCAATGATGCAACAATTGTTTCGCATACCCGTTCTCTTTATATCTGCCAGACACCCACAAGCAGTTGATATACATATAATTGGGCGCTTCAATAGGAACCCATGCCATTTCCGCAGGCAAGTACTCAATAAACACTTTTGCCCGCTCATCCAAGCGATAAAAAACCAATCCTTCATCCATTCGCTCTGTCAGCCATTTCTTCTTCTCGGCTACTGCATGTTCGTATTGTTTTGCACCTAATGCACAGCATATGTGCTCCGTTTCTATATTCTTTTTCGTTATTTCTAAATACCCCATTTTCCTCCATCCCCACCTTTCTTCTGCTTTTATCTACGATCGCGGACGATTTGACCCAGTCTTTCGATGCCAGATTCAAAATCGGCGATCGACGAGTACCCATATGACAGCCGCACATATCCTTCTTGGGTCTCCCCGTAAATCTTGCCCGGATTCAGCAGAATACCCTGGCGTTTGGCTGCTGTAAAGAGCTCCATCATCGAGAGATCTCCTTTCATTTTCAGCCAAATGAAAAATCCTCCGGCAGGCACTTCCCACGTCGCGACTTCACTCATGTGCTTCGTAAGTGCCCGGACAGCAGCCGATCGTCTCGTAACCAATTGCTCTCTGACCTTGTCCATATGACTCTCATACAAGCCACTCGACAGCCACTCCTCCGCCACACGTTGCGATAACGAGCTAACCCCGTAATCCGTCTGCATCTTGATATCGGCCAGACGTTCGATTACTGGCTCAGGCCCCACTACCCAACCAATCCGCAAGCCGGGGGTCAGTGTCTTGGACAGGCTCCCGATGTACAGGACATGTCCGTGTTTATCTCTTGCCTTGAGCGGCAGCGGTGGAGGCTCTTTTGTCCACAGCTCGCGGTAAATGTCATCCTCGATAACCGGCAGACGCTCTTCTTCACATACCCGTAGTAGCTCCAACCGACGTTTTTCTGTCATCAGGATGCCTGTTGGATTATGAAAACAAGGATTGGTGTACAGAATCGCCCCATGCTCCTCTTTTCGCCTCTCATAGATCGCCTGTGCAATCATTCCCTGACGATCCATCGGCAATCCCGCAAGCTCCATCCCCGCCGACTGGAACACATGCAAAGAATTGAGATACGAAGGCTGTTCCAAAAACACGGTTGAACCTCGATGCAGTAACCCAACCGAAATTAATTGGAGTGCCTGCAATGCACCAGACACGATTAAGACAGAAGATGGCGAGGTTGTAATTCCGTGTCGTCCGACATAATCACTGACCGCTTGGCGCAAGGGGAGGTATCCTCTCGGCTCTTCATATCCAAATCCGCTTAGGTTCCTCGTCACCCGCTCCATGACTTGCTTCATCGCTTCGACTGGAAACATGTCTGGGGAGAGCTCTCCTTTGCTCAACTGAATCAGTTCGGTCTGGAATTCACGCTTGTTGATTTCTTGAACCGCCGTCATGCTTGGCTTGTGTAATCCGGATCTGACGTACTCACTCCAATCCGGAGGTGGTGTTGTAGCCAGCAGCGTCCAGGTGTTATTGACGACGACAGTGCCCATCCCCAGCTTTCCCTCAATCAATCCGTCTGCGGTCAACTCCTCCAATGCCGCAATGACCGTGCTCCGATTGACTTCGAACGATTGTGCTAATTCGCGTTGGCTGGGGATTTTGCTGCCAATCGGCCATTCTCCGCTCGAAATTTTTCCTTTGATAAAATCAATAATTTTCCGATATTTCGGCAGCCGTTTCTCTCTGTACAACCTGATCGATCCCCTTCGTCTTCCTCATCTTTCTAGGTAAAAGTGGTTGGTTTTTTTGATAGCCGAGTGGTTGCAGATATTTTACCATTTCTTGATTACCATGGAAAAGATAGAAGAAGCAATGAATAGCTGGTTGGTTTTTCATTTAAAGGAGGGAAGTTATCTTGTTTCATCATGTCAGAAGTCGTATTTTCGCTGCACATGCTATCAGCATCTTGTTATGGGCCTCGGCCTTTGCCGGTATTCGCGTTGGGCTGCAAGCCTACTCGCCGGAGCATCTCTCGCTGCTTCGCTTTCTTATCGGCTCTCTTTTTCTCGGGATACTTGCACTCTTTTTCCGCACCCGTCTGCCGGAGTTAAAGGACGTCCCAGCGATCCTTATGCTTGGGGGCTTGGGTTTTGCCGTTTACCATACAGCGCTCAACTACGGGGAGATGACTGTAAGTGCAGGTGTAGCCAGCCTTTTGGTCACGACGACGCCGATCTTTTCCGCTCTCCTCGCTCTCCTATTTTTCCGGGAGCATTTCGGTGTGAGAGGCTGGTTAGGTGCACTGATCAGTTTTCTCGGAGTCGCCATCTGCACGATTGGTACAGGAGAAACCCTGTCTATATCAGACGGAATATTCTTGATTTTATTAGCAGCCATTAGCGAAAGCATTTACTTTGCGTTTCAGAAGCCATTCGTAGAAAAATACGGCGTTTTCGCATTTACCGCCTACACCTTGTGGGCAGGTACCTTATGTATGCTCTTCTTTTTGCCCGGGCTTGGCACAGCGATAGCCCAAGCGCCATGGGATGTGACACTCAGTGTTGTGTATTTGGGGATTTTCCCTAGCGTTGTTGCTTATTTGTCCCTCGCCTATGTGACTTCTGTCGTTGGTACCTCAGAGGCTACTACCTCCCTTTATATGACGCCAGTGCTCGCTTTTTTGATTGCCTGGATGTGGCTGGGTGAAGGTCCTACGCTTGTGACGATGGCTGGTGGCGTTGTGACGCTTGTCGGTGTCCTGCTTGCAACGATGAAGCCTCGGTTATCCAGAAGGACCGTCAAGCACCAAGGCTTTTAGAAACGCTAGTATTTCCATGCTTGTCACTAGCGGCGCATCGATCGGCATCAAGTGCTTGGAACCTGGAATGACTACCGTCTTGCTTTGCGGATGTCTCGTAACCTTTTGAATGAGAGAGAGCTTTACATCGAGCTTGGGCTCTGTCTCCGCCGGGAGAAACAGAACCGGGCAGCTCATTTGTGCGTAGGCATCTTCATAGTGCAGATCACAGACTGTCTCCATGATTTGAAGGTTAATGGCAGTGGGTATCTGATACGTGATCAAACCATCAGACAGAGGGTAGATCGTCACATGCTGAAACCATTTTTCATAATACGGGTCCCACGGCTGCCAATGCTGCCTCGCGTATGGCGCAAACTCTTCTCGATGCTGAAACGCTGGCACTGCACGCTTGCGATACTGCTCCAAAATTTCAGCTTTTGATCCTTCCCGCTCGCCATTTGGGCCCACGAAATCAATCATGCCTGAATCCAGATTGATCAGTGAACGCACACGGTCAGGGTACCTTGCTGCAAAAAAGGTGGTGAAATCTCCGCCGAGAGAATTGCCAATCAGATGCGCTCTATCTACCCCAGCATGATCGAGAACTGCCCGTATATCCTCGCATTGCGTACTGATATCGTAGCCAGTAGCCGCATGCTCTGACTGGCCATGTCCACGCAGATCCATACAAATGATGTGGAAATCCTCTGAAAAATAAGGTAACATGTCGTTCCAGATAGATGAGGTCCCGCCTTGGGGGTGCAAAAACAAAATCGTTTCACCCTTTCGCGCACCTTCCCATACATGTAACCTTGTCCCCTGCTGATAAACTGTCATTGACTTCACTTTGACTCATCCCTTCATTCGTTTTAGCTAAAGCGAGGAATACGTATGAACCGAACAGGTCGTTTACTAGAACTGCTTGCGCTTTTCCACACTGGAAAAACCTTTACCGTGGGTGATTTAGCCAATACGTTGTCCGTGTCCAAACGAACGATGCTGCGTGACTTGCACTTGCTCAGCGAGGCTGGTGCACCCTTGCAAGCTTCCCCCGGTCCTGGCGGTGGTTACAGACTGATTCGATCCCATCAGCTAGCGCCCCTTGCCCTCACGACAGAGGAAGCCGTTGCTCTGATTTTGTCGTATGAAGCCCTTCTCTCCTACACGGACAAGCCATTTGCAAAAGAAACCTTGTCTGTGATCGCCAAGCTGCTTGCGAGTCTTCCAACAGACGCTTTGACTAGGGTAGAGGAGTTGCGCAAAAAACTGCGGGTGACGAACCCGAGCAGAAGTGTGGAGGCGCCGTTTTTGCGACCGCTCTTGGATGCTGCTCTATCACAACAAGCTGTGGAGATTACGTACGACTCCCTGAACCGACGAAGCACCCGCATCATTCAACCCGATTATTTGTACGCCTTCGATGGCTACTGGTACTGCAAATGCTTTTGCTTTCTCAGGCAATGCACGATCAAGCTGCGCGTTGACCGCATCCAAGCCATGACGATTGTAGATGTCCCATCTGTCGTGCCTGGTCCGCATGTCTCGCAGCATGAAGAACCAGTGCAGCTTCCCCTGCGAATTCGTTTGACGAGAAAAGGCTGCAAACTCGCCGAAATCCACCATCAATTCGGCAATCAGATTACGCTTCTGGCAGATGGCTCTGGCTTCATTACTGATACCATCGCTCCCTCCGACATAGATTGGGTAGCCCGGTTTGTACTTAGTCTGGGAAGAGAAGCGACAGTAGAGGAGCCTGCTGAGCTTATCAATTGGCTACATGAAGAGCTTCATGCTCTGTGTCACTTTTATCCCGGTTGAACACCACTCTGTTCGCTCCTGAAATGAGCATAGCAACAAATGGTGTCAATAGATGTCAGTAATAAGAAAAGCCAGGAAGACCCTCTTCCTGGCTAGTGTCAAATGCCGAGCTCTACCGCCAACACGAGAAACATCGCATGCGACCAAAGGAGCGGCACAGCAGGACGGCCTGCCCTCTCCACCCACATCTCATAATGAGCCGGAGAAAGCAAATGCTCCTGCACTTGTTCAGGCAGTCCGCTCGCTTGGCGCTGGGACACAATCCACACAGCTATCTTTTCAGCTTCTTCACGCTTGCCCGTTTTCACGTAATACCAGCCCAACCACGCGGATAACAGCAGCCACTGCCCTCCGCCGTAATACGTATCGGCTGGATAGCGATGCACCCCGTTTCCTGCGCGCAGCTCCTCTTCTATGGCCTGCACGGTTCGGATCATCAGTGGATCATCGACGTCGAAGATCCCATACGGCAGTGCCAGCCAGAGCATACTTGCATCTACAGAATGGTCCCCGACGGATTTTATTAATCGCCCGTTGGCTATGCCATGCTCGCGTATGAACTGGCGAATGGTCTCTCCTTCTTGAGCGAGTTCGAAAGCTCGGTCGGACAAATAAGGCTCCATCGCCTTGATCCCGGCATAAATGGCTCCTAGCGTCACCGGGTGGATTCGGTCTCCTCCCTCTTCCCAGCAATCAAAGTTCGGGAGCTGCCAGCACGCCATTACATAGTCAATCGTCAGTTCAATAGAAGGCTTCAGCTCGTGAATCAAGTCATGCTCCCCACTCATCCGCACATGCTCAGCCAGCCCCCACAGCCATGTCCCGTAGCCATCGAGCTGAAAGCTTCCCCATTCTCCGGCTACTTCTTCTCCGTCCGCTGTATAGCGGGTATGCAAAAAGCGGTCGTTCCCCGCATCATTTTTATCTAATCCTTTTTTTACTGCCGAAATGGCTGCTCTTGCCTTTGGCTCATGCTTTCGGATCACATCATCGCACCATTGGTAAAACTTGCGGGCGCTCTCATGATTGCCCGTACGGTTCATCGCGTAGGCCGTAAATGTTCCATCGCGGAGCCACGCATACTGATAGTGGGCAAATGCGGGTGAAGCGAGATACGCCCCCGTACTCGCTTGATGCTGAAGGATCAACTTTATACTTTCCTCGATCAGGGTCATGGTTATCCCCCTTTATTCGGACAAGCCGACTTCGTAATAAATACAGTCGCTGCTCGTCTTCCGACTATGTTTTATAGCATATGCAACCGCCGTCCTAATGGAAACCAATCTGCCTAGCAAAAGAAAACCCACTGGATGCGTATGTCCAGCGGGTTCTTGTGACATTTAATTTTGTGAAGGTATATCCGTATGTTCGGATTTCAGGTAATGCTGCAGCTCCTCATAAAAAGTCGGGTTGCAAGCCATCACGCTGCTTTTTTGGTCGTACGGTAGTGGTGTCCCCATCATGGTCGTCACCCGGCCGCCCGCTTCCTCTACAATAATGCGAGCTGCCCCGAAATCCCACGCATTGAGCTGCATACTGACGTAGCCATCCAGTCTTCCCGCAGCCACATACGCCATCTCCAGAGCGGCGCTTCCTAAAAGGCGCATACCGCGAACCTTCCCAGCCAGCTTTTTCACGATCAAGTCGATGCCGATTTGCTCAGCACGCTTGTTCCAAAATACGCTCGTGCACAATAAAGCTTGCTCCAGGCTCACTGCTCGATTCACCTGCAAGGGACGATCATTGAGAAAAGCCCCTTCTCCTTTTACCGCATAAAACAACTCGTCTCTGGAAGGATCGTAAACCGCTCCGACCATTCCCTCTCCCTTATGGTAAACGGCAATGGAAACGGAAAAATTGATTTGCTGATGCACAAAATTGGTCGTGCCATCAATCGGGTCGATGACCCAGAGCGTGTCATACTGCTTGTAATCCTCCGCATGTGCACTCTCTTCTCCAAGAATGCCGTGATCAGGGAAGCGTGCAAGAATCATTTGAATGACGTGATTCTCTACTTCTTTATCTACGGCTGTAACAAGATCGGAGGCTGATGTTTTATACTCGACGGTAAAAGGCTCCTTCATTCGCTTCAGACTCAGCTCACCCGCTGAACGGGCGCATTGCAAAGCAAGCTCCTTGAGAGCCGCCAGTGTTGATGCTTGCACACGTATCGCCACCTAAAACTTGACTTATTTTTTCGCAAAGCACGCCCTTTTCTTTTAGAAAGAGAGGCTTCGACGTTTTATTTGATAATGATGAGACAGCTCGTGCTAAAAAACGGTCATGCTATATGATTTAGTGTACCATACTTTACCTGCTGTTACACCACACGTTAGCCATGGGGAGTGCGCCTGAAATATCGTTGCTGCACCCAGCTCCCGAATGATTGAAAAAGGGTCTCTCCCTCGTCATTTTCTGACCGGGGAGACACCCTTTTTTACATGACCACTTTAGCAGCAGCGCGTTACGCCGCCTTTTTCAAATCGTTCGGTCAATGCGTACATGTAATACTCACGCTCTGTCATCGGAAAGATACCCGGTGCCCCATGTGTCTCATACCAATGAGCGAGATAGCGATCATAGTCTGGCATTCCGAAAATCGTTTTAATAGCAGAGCTCACTTTGCGCATTGCCTTTCGCATGGCTCTCAGCTTGCGCCTCATGCTACGTGATGTCCTTTCCCGTCAAATACATTTCCTTTGGACTTGATGTACGGCGACTCCTGCAACGGATAATGCTTGCCGCGGAGAATATTAATCCATACCCTCGCACCGTCGAGAATGATCCCAATCGTAATGACCATGAAGATTGCACATACCACAGCATCGATCTGGTCGTTGAAGATCATTTTTTGAGCAGCTTCTACTGTTTTTACTCCTTTTGGCAGCGTACCGGCATCCAGAGCCTTTTGGAATGATTCTGCATGCGAGAGGAACCCGATTTTGGGATCAGGATGGAACAGCTTTTGCCAGCCCGCTGTCAGCGTAGCCGTCGTCAGCCAAGCCATCGGTACGAGTGTGATCCAGGAGTAAGCAGCTTTGCCCATTTTGAAAATAATCGTCGTTCCCACTGTAAACGCAATTGCAGCGAGCATCTGGTTGGCGATACCAAAGAGCGGCCACAGAGTGTAAATGCCTCCCAACGGGTCCATGACACCTTGGAGCAGGAAGTATCCCCATCCGATGGTAATGATCCCAGAGCCAATCAGATTACCTGGTAGCCAGTTGACTTCCTTCATTTTCGGAATGACGTTGCCGAGCATGTCTTGTACCATGAATCGTCCGACACGCGTTCCCGCATCGATCGTCGTCAAAATAAAGACAGCCTCAAACAAGATCGCAAAGTGATACCAGAATGCCATTAATGCCTTGCCACCGAGTACACCCGAGAAAATTGTCGCCATCCCGATTGCCAGTGACGGCGCTCCGCCCGTTCGGGAAAGGATCGTCTTTTCCTGAATGTCGTTGGCGAGCGTCGTTAATTGGTCAGGGGTTACGGTATAGCCCCAGCCCGTTATCGTCGTCGCAACCTGGACTGCATCCACGCCAATTGCTGCGGCAGGTGAGTTGATCGCAAAATAGACACCGGGGGTCAACACGCACGCTGCAATCATCGCCATAACCGCGACGCCAGACTCCATCAGCATCCCGCCATAACCGATCAATGGCGCATGCGATTCCTTCGCGATCATCTTCGGCGTCGTTCCGGATGATACGAGTGAATGGAATCCTGATACGGCTCCGCACGCGATGGTAATAAACAAGAAGGGAAACAGATTTCCTGCAAAAACTGGGCCAGTTCCATCAATGAACTTCGTCAGTGCTGGCATTTGCAATGGCGGCAGTGTCAGCACAATTCCCACCGCCAATACCGCAATCGTCCCTACTTTCAAGAACGAGCTGAGATAATCGCGCGGTGCCAATAGCAGCCACACAGGCAAAACAGAGGCAATAAAGCCGTACACAATGATCATCCAGGCAAGCTGGACTTTGGAAAACGTGAAGGCTGGTCCCCATGTTGGCGATGCAGCGACGATTTGACCGAGCCAGAGGGAAAAGAACAAGAGAGCAAGCCCGATAATCGAGCCTTCCAATACCTGCCCGGGTCGTATATACCGCATATACAATCCCATCAATATCGCGATAGGCAGGGTCATGAATATCGTGAAGGTAGCCCACGGTGATTCAGCAAGAGCGTTTACAACCACCATCGCCAAAACAGCAATCAGGATAATCATAATGGCAATAATACCAATCAAAGCGAGTGCTCCGCCAACAGGACCGATCTCTTCCTTGGCGATTTGACCAAGGCTTTTTCCGTTGCGACGCATCGATCCGAACAGAATAATGAAGTCCTGCACCGCCCCACCGATCACGACCCCGACGATAATCCAGATCGTTCCCGGCAAATATCCCATTTGCGCAGCCAACGTAGGACCTACGAGCGGGCCTGCTCCTGCAATCGCAGCGAAATGGTGCCCAAACAACACCCATTTGTTCGTGGGCACGAAGTCTTTGCCGTCGTTGTTCACTTCTGCCGGAGTAGCGCGATTGTCATCGAGTGACATTAGTTTTTTGGCTATGAATTTGCTGTAAAAACGATAAGCTACAGCATAAGTGCAAAATGCGGCTGTCAGTAACCAGAACGAGTTGACTGATTCCCCTTGCCAGAGGGCTATCATCCCGAACCCGACAGCACCCAATGCGGCTATCCCGCCCCAAATCAAGAGGGAAAGAAACCATTTCTTCATCCGAGTCGCCTCCTCCTATTCATCAAATATTCAGGCAATAAACCTTAGAAAAACGTATCACATCGGACAGCTTGCCAACATAAAAAATGGCTGAACCGTACAAAAACAGGCACAAGCTGCACCATCCTCGTTTGAGTGTAAGCGCGTTCAATTTTGGGACGTAGAAAGTCTCCGCCCCGAGTCTGATACAAACTCCCCCACAATATGTTAAAGTTATACATAAATTGGTATGGAATTCAAAAAGGAGAATACGCACATGCGACGAATCGGGGGTTACATCATTATCGGAATCGGAGCGATTTTTGTTCTGGCTACCTACCTGAACGTACCGCTCGCAATGGACTTGCTATGGCCAGTCTTCCTTCTCATCCCAGGAATCGGGTTTCATATTTTCTTTTTTATGAACCCAAAGCCAAATCGTGCTGGATTGCTCGTGCCAGGCGGGATCTTGCTCGTTTATGCCCCACTCTTCTTTTTCAGCCAGCTATTTTTTCACGGGGATATGAGCACGACGTGGCCCTTCTTCCTGATCGGTCCTGCCGTGGGGCTTACCGAGCTGTACATATTCGGCAATCGCAAACCCGCTCTCTTGATCCCCATTGGCATCCTCACCGTTCTTGCCATCGTATTTTTGATTGCGAATCTGGCGTCCACCCAAGTGGGCGGCATCCTCGGCCTGATCCTGATCGTATTGGGCGGGATCATGGTGACACGTAAGAAAAACGATGACTATCCCGTGTAGGCAGTCAAAAAAAACAGACCAATCCTCCCCAAACCGGACGCAGGATTGGTCTGTTTCCTTTAAAACCCCAGTCGTTTCTTCAATTCCTTCACGACATTGCGACTGACAGGCACTTCTGTTTTGCGATGATCCTGCATGACGAGATGAATCGAGCCTTTGAACCAAGGGACGAGCTCTGCCGTTTTGGATAAATTGACAATAAAAGCGCGATGCGTCCGAAAAAATTGCTGACGGGACAGTCTGCTCTCCAGCTCCTGCAACGTAAACGTGGTCGCATATTGCTCACCTGCTGTATAAATGCTCGCATACCTTCCTTCCAAGGTAGCATAGACGATTTCGTTTGGATCAATCAGCATGATTTTGCCATTTTTCTCCACCGGGACACGACGCGGCTGAGTATCGACCAGCACATTTTGCAGAAGGGACTGTAGCCTTTCCTCCAGTAGAGGTGACGTGTCCAATGCAGGCTCAATTTTCCGCCTCATTCTTCGTACCCGATTCATCGTCTTTTCCAGACGCATTTCGCTGAACGGCTTGACGATATAATCGACGGCTTCGGCCTCAAATGCTCGAACCGCATGAAATTCATAAGCACTTGCGAAGATGATGACAGGTGGATTGACCATGGATTCCAGAAGCTCCTGCCCCACATCGACGCCATCCCTGTCCTGCAAATGGATGTCCAAAAAAACCGCATCCGGCTCTGTCTGAAGCACCGCTTCCAACGCCTCTTCCCCGCTGCCCGCCTCTCCTACTACGGACACCTCCGAAAACTGCTCCAGCAAATACCGCAGTTCTTCTCTGGCAGGCGTCTCATCATCGACGATGAACACTTTGAGCACTGACGTTCACCCCTATCGGTAATTGTATGGTGCATGTTGTGCCGCTCCCGCTTTTGCTCTCGATCACGATTCCATACGGTTCTCCGTAGATCGACTGGAGACGGCTTTTTACATTGGCAAGACCGATCCCGGATAATTGCCGCCCTGCACTCTTCTCATCTAGGGCTGGCTCGAATGGGTCCACTTTCATTCCTACTCCATTATCTGCCACTGTCAGTTCGACGGTTTGCTTTTCTTTGCGGCGCGCACGAATCACGACGGTTCCCCCTTCGCGCTTGGGCAACAGCCCGTGCTTGACCGCATTTTCTACCAGCGGCTGCAAAATCAGTCCTGGCACAGTAAACCGCTCTACCCCATCCTCGATGTCGTACTCTACATGGAGCTTGTCCCCGAACCTCGCACGTTCGATAGCCAAATACGCTTCGATATGCTCCAGCTCACGCGCCAAACTGACATATCCGCCAGAGTCATGCAAATTACGCCGGAAGTACTCCCCCAAATGAATCAACAGTTCGCGCGCCTGCTCGGGCCGGAAGCGAATAAAGGAAACGATCGTATTGAGCGCATTAAACAAGAAATGAGGATTGATCTGCGCATGCAAGGCTCTGATTTCTGCATCTGCCAACAGACGGGACTGCTTCTCTAGCTCAGCCAGTTCGAGCTGACTCGATATCAGGTTCCCCAATCCGCGTACGAGTTCCAAGTCCACCGCCGATAGTTTTCGTGAGCGATCCTGATACAGCTTGAGCACGCCCGCCACTTCACGTCTTCGCATCAGGGGGACAAGGATCGCATAGCGCAAGGAACAATTCGTCTCCCTGCATCCAATCTCTTCCTTCGTCTGGGCAATCTTTACTTCTTTTGTTGATAAAACTTCACGGGTCGCCTTGGTCGTTATGCCTTCTCCCACTACGTGATGGGATGAGCCTGCGCCAACATGTGCAAGTACAGAGCGCGTATCGGTAATCGCTACCGCTGCTACACGCGTCGTCCGCAATATTTCCTCCGCTACCTTATGGGCAGAGTCATACGTCAGTCCTTGACGCAAGTAAGACAACGTTTTGTCCGCTACTTGCAGCGTTCGCTGGGCTTGGAGCGCGCCAATCCGATCCTCTTCCTTTTTGGCCAAATCAATAATAATGATCAAAATAGCAATTCCGACCGAATTGACGATAGACATCGGTACACTTATGGCCTGCACCAATGCCAAAGCGTCAGCGTAAGGACGTGCGATGAGCAGAACAATTCCCATTTGCAGCCACTCCGCCAAGAAACCGACGACGAGTGCTGTCGTCCACCCGATTTTTTTGCTGCGGTTACGGCGGAACTGATAAATTAATCCCGCAAACAAGCCCTCGCTTATCGTCGAGATGGCACAAGCCACGTCCGTAAAGCCCCCCAATGAATAACGATGAATCCCCGCAATCAGTCCCGTCATCAGCCCTACCCATGGACCAGCCAGCAAGCCCGCCACGACAGTCCCAATCACGCGTGAATTCGCGATCGCATCCTGATACCAGATGCCATTATATGTACCCAGTATGGAAATAGCAGAAAAAATGACGACCATCAGTGCTTTTTCTCGCCACGTTGCTTGCTGGTTCAATATGCTGCGGAATGCACGTACACGCGTAAACAGCAAGGCCACCACGATCAAAACAGCCGTCCGCTCCGTCAACGGAACCATTAATGCCATGTTCATTTGTTTATCCCACTCCTGTCGCTGCCCGATGGTTCCTGTTCGTTTCTGCAACTAATCAAAATATTCACTTTTCATACCGTATTTCCCTCTTGCTTCTCTTCCTTTCCTAGTGAAAAAGGTTGCCGAAGTGATTTCGACAACCCATGGATACCCGTATCGTTTTAGTATTCGAACTCCAGTATTTTCCCCTTTTCTTTCGGTTCAAATCCTAGCTTTGTTGCCAGTCGCACTGACTCCTCATTGGTTTCCAGCGTGGTCCAGTGCGGGGTCAGCCCATGTTCCATGCAATGCTCCAGGTACGCCACACAAGCTAGCGTAGCAAAGCCCTGGTTCATGTCGGTTTCCTCGTAGGTTTCCACGCTAATTTCATGATCAAGCTCATGGACACAGCAAGACAGGCAAGCACTCACAATCGTATTTCCTTTACATACGCTGAAACCTACACCCCACTGCAAAAAATCATCCACCGAATGATAGAATTCCTCTACAACCTCGATCAGGGTGTTGTCAGGGTCGTCTTCTATGACACCTGCATCGATTCTTTTCAACGTGTATCCTTCAGGCAGAGGGCGATAGCTGATCTTTCGCGCTTGGAATTGCTCGGGATTGAACTGGTAGTAATACTCCCAATCCGTTTCTATCTCTCGATGCGAGATAGCTTTGGTCACTGCCTTTTCCCACGCTTCATCAGGCACAACTGCCAAAAAATGAGTGCCCCCGCATGATTCGGTCGTATATCTGCGTAATTCCCCCTCGATAAAGGCACCCAGATCGGCTGTGAACGCTTCATTGGCAGCATCCCCTACGAAAATACTGATCACGCCGGTTTGATCGACCAATGCTGTCCGGGGCTGCTCCACATCATCTACGTAAATCGCTCCTCGATTTGTCCCATTGATAATCGCATGGATGGTCAAATCGTTCACGTTATCAGGTGACAGCAACGTCCTGATTTTTGCATAATCCTTTGGTTCCAATCGATGAATCATCGCAATTTCGTCCCTTTCTCTCTCTTTTGGACATCTGTGTACTTATGCGGCTGACAGCGGAGCGAAGTCATCCAGATTCAGACTCAGCTTCCGCACAATAGTCGGGTCATCGTCCACGTTCCTTTCCTGGGAGGATTCCAGCTCTTCTGCAAGCAGTACGCGAGCCCGGTGCAGCCGGGATTTCACTGTGCCTTCCGGGACACCTACTCGCATGGCGACTTTTTTGATCGGCAAATCCTCGTAATAGTGAAGCCACACGACGATGCGCAGCTCTTGCTCCAACTTCCATACCGCCTCTGTTAGTTCAATCGCTTCGTAGGGGGCTTGTATGGCTATCTCTTCGATTTGCAGTGAAGACAGCTCTACGGTTCGGCTTCGTTTCTTTTTTCGCAGCCATTGTCTGCATTCGTTTATGAGAATTTGGATCATCCATGTTTTGAAATAAGCAGGCTCTCGCAGCGTTCGGATGGCTCTGAATGCTTTCATCATCGTATCCTGCACCACATCGGCACAATCCTCGTCCCGCCCGATATAGGTTCGTGCCAAGCCATACAAGGTACGCTCGTACATTTGAATGACTCTAGCGAAAGCTTCTACGTTACCGTCCTGTGCAAGCTGAATGTCTTGCTGAACGTCCCTCTTGATGATCACATTGCATAAGCCTCCTTTTATCTCCAATTTTTGGTTCCTATTAGTATAGATGATAGAGTCGAGTAAATGGTTCATGAGTTTTTATTTTTCTGCTTCGCAAATAGAAAAAGACCATCCCTTCCGCTTTTTCAGCCTGAGATGGTCTTGTCATGCTCGTTACATCAATGAATTACAGATTACCTCTGCGCTCCTGCTCGCGCTCCAGCGCCTCGAACAGTGCCTTGAAGTTGCCATTCCCGAAGCCGCGTGCTCCTTTGCGCTGGATAATCTCGATAAACAGCGTTGGACGGTCTACAATCGGCTTGCTGAACAGCTGCAAGAGATAGCCTTCGTCGTCTCTGTCAACCAAGACACCCAGCTTTCTCAGCGCCTCGATGTCTTCGTCGATTTCTCCTACACGCTCTTTCAAATCTTCGTAGTACGCATCTGGTACCATGAGGAAATCTACACCGTTATCACGCAGCTTCGATACAGTGTCGATTATGTCGTTGGTCAGGATCGCAATATGCTGCACACCTGGTCCTTTGTAGAACTCCAAAAACTCCTGAATCTGCGACTTGCGGCGTCCTTCTGCTGGCTCATTGATCGGGAACTTGATGCGTCCTGTTCCGCTTTGCATTACTTTGGACATGAGCGCAGAATACTCCGTCGAGATGTCGTCCTCACTGAAATTTTGTACGGCTGTAAAGCCCATGACCTTTTGGTAGTATTCTACCCACTCATCCATGACCTCGACGTTACCAACAATGTGGTCGATGCCGATGATACCCGTACTCTCCCCTTTGACTGGAGATTGGTAAGCTTTAAAGCCTGGGAAGAATGGGCCGTTGTAATTTTTTCGTTCGATAAAGGAATGAATGTTTTCGCCGTACGTACCGATAATCGCTTTTTTGACCGTCCCGAATTCATCGGTATACTCAGTCGGTTCCATGATCGGAATGGCTCCGCGAGAAACGGCCTCCCGGTAAGCCTGCTCACAATCCTCTACACGCAGGGCAACGTCTTTGACTCCGTCCCCATGCTTTTTCACAAAATCCGCGATCGGGCTGTCAGGCGTAAGCGCCCCACTGATCACGAACGTCATATGCTTCTGCTTCAAAACGTAAGAAACCTTTTCCCGAGAGCCTGTCTCCAAACCCGCATAGGCTACTGCTTCAAATCCAAACGCATTTGTAAAATAGTGCATAGCTTGCTTGGCGTTCCCTGTATAAAACTCCAGATAGTCCCAGTCCTGAATCGGGAAAAAATCGGTATTGCTCATTGCCTACCCCTCCGCTTTCTTGTTCAATTATTGACATTATTTTGTGAATTGGGATTATTTTGTCGTTATCTTGAGAGTACATTGGAAGCGCTTCCTCATGCAAGAACACGGAACAACGCGAAAACGCTCAAACGCTTTCATTTATTAAAGTACACATGCGAATAACAACTGGATACCAAAAAGCCACCGATCAAGTTGACCGATGGCTTTCGCTGCGTTTTCCTACTACTTATGTTTGAAAACAAATTGTTTCAGTTCCGCTAGAGGAGCCGCTCCTACGACTTTGTCGATCAATTCCCCGTTTTTGAGCAAAATGGTCGTTGGCAAACTCATAATGCCATACTGATTGGCAATCTCCGTTTGTTCATCGACATTGACCTTTAGGACTCGCACTTCGCTGCTATGCTCCCCATCAAACGATTCGAGTATCGGTCCAAAAAAACGGCATGGCCCGCACCAAGGTGCCCAAAAATTGACGAGGGTGTAGCCTTCGCTTTTTACATCTTGTTGAAAGGTAGTGTCAGTCGTGTGGCAAATGCTCATTTGTACTTTCCTCCCCTTTTTATGTTGAACAGTTATTCAAAATGACCATTAAAGAGCTTTAATATCCTTAATAGGGACAAAAAAATAACTCGCTGTACTTGGATCATTTCAAACAACTTGTTCACAGACTTATTGTATCTATAATATCCTTTAAAAATTTTTTGTGTCAAGTTGCACCACCCAAAAATGGTCATCGAAAGTTCAGATGCCAGCACGAATCACTCTTCCCCTTGATCATGCTTCGCATTCACTTTATGATGGATGTATTAAGTCCATGATTGAGGTGTCTTATGAAGTATTCACAGGCAACAGACTATGCCCTCCATGCGATGCTCTATCTGGTGGCAGAAGCGCCTGATAAACCCGTTAGTGTTCAGCTTTTGGCAGAGAAGCTAGGCGTTTCACAAACGTACCTGTCCAAAATGCTGACGAAACTGGTCAAGGCTGGGTTGATCCACTCTGTCTCTGGCGCAAATGGCGGATACAAGCTCAAACGCAACCAGGATGATATATCGTTTCTGGATGTTATCCAAGCTATTGAAGGGACAACCTCCTTGTTTGAATGCAGCTTCCATCATGATAGTGCGTGTCTGATTCAACAGGTTGTGGCTGACGCCGAGCAGCAAATGATGCAAACGCTGAAGAATAAAAAAATTGCTGACTTGGTCACACATATCCCCAACCGTTTGACGTAAAACAACTTCCTTGAAAAGCTCCGGCCACCTCGACCGGAGTTTTTCTTCATAACGGTATTGCTCAATCGATGAGAAGGGCGTGAACAAGGATGAGCCAATGGACAGAACAAGCGGCCAAGCAATGGGATCAATTTGCAGAAGACTGGCGAAAACGAAGTGAGCACATGTGGGAAAAAGGTAGCCGCAGCACCATCCTCCCCTATTTTATGAAGCATGTACCTGTCGGATCGGGACCTGTTCTCGATGCAGGCTGTGGTGACGGCTATGCCAGTTGCAAGCTCGCAGAGCACGGCTATCAGGTGAAGGGCATCGACATTGCCGGGGAAATGATTCGCCTCGCTCATGACCGGGTCATTTCCTTCCCAGGCTCTGTTCATTTTCAGACAGGAGACATCAGCAACCTTCCTTTTGCCGATGATTCATTCTCCGGTGTGCTCTCCATTAATGTAGTGGAATTCACGCCAGCTCCGCTCAAGGCACTCTTGGAGCTTCACCGCGTGCTCGCTCCCGGAGGAATTCTCGTCTTGGGAATCCTCGGTCCTACAGCTGGCCCCCGTGCACATAGCTATCGCAGACTATACGAAGAGACGACGATCCAAAATACGATGATGCCCTGGGAAGCCAAACAGTTGGCGAGCGAAAATGGCTTCACATTGCTGGGCGAAGAGCCGGTATACAAGGAAGGAATTACGCCAGATATCGCCGGCCGCCTAAGCGTAGAGCTGCGGGAGGCTGTCAGCTTTTTGACCTTGTTTGCTTTGCGGAAAATAGATTAAATGAACTTGCCGGTACATGCAAAAAACCCGCAGGAAAGCCACTCTGATAAAGTGACCTTCCTACGGGTTACCATTCCATATGTTAACGGTACTGAACATTATTCAGTTGCATCCACATCAATTTACTGTCAATCAACAAGGCAAGCGTCATCTCATCCATCCCGTGTAGTTGACGGTACAAGCGCTGGGTTTCGACCAAGTCATTGTAGGTCAAGAACGGATAGTCCGGTCTGCCGAATGTCCCGTCCGGAAAATAAGCGTAATGCAAATCGCCATTTCCGAGAATCCACTGCGATCCGAGGTTTACCACACCGTAGAGCATGATGTCTGCTAAGTCTTTGTCTACCCGGTCCCCGAATTGCATGTAGCTTTTGTAGAGAAAATTGATTTCCGCCAACTGATGATTCAAAGAAACATGTGTCTGAATCATTGGATTCGTTGCTGTCGCGTAGTCAGAAACCAGCCACCCTTGCTGTACTCCAGCGATGACAAAACGGTTCATGGCTGCGTGATTGTGAAAGTAAGAAGCATATTTTTTCGCCGATTGGCAAAAGTCATTTTCTTGATACTGATCACAGCCCCGCAGCATCAGATCAGCCGCTCCTGTGTTGAATCTCGTATCGTAAAAGCCCTCTGGTATCCCGTAATCGCCGCTTAACCACAAGGAGCGCGGCTGTGTCTTCCAGTACCCCTCAGGCTCCTGCTGCTTCAGGCTCGCTTTCAACATCACATAGCCCATATCCCGGGCAGCCTTGCTTCCACCTGTATATAAAAAGGAGCGAAGGACATAATTTTCAGGAATCCGCCAAAAAGAGGACTCCGAAGTCGGCTCGTACGTTGAAGGACTTTGATAGTAATACCCGTCGTACAGCCATTTTGCCTTTTCCGTTACGTCCAAGTTAAGCCAGACGCTGTCAATTGATTGTTCTCCCCAAGGAACGAGCGGATCTCTCGAATCGAGTGCCCACATTTCGCTGATAAAGCCTGCTTTCATCGGCAGCTTGATCACCAACTCGACACCAGATGATGTCTGTTTTACTTCGATTGGCAGCGCCAATGCCGGCTTTTCCTCAATCGTGGCTCTGCCTTTATCCACGTAGGTTATCGGCTTACCTAACCAAATATACCTGCCCTCCGTCTCTACAAAACCAGAGGCAAGCGGAAGGGTCTGGACCTGATCAAGCGTGACGACCTTCCAATACGGTTTCTTCGACTCATCATAGGCTCGATAGCGAAACATCATGTTCTGACTGTTGCCCTGAATCGGGAGGGTGAAAACGTAGGGCATCATATTGCGCTGACCTGTCAGTTTATGCGCCCAATACGTGACACCATCTGGGAAACGAAATTCTTGTTTTTGGTGCATCGCGCCATTCAAGTGGTCAACAGTTTCTGTTTCTGTTGGTTTTTTCCATTCGTTTGCAGAAAGATTGCTCGGAAAGAAACTACTTACGGCGATGGCCGTCATCAAAAGGAGCATTCTGCTGATTTTTCTGACCATGTCATCCCCCTATTCTATTAAAGGAGAACCGAAAGTCCTACTTTAAAATGAATATTTCGTAGCGATTATTATTTTTATAATAATCTGATAAATTAATCATAGGTGTCTACTTCTATTTCGCAGGAGGGAATTTATGGACAAGAAAGTACGCTACGTTGTTTCTACAGCACTCGTAATATCTCTGTTCACCAGCCCCTCAATCATCCATGCCACTCAAGCTGAACCACAACCCCACATTCCTTATTACGGAATAGGGCCAACCTATGTACAGCCTGCACAGATTGAGAGCTTGTTTCCCAAGCCAACTATCCAGTTTGGGACACCCGGCTTCCAAGAAGGAAAAGAAGCTTTTACGTCCCAGGAAGAAATGATGGCTTACATAAGCAAATTGGCAGCAGGCAACAAGGAAATCAAGCTGCTATCCATCGGCACATCATTGGAAGGTCGTGATATCCCCCTGCTGCTATTCAGCAAAGACCACGGCAAGCTCAAACAAAACAAGGAGAAGCCACTCATCTGGCTACAGGCACAAATCCACGGAAATGAACCCGCCTCTGGTGAATCTGCTCTTGTGATCGCCAAATGGCTGGCAGAAGGAAAACTTGGCGCGGACCTCCTGGATCAAGTAAACGTCGCGATTGTTCCTCGCATCAACCCGGATGGCTCCTACCAGTTCAAACGCTACATCGCGACAGAGCTGGATGCCAACCGCGACTACATGAAGGTAGAATATCCAGAGGTCCAAGCAGTTCACCAAGCTCTCAATGCCTATCAACCTGATGTGGTGCTTGACGCCCACGAATACGGTGTCTCTTCCAGCCAACTTCGCGATGTTGGGGAAAAAGGCGCGATCTCTTCCTACGATGTTCTGATCTCCTCTGCGAAAAACTTGAATATCCCCGCCAGCCTGCGCAAAATGTCAGACAACCTGCTCTTGGCTGACGTTCAAAAAGCACTCGACAAGGAGCAACTTTCTCATCACGCATACTATACGCTTGCAAAAGGCAAGGACGGAAAAGTGACCGCAACAGAAGGCAGCACAGAGACGAGAATCGGACGCAATGCCTTGGGATTGAAAAACACGTTGACCTTTTTGGTGGAAACACGCGGCATCGGCATTGGACGCGCCGATTTTGAGCGCCGTGTATACAGCCAGGCCATGACTCACGCTGCTGTCATCCAATCAACAGCGGCCAACGCCAAAGCAATCAAGTCCGCTGTGACCCAGGCACGCGCAGAAATCACGGAAAAAGGCAAAAAGGCAAACGACAACGACAAACTCGTCATCCTGAGTGAGAATAAGCGAGTACCGGGTCAAACTCTCGATGTGGTCGATCTAGCCACCGCAAAAAAAGTGCCTGCCCCCATCGACTGGGTAAGCTCCACGGATGCCTATCCCGTACTCGAACGCGAGCGCCCCACTGCTTATCTCATGCCTCCTGGCTACCATGAAGTCGCAGCCAAGCTGGAACTGCTCGGTGTTTCAGTAAGCAAGCTATCAAAAGAAACGACCATAGCGGTAGAAAGCTACACCATTTTGGAAAACAAGGTGAATACGATTTACGAGAATGGGCATTTCACCAACCAAGTGACTACAAATGTAACAGAAACAACGAAAACCTTTCCTGCGGGTAGCTACGTGTTCAGCATGGCTCAACCAAACGCCAACTTCATAGCATTGGCCTTGGAACCGGAATCGGTAGACAGCTACGTCACGTTTAACTTCTTGCCCGTTGAAAAGGGCGATGAAGTCCCGGTGTATCGCTATATGCTGGAGCAATCGCTACCTACCATCCAAATGAACTAAAGGAAAAATTCCCCTCTCTAAAGTTAGACTCCTGAGAGGGGAATTTTGTTACAGGTATAGGCTTACTTTATTTCAAACACTTCTTGGGCAAGCCCTGCCAGCTTTTGCGTATTGTCGCTCACTTCGACCATCGTCGCAGAAATTTCCTCCGTAGCGGCTGCCTGACTCTCCATCGTTTGATTAATCAATTCAATCGAATTTTGCAGCAGGGTTATCAAATCCCGGATGGAATCTGTGGTTTGCTTGATTTTGTCTGCATTCGCCCGCGAATCCGTCGCCATATTGCGAACTTCATTTGCAACGACAGCGAACCCTCGCCCTGCATCCCCTACTCGCGCAGCCTCAATGCTCGCATTCAGTCCCAAAATGTTACTTTGATCAGCGATTTTTTTCACGGCGAGCGTAATTTGCTCGATCTCAGTCGTACTTTGGCTCACATCATTGGCTTGCTCTGAGATCGCCTTCATTTGCTCGTTTAAATTCCCGATCTGCACAGCCATCTCATGTGTGGTGGCGCTGACCTGCTCGACGACGCTCGAGAGATTTGCCGCAATTTCATACAGCTCATTGGCTCGCTCCATGCTGGAACCAATGCCGACACCACCGATGACTTTTCCCGTGTGATCATGCAGAGGGATCGCCCTTGCGATGAGAGGAAACCCAAATAATTCCTTGGGGACCATCATCGCCTGCTTGGTGTTTTTTCGAATCGCGTTGGTGATCACATCTCCTTCCTGGAGTGGATCACCCGGCTTGACTTGCAGTGCAAATGTTTGGGCAGGCACATTGCGCAATAGCTTTTCCGTGTCATAGACCCCAATGGTAATGTCATCGGAGAGCAAATCATTTAAATAGGGGGCAACCTTGATGAACGCCTCGAGCAGCTCTGCGTTTTTCCCCTCTTCGGAAGCTTCCGTTTCGTTCCATTCTACGTAACCGTTCATGACCCTCTTCACCTCTATATTTTGCTGGCATTAATACGGAAATTGGCGTTGCTTGTGCTGAACCGATATCCATTTCAGCGTAGTAAACTCTTCTAAGCTCCATTGACCGTTCAAACGTCCCAACCCGGAGTGCTTTTCACCGCCAAACGCCACGATTGGCTCGTCATTGATCGTTCCATCGTTGATGTGAATCATGCCAGTCTCAATTCGTTTGGCCATCTGGGCACCTCTCTCCAGATCGCGTGTATGAATCGCCCCGGACAATCCAAATGGTGTCTCGTTCGCCATGCGAATCGCTTCTTCCTCGGAAGCAAACGACATGATGCAAACAGCCGGACCAAACAGCTCTTTAGAAGCAATCGACATGTCTGTGGTCACTCCTGTCAAAACGATCGGCTCGACCAGGTTGCCCTTTACTTCCCCTTTCAATGCAGGAACGGCTCCTTCCCGTATCGCCTCATCAATCGTTGCCATCAGGTTGGCGACTTGCCGTTGATTGATGAGTGGACCGATTACCGTGTCAGGATCATTTGGGTCGCCTACCTTGAGTCCAGATACTTTTTCCACATACAGATCGAGGAATTTATCGTATACATCTTGGTGAACCAGAACCCTGTTAGCCGACATGCAAATCTGACCTTGGTGGGTAAAGCGGCTGAATACCGCTGCATTAACGGCATACTGGAGATCCGCATCCTCCAAAACGATCAGTGCACTATTGCCGCCCAGCTCCAAAATCGCCTTTTTGAAATGCTTCGCTGCCACTTGCGCGATATGGCTTCCTACTTGGCTAGAGCCTGTAAACGAAAGGATGCGCGGAATCGGGTGGGAGACAAAACCATCGCCAATTTCCGCAATATCCGTCACAACAACGTTGATCAAGCCTTTTGGCAGACCTACTTCTTCAAAAATTTTCGCGATGAGCGTTCCACCCGTGATTGGCGTGTGCTCATGCGGTTTAAGAACGACACCGTTGCCCGCGCCAAGAGCTGGAGCTACGGACTTCATCGACAGATAGAACGGGAAGTTGAACGGACTGATGACACCGACAACGCCTGCGGGAATCCGATACAAGCGATTTTCTTTTCCGTCTACGGGAGAAGGAAGAATTTTTCCTTCCATGCGTACGGGGAACGTAGCCGCCTCGCGAATAATATCCTTCACAAGCCCGATCTCAAAAAACGCCTTTAATCGGGTTCCACCCAATTCACGTATGATGATCTGAATGATTTCTTCTTCATTCTCTTCGATATAGTGAACAGCTCGCTCCAACATTCGGGATTTGGTATAGGCATTCACTTCATCCCACTCTTTTTTCGCGTTGGCTGCCGCCTTGTAAGCCGCGTCGATATCCTCCAGATTTGCCATTTTGAATTCTGCGATGACTTCCCCGTTGTAAGGGTTGATATCTTGCAATGTCTTCGCGCCCAGTCCGTCGCGCCACTCCCCATTAATGTACTGCTTGTCCAGTGTTTGAAGGATTGACATGCTTTAACCTCTCCCTTTTGTAAAGGTAATAGGCCCCTTTCGCCTGAAAGGAGCCGTAAAACTAAAACAGCAAAATACACTGCTAGTCGGCAACCCGGCTGCCATCGTAACTTGTACATTAGGCCCGTGGCTTTGCGTCCCCAATTTTCAATGGGTTTGCCCATTCATAGCGAATGCTGGTAGGATTTTGTCGAAAAAAGGAAAGATATGGAGAATCCTACTTTGATTATAGTACTCCATTTCGAATAGTCAAACGAAAACATGTAAATAATTAGTGAAAGAAAGTGAACAAATACCAAAAAGTCCGCATCGCTTGAATACGGACTCCTGATTCTTTTTCCTTATGATCACAATAACTTTTTGACTTCTTTTACGCTCGTCGCGAGCATTTGCTCTACCGCGTTGGCGTCCCTCACATGCTTGGTCAAGCCTTCATTCAGCTCGTCCAGCAAGCTCTTTGCATCACTTACCTGCTGGGACACATCGTCAGCAAATCGCTTTTGGTGCGCGATGATTTCCATCACACCTGACACTTCGACGTTCAGAGCCTGGAAAGCATTCACGATCTGATCCGTCTTCTCCGCAGCATCCTTGCTGATAGAAAGTCCGTTTTTGATCGCACTGCTGCTTTTTTCACTGTTGGACAACGCTTCTTTTGTTTCTTCCTGAATCTTGCCGATCAATTCTGCAATCGTCTTGGTCGAGTTCGCTGTCATCTCGGCCAGCTTCCGTACCTCATCCGCTACGACAGCAAAGCCTCGGCCTTGTTCACCCGCACGTGCCGCTTCTATCGCTGCATTCAGGGCGAGAAGGTTGGTCTGATTGGCAATGTCGCTGATCACCTTGACGATACTCGTAATTTCCGAAGAGCGCTCTTCCAAGCGGCTCATGGATTTGGACGTATGGACCGATTCTTTGTCGAGCAGACTCATGACTTCCACAACGTCCGTCATAGCCTTTTTGCCTTCATCTGCACGCGCTACCGATTGTTTGCAGATATCTGTCAGGCGCTCTCCTCGATCGGACAATTGGCTCGCAGATTCATCATCCCGCTCGTTAATGACCTGGATATTATCTACGACACGCTTCATTCTCGTCACCAATCGCACCATTTGCTCGGATTCGGCGTTCATCGCTTGTTCCGAAGTGAAGATCGCACCCAACTGTTCGTAAATACCGCGAAGCTCATGTTTCCAAGCGTCTTGCTGTCCTGCCATTGTGGTCGTGGGAGTTGCCACTGTCGTCGCTGCTGTCTCTTTTTCTGCCAGGCCTTTGTCTTTTTTCCAAAACATCCGCTTCTCTCTCCTTTGTACCCATCAATTGTCACCTCGGCGGCTATATACGCGGGACTCGATTATTCCCGGATGTTGTTTCGCCAAGCTCAGCAAGTTTTCCAAGAAATAATAGTGACCCTCCAAGAGCTCCACGTCTTTACGCTCAAATTGCTTCGCCTGCAAATACTGCTGCATTTCCAAAGCATAGCGCTCCAGTTTATCGTGAAAATCGTTGGCACGAAGCATTTGCTCCACTTCTGGATATTCTGTTTTCAGGCGATTCAGCTCGCTGTATACACGCCCACCCTCCAGAATCATCTGGTAGGCCGTACGCTCGAGCGTAGCTGTCGTAGCTGCCTCCTGCTCCTCACGCTCCTCGCGCAAAGCTGCCAAGTACGTGATAAAATGGTAGACAGTTAAAAACAATGGTCCTAAAAACAGAATGATCCCTGCTTTGTACACATGCTGATTGGACAAATTGCTGATGAGCAGGAACAAGTGAAACAAGATCGCACCCAACCATACATAGATGATGATTTGGTGATTGATCTTCCCTGCCTTTTGGTGGCGTGAAAAGGCAAAGGTAAGTCCGAGCAGATAAAAGGCAAGTAACGTAAAGCTGGCAGAAAACAAAGCCATCTCCATATCGATCAGCCAATCTGCGTCGGCGGGTATTTCGATAAAGAATTCAAAAGCGAGCACCAGCAGTGAGAACAGCAACCCCATGATCCAAAACCGGCTTACTTCCGAGTCATTCCTCCGCCGGGAGCGGTAGCGTTTTGCACGGGATCCTTCCATAATGCTCTCACCTCATTCTCTATGATTCGCCATGATTCTATGTTTTCCTTTCACATGGGGCCAAAATCTGACATCGGAGGCTGTTATGACAAAAAATTTACCAACAACATTTACCGAGCGCATGCAAACCATGCTTGGACACGATTATGAGGCATTCGTTTCCTCGTATGATCAGCCTGTGACACACGGCTTGCGGGTCAATCCGTTGAAGGTCGATCGTGACGATTTTTTGAAAATCTCGCCGTTTTCTCTGGAAGCAGTCCCTTGGTGCGAAACCGGTTTTCGCTACAAAGAGCCAGATCGTCCCGGCAAGCATCCTTTTCACTCCGCTGGCATGTACTATTTGCAGGAGCCAAGCGCGATGTCCGCTGCCGAAGCACTCGGCGCACAGCCTGGTGAGCGAATCCTCGACCTGTGTGCAGCGCCAGGGGGAAAATCGACGCAGCTTGCAGCGTTTTTGCGTGGACAAGGAATGCTCGTAGCAAACGAAATCCATCCTGTTCGGGCAAAAGCCTTGTCAGAAAATCTGGAGCGCTGCGGCGTGACCAATGCCGTCGTGACCAATGAAACGCCTGAACGCTTACAGGAGCGATTCCCCCAATTTTTTGACCGAATTTTAGTAGACGCTCCATGCTCTGGCGAAGGAATGTTCCGCAAGCTACCCGAAGCAATCGAAGACTGGAGCCCTGCAAAAGTAACCGAATGCCATGTCATGCAAGGCGATATTCTCGAGGCGGCCGCTGCTATGCTGAAGCCAGGCGGAACGTTGGTCTACTCCACCTGCACATTTGCTCCATTAGAAAATGAGCAGTCACTGGTTAACTTCCTGGGAAGTCACCCGGAATTTGAAATCGTTCCGCTGCCACATGCAGATTGCTTTTCTGCTGGTCAACCCGAGTGGGCGTCGCCGCAAAACGAGCAGCTCACCCAGACAGCCAGATTGTGGCCGCATCGTCTCCAGGGAGAGGGGCATTACCTCGCCAAGCTGCAAAAGAGTGAGACCGCTGAAGTTCATGAACCTTCCGGGAAGCGTAAAGAAAAGCGTGCGGCAAAATCGGCTCCGGCAGGTCGAAAAGAAGCCCTGGCAGCCTGGCGTACGTTCGCGGACGAAGCGCTCCCGGCGCTCTCCCAACCATTCGATGATGAATCAGCTTTTCTTTTGTTCGGCGAGCAGCTTTACTACTCACCTGCTCCCGAGCTCGACTTGGACAAGCTCAAGGTCGCTCGCGTCGGTCTGCACCTAGGAACCGTAAAAAAGAACAGATTTGAACCTGTACACGCCTTGGCACTCGCCCTCTCTCCTGCGGAGGCAGCCCGTGTCGCTTCCTATGGCGCAGACGATCCTGAAATGTTGCGATACTTAAAAGGAGAAGCGCTCACGCGTGACGGTGATAGCGGCTGGACGCTGGTTACTGTAGATGGATTCTCCATCGGTTGGGGCAAGCAATCTGAGGGGCAACTCAAAAATCATTATCCTAAGGGTCTACGCTGGTTGTAGTTTTGCTTCAAAAATAAAAAAAGCTCACAAGGCTACACGAGATGCATTCGTGGCTGCTTGTGGGCTTTTCTCTTTTTCTTATGATCTCCCTCTGCGGGACGGATTGTCTACAACGGTCAAAGAGCCATTTCTAATATAACGCAATATTTTTGAAACAGATATCCCTGTTGCGTTGGCAATTTGCATCGCATTCGAATTCGGATACGTTCTCACGTAATTGCGAATCATCTGGTAGTCTTGTATTTCGTTTTCTCCGCAAACCTGGCAACTGTACTCTCCCCGGCCCATCGGACTGCCGCATTTCAAGCACGTATCCGTCGTCATCACTGGTTCTCCTCACACCCTGTACTATGGTACTTTTACAAGAAAGGGTTCTATCTTCCTATCTATTACCCAAATCACATGGGAGGAAAACACTATTTCTATCGCAATTCCTGTATTCTGTTAAAATTCGATGCCGTCATTCCGAACTCCTTCAAAAAAGCCAGTATAAGGCCTCAAACCGCTTTTTGCAGAAGGACAATCGCAAACCCAATTAGAAAGACTCCACTGAGCCCATGAAAAACGATGAGCCAAACCGGGCGAAAAAATCGAGCCAAATACGCGGCCAACAAAGCTACCAGCCCCAGGAACAATAAAGTCGATAGCAGACAACCTGTCGCAAACAAGAACAACTCTGTTGAATGAACAAAAGTGCCAGATGCCAATAGTGCGCCAAATACTCCCGCCCAAAACAGAACGGTCAAAGGATTCGCGAGTGTCAGAAGCACGCCGTGCCAAAAGCTGTTCGACCCGATGGAGCATGCTGGACTGGTGCTTGTTCACGTTCTCCTCTGCCTTTCATGGCACGCAAGGTTTGAATCCCGAACCAAGTCAAAATCAGGGCACCCATCATCAAAACCATCTGTTTGACCCAATGGATTTGTAACAGCAGTGACAGTCCTCCGATCGCCCCCACCATATAAACCGCATCTGCGAGTGCAACTCCCAGTACCATCATGAGTGCATCCCGTAATCGCCGAGTCATCGCGCGATGCAACACCGCCAGACAAACCGGACCAACGGATAGCTGGAGCATCATCCCAAATAATAGACCGTTCCAGATCGCCACGAGGTTCACATCTCCTCTTTCATGGAAGACAGGACGATCATCGTATTCGTCTTGCTTACACCTTCTACTTGCTTCAATGTTTCCGAAATGAATCGTTCCAGATCGGCTGTCCCTTTTACGGCAACCTTCAATACATAATCGTAAGCTCCCGCAATATGATGGCATTCCAGCACACAATCTGCCTGCATGACCGTTTCACGGAAACCGGCGATATGCTCCGTTTTCTCGATTTGCACCATCACAAACGCAATCAGGTGAAGCCCTAGCTGTTCCCGATCCAGCTTCACCGTGAATTGCCTGATGAGTCCTGTATCCTCCAGCTTGCGTATTCGCTCGGAGACCGCTGGCACGGACAAATGAACCTGCTTGCTGATGTCTGAGCTGGTGATTCGGGCATTTTCCCGCAATAAGCGGAGGATTTGTTCATCAATCCGATCCATAGTGGTGCCCCTCCTTTTTATCATGATTATATCAATTTCTTTAGAACGAAAAGGAGTTTGGCACCAACACCGTATTTTTTAAAGAATTGACGTATTTTCTCTTTTATTTTTTCTGTCAGACGATTGATCCTTGAGCGTTTTCCTAAAATCATGCTGCCGCGAGAGACGAGAAGACATCATACGCCATCTTCCTACGCTGATAGCTGCTCCTTCTTTAAAGTAAACAAACGGATCGCGAGCAGCAGTGACAGCAACGCAATAACAAATCCGTACCAGCCTAGATGCTCCACAGAGGAGTGGCTGATCACCAGTCCCCCAACCCATGATCCCAAAGCGAAGCCAAATTGAATAAAGGATGTATTGATGCTAAGCGCGATATCCGGCGAACGGGGCACCTGCGTAACCAGATAGAGCTGTTGGGCCGGAGATGTTGCCCATGTGGCGAGCATCCATAGCATGATGATCACGATATGGGCCGTTATCACTCCATCCATGACCGAAAGCAAAAGCAGCATACTTGCCTGAAGGGAGAGTCCTACATGAATCGTAAATTTCGGCCCCTTGCGATCTGCGATAACTCCCCCCATTTTTGACCCCATAAAACTGCAAATGCCTGCAAGAAACAGAATCCCAGAAATCTCGGATGCCGAGAGCTTTGCCTTGGTTAGCAGGAAAGGCGCAATATAGGTAAACAATGTGGAATAAGCGCCGATGTACAACAGCGTGATAACAACTGCTGCCAGAATCCTTTTATTTTTTAGAACAGCCAGCTGTGCTCGCGGTGTTACAGCCTCCTGCGCTTTTATAAGCGGGACTTTTTTATAAATGACAAGCAGCGGAACCAAGCTCAGTAGTCCAATAAAAATAAACAGCAGTCTCCAGCCAATCACTTCACTTAAAAAAGTGCCAACCGGGAGGCCAAGTACAAGCGAGCTGCTCAATCCCATCAAAATGATGCCAATTGCTCGTCCACGATTACCTTCTTCAACTAGCCGTGTAGATACCGCCATCGCAACAACTGTAGCAACGCCCCCACTGAGTCCTTGGATCATGCGTGTAACCAGCATCATCTCAAATGAAGGACTTACATAGACCAACCAGTTGCTCAAAATAAAAATGCCAAGCACCATGAGTAATAATTTTTTTCGGTCAAGATGGATCGTAACAGCGATGACAATGGGAGCCCCTACTGCCGCAGAAAGGGCAAATGCAGTAACAAGCAATCCGGCAGACGACGTCGTGACCCCCAGATCAACGGCCACCATTTGAATGATGCCGCTTATCAGATACTCCACCGTCCCAATGAGGAAAACTGCCAAAGCGAGAATATAGACAACCCATTTATTTCCCATGCTCACTTTGCCCCCCTTGGTTCAATTGGAATCTGGATTTCTATGAGCTCAACTCCAGGTTCTTCTGATAGGGGAACGTAGATTTCTCTGCCAGGCTGCTCGCTTCGAATACTGTAACCATGCTGTTCAATCCACGTAGCCAGATCCAGGCAAGCTGATTCTTTAAAGGTCGAATCCGAACGGAATAGGAGCGTAGCCATTGTCTCGGCAGGCAAGACACTTCGTTCCATTTGCTCGGGCAGTTTGACAGATTCTGTTTTAATGGCATAACCCACCCCAAATTCGAAAAGCTGGTCCTTCGTTCCGGTTTCCTTCCATAGCACTGTTTTGGGACCAATCAAGGATGATTTCAGGCTGGCATCAAGCAAACTGTCGAATATTTGAAACAGCCAAGGAATATCTTCAGCAGCACCCAATGCTGAATAGAAAATCAAGTGCAGGCCATCTACCTGCTTTAGAACGACCTCATGCTCCTTTTCGATCCTTCCCTCCCGTTCAACAAGCTGCACCCGTTCTTTAATACGGGCAAGCTTCGACATTTCCATCTCCAACAGAGATTGGATTTCATTTTCTTTGAGCCTCAGCATGCCCCGAATTTGTTCGGCTGGTATATTCTCGTGAAGCAATTGCGCAATCTGCTGCAATGAGAACCCCAATTCTTTGAAGATGACAATTCGATTGATCTGCAAAAGCTGTTCGGCACAGTAATATCGGTACCCGGTCGTATCATCGATTTTTGCTGGTTTTAGAATCCCAATCTGATCATAATAGCGCAACGTTTGCAACGGAATACGACTCAGTCGGGAAAACTCGCTGATTTTGAACAATTCCACACCTTCTCTCCCATTACTTCGATCTGAGTATAAACCTTCTAGTCGAGTATAAAGTCAATAACTTCCTTTCATACAGCAAAGGTGTTTCTACACAAAAAAGCGCCCAGATCCTTTTCGAATCTGGGCAGCCTCTTTATTGCTTATCTTCCTCTTGATTTCCCGGCAGATTGACTAAACGGTCTTCCACCCTTCGCAGAGCGAGCCGCTCCACCTTTTCCTGCTTTTTTCGTATCGGCAGGCTTCGCAGATTTACCCGCTTTGCGTGCTGCAATCGCTTCAGCCTTCTTACGGTTTTTCTCGTACTGCGTTTGCAATTCTCCCAGCTCACGCGCCATCTTCTTTTTGTAGCCTGGCTTTACCTTCGTCTTTTTCTTCAAGGCTTCACGTACAGGAGAGAACTCTTTGTCTTTTTCCTTTTGCTGCTCCTTCACCTGTTGCGCTCGCAGCTCAACAAAATGAGCTTCCCGTTCTTCTGCGCGCTGACGGCGTCCGGCATCCAGATGGCGTCCTGCCTGCAAAATTCTTTCTTCGATCGAAGCCTTCGTCGCTTTGGCAAAACGAGCCATCAAGTTTTTCTGACGAGGAGAAATGAGGGAGATCGCTTTTCCTTTTTGTCCCGCACGACCAGTACGACCGACGCGGTGAATGTAGCTGTCCACGTCATTCGGCAAATCGTAGTTGATGACGTGTGTTACACCTTCTACATCGAGTCCACGAGCAGCGATATCTGTTGCGATCAAGTATTGGAAACGTATCTCACGGAATTGCTTCATCAATTGTTCCCGCTTGTTTTGGGACAAATCACCGTACAAGGCTTTCGCCGAGAGGCCATTTTCCTGCAAGCGGGCTGTAAGCTGTTGCACACGTACTTGGGTATTTGCAAACACAATAGTCAAGAACGGCTGCTCTTGCTCCAGCACATCGACGAGAGCGTCTGTCTTATCGCTCTGGTTGACTACATAGTAAAATTGCTCAATGCGCTCAACCGTTTTTTGCTTGCCCTCGATTTTGATATGCGGTGGCTGCTTCATGAAGCGGTGCGCCAGTCTTTTTACCAGATCAGGCATCGTAGCCGAGAACAACAGCACCTGACGTTGAGAAGGCGTGTGGACGATGACTTGCTCCACGTCCTCCAAGAAGCCCATTTCCATCATTTTATCGGCTTCATCCAGCACGAGTGTAGAGATTCGTCCAAAGTGAAGCGATCCGCGTTTCATATGATCCAGTACACGTCCTGGTGTTCCTACAACAACATGAACCGTTTCTTTCAGCTTGCTCAGTTGTTTGTCAATATCCGTTCCACCGTGCAGAGAGAGTACATTCACATTCAGGTGTTTGCCCAGCTTTTCTACTTCTTTTGCAATCTGAATGGAAAGCTCACGTGTCGGAGTGAGGATGAGCGCTTGAATGTCGCGTTTTCCCTCTTCCAATGCGTTGAGGATCGGCAGCATGAATGCAGCTGTTTTACCCGTACCCGTCTGAGCTTGTCCGATTAGATCCTTGCCTTCCATAATGAGAGGAATGGCTTCCTCTTGAATTTGTGTCGGTTCTTTATAATACAGGTCTTGAATCCCTTGCATCAGCTCCGGACGAAAACCAAAAGACGCAAACGATTTTGCCATAACTTCCACTTCCTTTCACAAACGATCCGATTCGCCACACCATGACTGCATGGACAGTGGATGCGATAAATCCGGCTCTCATCAATCAACATTCATCCTAGGCAGGTTGTTGCCCTTGCGAAATCCTATCCTACCTATACTAAAGGAGTCCTTTCGAAAAAACAACTAAACCGTTCAACTCCCGGGTATTTTTCTTCGAGACTTGCAACAACAAAGCAAGCCTAACTGAAATTTTTGCTGACATCATGTGACCATGTAGCGCTTTCGCTGATCTAATTACTGTCAATGTGAAAAACCAACACAGAAAGGAGTGAAAAAGGTGGATCTAAGAGAACAGGTTCTCCTGGCAAAGCAAGGAGATCGTGAAGCTTTTATCACTGTTGTCAAACACGTTGAGAGCTCCTTGTACCATACGGCTAAATCCATCCTGAAAAAAGAGGAAGATATTGCGGATGCCCTCCAGGAAACCATTTTGAAGGCTTATAAATCTCTGTATTCACTTCGTGAGCCCCATTTTTTCAAAACATGGATGTTCCGAATTTTGATCAACGAATGCAATAAGATACTAGCAAATCGCTCCCGTAACGTTCTACTGGATGAATTCCCTATCCAATTGTCACTCTCACATAAAGACGAACTTATTGACCTGCGGGACGCCGTTGAAAAATTGGATGAGCAGCAGCGCCTTGTTATTGTGCTTCACTATTTTGAAGACCTGCCTTTACGACAAGTAGCAGAGATACTGGAAATTTCGGAGAGTGCCGCAAAAATGCGGCTTAGTCGAGCACGGAACAACTTGATGGAAAAATTAAACACATTCCGGGAAGGGAAGATACATTATGGATCAATCTAAATTTGATTTCGAACTAAAAGAGTACAAACGTACAAAGGATACGACGATGTCACCATTGGTACGGGCTCGACTGGATGAAACATACGCCTCTCTCCCAGAAATGTCTCGCGAACGAAAAGTCCAGCGATTACGCAAAGCACCCTATGTTGCGGCCGCCGCAGTCATTCTAGGTGCAACTGTATTCACTTCCGGATTTATCTCGCCGGTCATGGCGCAATCCATTAAGGAGATCCCATTCGTCGGCAGTCTCTTTAGCTTCATCGAAGCGGACCTCGGCTTACGTGCCGCAGGCGAACAAGGTCTTTCTTCCAAGGTAAACAGGAGTATTTCTCACCAGGACATGAAGCTCGAGGTAACGGAGACGGTCTTCGACGGAACACGTGCTGTCTATCTGCTCAGCGTAACGGCTCCAAACCTGAAGGACGGCATGTTTGATACGGGAAAAGAGGTTGTCAAACTCAGTGACGCTATCGAAAATGTCACTTTTACCATCGATGGAAAAGGTCAAGATGACCCAAGTAGTTTGGTAACTGGCGGTAGTTTTTTCTACACAGCGGGCGAATCACACCCAAACTATCTTATCTTCGAAGAAATTTTGAAGACACCTGGGCACAATTCAACGAGCATGATTCCAGACTCTTTCCAAGCGGAAGTGGTTGTTAAGCTTGCTGGAATTGATCAAGCCTTCAAGCTGGACATTCCCTTCCAAAAAGCGACGAACGACACCCTCCGGCTTAAACCGAATGCTATTCAATCAAACGATGGGATTTCTTTCGAAGTATCCGAGGTCAATGTGACGCCAGTGACGACGCGCTTGTTGTATTCGTTCAAACTGAATGGCAAGACATCAGATCCGTTCATCAGAGCTGCCCTGTTTGACGACCAAGGTCGTCAACTGACATCCCTCCACGGAGAAGGAGAGGTTAAGGATAACACGCTCACATTTGACGCCCGCTATGCTTCTTCACAAGGACAGCCGAAGTATTTCATCATCAAGCCTTTCGTCGTAAAAGATCATTCTGCGGAAACAGTCACAGACGATCAGTTTATTAAGGGTCTGGAAATAAAGGTAGACCTCCCCGAGCAGAACAAGTAACAAAACAAATAACCCTCTCCATCGCAATCATACATGCATGGAGAGGGTTTCGCTTCCCTCATCTATCGAGCAGTTGTTGAACCGTTTCCTTATCGAGCTTCTTGATGATAGCTGTAAGCAACTGGGCAGCCTGCTCGAAATCACGTTTTGACATAATTGCATTATGGCTGTGAATATATCGTGTCGCAAAGCCGACGACAATCGACGGGCAGCCAATGCCGCTTATATGGAATTTCGCTGCATCTGTTCCGCCTCCTGCGAGGGCATCCACCTGTACATGGATGCCGAGCTCCTCTGCTGTGTCGAATACGAGATCGCGCAATCCGGTATGCGGAATCATCGTGGCATCAAATAACATGACGAGCGGACCGTCCCCCACATTGCAGGTCATCGGATACGATTCATTTCCAGGCGTGTCATATGCGAGTCCAACATCGACAGCAAAAGCAATATCCGGTTCTACCAGCCTCGCTACTGTGCCAGCACCCCGGGTCCCAACTTCTTCCTGCACGGTTGCACCGGCGTATACCACATTAGGATGCTCTTCCGTCTGCAATCGTTTCAGCACCTCGATTGCCAGCGCACACCCCGCCCGATTATCAAGCGCCTTTGCGACCCACAGCTCTCCGTCGCGCATCGTCGTAAAATCACTGTCAGGGACAATCCAATCACCTGGGCGAACACCCATTTCCTTCGCATCTGCTTCATCTTTCGCCCCGATGTCAATGTACAGCTCCTTGAGCTTCATGACTTTTTCCCGCTCTTCTTTTTCCAGCGCATGCGGTGCCTTCGAACCAATGAGCCCGAGATACTCACCTTTGCGTGTCTTGACCTTCACACGATGTGAGAGCATATTGTGCGTCCACCATCCGCCAAGCTGGATAAAACGCAAGTACCCTTTTGGCGTGATATTCGTCACCATGAAGCCTACTTCATCCAAATGTCCCGCGAGCAAAATTTTCGGTCCGTTTACTGAGCCCGTCTTCTTCCCGAGAACCCCACCCAGTCGATCCTTTACCAACTCGTCGCTGAGAGGCTGTAAGTACTCCTCCATCTTCACCCTGACTTCGCGCTCGTGCCCAGGTACTCCGTCCGTTTCCGTCAAATCCTTGATCAATTTCGTGAGATCGTCCATCATTTATCTCCTTTTCGATACTGACGTATTCCCGTTATGGTTGCCTACCTCTATTTGTTATTGTTTCCCTAACAAATATCCTGAATGCGCTCGAGTACTTCTTCATGCTGTCGCATTTGATTGGGTGGCCTTCGTAATCCGATGAAAGAGCACGAGACAAATCAGCCCCATCCCTGCAAACATTCCGGTGATCGCAACGTTGGGAACCCACGCACTGGCAAGAATAAACATACCTGCACTGCTCACCCCCACAATGCTAAACAGAGAATGTACAGCCATATACGTACTCCTCGCATGATCTGGCACCATATTGGCGAGTAACGCTTGTTTTACCGGGATGTGCATCACTTCACCCAGAGTCGCGAAGAACATGGCAAAGAGCAGGACAGCAGGGGAGCTGCTGAAGCTAATCCACGCATACCCGCAAAAATACAGGACAAGGCCTGACAGGAGCACCACCCTATCTCTCAAGCTCTTCACTACGCAGGAGATCAAAACCGTCAAGCAAACAACCAGCAACGTGTTCTCTGTTTTTAATAGACCTAACAAGTTCATCCCATCTACCTGGATGCCCAAAAACGGAAATAACTGCTCAGGCTCTGGGATTTCTTTCACTAAACGAAGGCCGATGACATTGGTCAATTGCTCCTCTACAGCAATAATGAGCAAATTCGCTATGGTAAACAGCAGAAAAATCCGGTGCTTGAGCACTTCTTGATAAGCTCCCAGGACATCTGCCATAAAACTCGAAACTTTTTGTCTTTGCTTGCCAGACGCCGAGCATGCACGTTTTTCTGGTACATACGTTTCCTTGATAAACAGGATCGTCATGGCGAACGAAATCGCGATGCTTACAGCCACACCGAGAAATAGCGCAAAATAATGCTCATCGAACAAAAAAGCACCCACCAATCCTCCTATCGCTACCGCCAGATTATTCAACCAATAGGAAGCCGTAAAAATCGCTCTCCGATTCTCGGGCTGACTCACATCAATGACGAGTGCTTGGTAAGCAGGCCCCGACGCCCCCAAACAAAAGTTATGAAACAGAAACAAAATAAATGTCACATAGGGCAACTGGAGCCAAGGCGAGTTAACGAAGGCCACACCAAGAAAGCTGATGAAAATGACCGCCTCACATGCAACGATCACTTTTTTTCGCCCGATCCTGTCCGCCACATATCCCCCTGCAAAAGAGCCTGCGACACTCGCTGCCATCACACCTAAAAACATAAAACCCGTTACAACCGTCCCCAATTGCTTGGAGAAAAAAACAATCAAGTACGGGGTCACAGTCATGCTCGCCATCGTCGTCAAAAATTGTAACATCAGTCTGATCTGGATGTTGCTATCGAACTTCCAAAAACTCATCGTGACCACTCCTCTCTTCTTTAACGATTGATTAATCAATCATTTATAATTCAAAAAAAAGACCGGTGGAGAATGCTAGCGATTCTTCGGTCCAAAAAGCTGGATGGCAACCGGAACGAATTTTTCCCACATGTTGCTTTGTGGCCCATCCGTCAAATTCACACGCAGACCAATTAACAGACTCATGTACGCTGTCGCCACATATTTGGGATCTTGGACATGCAAGAGTCCTTTCTCTTGTCCATTGATCAAGAGCTCGGCAATTTTCGTACGAAAGGTATTGTGAAACGCATCTAGCTCAGCAAAAGAATGGGCAAAACGATTGTAGTAGCCGACTACTTGTACAACCAGACGCAAGTAGGAATCGAACGTAGCGAATCTCTTGATGTGATTGGTCACCATTCTCTCCAATTCCAGTAATGGCTCAGATGCTTGGGGATCAAAGTCAAGCAGTTTGACCGAATGCTCTTGTAATGGCTCCGTGACGGCTGCATGAAAGAGCTGATCCTTGTTTTCAAAGTACGTGAAAACACTGCCAAAGCTCACTCCGGATGCCTTCGCGACTTTTGCAATGGTGGTATCGTCATAGCCGTGCTCGGCAAACAAAAGAACTGCCTGCTGGAGAATCGTTTCCCGCTTTTGCTTCATTTTTAGCACTTGTTCTTCTGAAAGTGGCATGGTGTACAGTCTCCTTGCTAATGAATGATTAATCGATCAATCGTTAATTTGCATTATAGTACTGACTTCCAGCATTTGCAAAGAGTTTTGTCTCTTTCTGATTCAGCCAAAATAAAAACGGCTGGCACTTATGTCCAGCCGTTTGCTATTCCTACTTCGCCAATTCATAGATCGCTTGCGCGTAAATCGCTGTCGCTTTGATCAGATCATCCACGAAAATATATTCATCTCGCTGGTGGGCACTGTCAGGACGCCCTGGGAAAAGCGGTCCGAATGCTACCCCAACATCCAACGAGCGGCCGTAGGTAGCGCCGCCAATTGCAATGATGCCAGCCTCCTCGCCTGTTTGTTCCGTATACACGCGTTGCAGTGTCGTCACCAAAGGATGATTCGGGTCGACGCGGTGTGGTGTCAGATGCTCAGCTACTTCGAGTGTAAATGCCCCTTCACTGAATCGTTCAGCAAGAACGGCCGACCATTTTTCGAAGGCAACAGAATGTGGGTAACGGATATTCAGACGGAAAAGCGCATCCTGCTTTTCGTCGTACTCGATCACACCTGTGTTCAGTGTGAGCGCACCCATTTCTTCATCATCATGGGAGATGCCGAGCGCTTCACCGTAATGCTGCTTGTGCAAATAACGATCAGCCAAGCCTACAAATACAGCTCCGCGTTCATCCAAGGACAAGGAGAGCAAAAAGTGAATGAGCTCGGTACCCGCGTTGACACCTTTGCTCGGGTCCATTCCGTGAACTGAGACGCCCTCCATGTGCAGAACCACGAGGCCATCCTGCTCCTCCGCCCTGCCTTTCAAGCCAGTCGCGTCCAAGTGCTGACGATAATTTTGTGCAATCGCCTCACTATTCAAGCCGATTGGCGCAAGCGTTGCTACGGCCTTGTCTGGAACCATGTTCATCCGCAAGCCAGCTTGTAATGAAACGAGCTTTGCCTCCACATTTTCCGCAGCAGATATTCCAAGGCTTTGGAAGGACGCAAGCGTCTGACGCAACGACAGATCAGTCAAGCCTTTTTCCGCATAGATCAGCGGGAAGTCTGCATCTGGCGTAAAGCCCATTGTCGGCATTTCTTCCGTTTCAAAATACGTGTTCACACACTGCCAGCTCGATTCTTCATCCGTACCGAAAATAAAGCGCACGCGCTTCGACAGCGGCAATCCCAGCTCCATCACAATCTTCGCTGCAAAAATGGCAGCCATCGTTGGTCCCTTGTCATCAATCGCACCACGGGCCACCATGCGTCCATCCACGATCTCGGCTGCATACGGTGGCGTACTCCAGCCATCGCCTTCCGGTACGACATCGACATGGCTCAGAATGCCGATCAATTCCTCGCCCTGCCCGAATTCAGCGTGCCCTGCATAGCCGCGGACGTCTTTGGTTGTCATGCCTGCTTTTTCACACACGTCTAGTGCAAAGTCAAGCGCTTGCCGAATCCCTTCTCCAAAAGGGGCACCTTCTCTGGATGTCTCAGGGTCCAAAACGCTTTTAATCTGCAAAAATTGTTGTGTTGTCGCAATCAGTTCGTCCTTGCGTTTATTTGTTTCTTCCAGCCAATTAACGCTTGTCATTCTCTTCTCCAGTCCTCTCATTCATACTTCCTTCGTCCATTGCCGCATCGACGTCGAGATCCAGCTCCACCAACGATAATAATGACTCCATCGGCACTTCTTTTTTCGTAAATTCTGCTTGGGCGTCTTTAATTTCATCCCGGATGTTGTTCATTTCGCTGTCCAGCTTGTAGGACGCCTTGGCAGCCTCGAACAATCTTTGTCGTATATCGGATGGGATAATTCCCTCGTATTTATAATTCAGCGAGTGCTCAATCGTCGCCCAAAAATTCATTCCCAATGTGCGAATCTGAATTTCAACCGGAATGGTCACTTGCCCACCCGCCATCATGATCGGATACTCCACAGCAAGATGATAACCGCGATATCCGCTTTCTTTTGGGGTGGAGACATAATCCTTCTCCAAATACACACGCATGTCTCCGCGATTGCGGATCATCTCAACGACTGCAGGTATATCATCAATAAACTGGCAAATGACGCGGATGCCCGCGATATCACGAATTTCCCAGCAGATATTCTCATCAATCGGAAACTGCAAGCGGTTTGCCTTGTTGTAAATACTCGGGATCGATTTGACCCTGCCCACCGCAAACTCAATCGGTGAATGCTCCTTGCGTTTGCGCAGCTCATTACGGATATTTTTAATTTTGACTTTGATTTCTTCTACAGCTTGTTCGAACGGTAGCAGATATAGTTCCCAATCTAGTTTGTGCACGCTTACGTCCCTCCGGCTTGAAACTCTCCATCGTCCTTATCATTCAACATTTTGTGTGAGATATCCTTCCAAAATACAAAAAGAGACGGGAGAAAAGGCAGTTGTCACCGGCTTTTGCTCCGTCCCTTTTTTCTTAATTTTCGCGCGAAACAAAGGCTGCAAGTGAGCTTCTCAGCTCTTCTGCTAGAATGGCCAACTGAGTCGCAGCATCAGCAATGAGCTCCATCGCTGCACTCTGCTCCTCTACCGCAGCCGAGATGCTTTGAACACCGGCAGCCGCTTGCATCGATGCAGACGATACTTCCCCAGCGACAACGGCTACCTGTTGGGCATCCGGTGCCATACGCCTGAAGGCTTCACTGACACCGTTAATTTCCTGCGACACCCCGAGGATGTTTTCCTCGATATGCTGGAACATCTCTTGCGATTGATGTGCTGTCTTCATGCCGCGGGCGGTCGTTTGGGCACCCTCGACCATCCTGGCGACCGCTTCCTTTGTATCCTTTTGTACGTCTCCAATCATGCCTACAATCTGCTGGGCAGCATTGTTGGTATCTTCTGCCAGCTTGCGAACTTCTCCTGCGACGACTGCAAATCCCTTGCCATGCTCTCCTGCTCTGGCCGCTTCAATCGCAGCATTCAAGGCTAGCAGATTGGTCTGTCGGGCAATTTCTGTAATGACCGAGATAATTCTCGAAATGTCCTTCGAGCGCCCTTCTAATACATGAATGACATCCGTTGCAGCTTCTACCGAACGATTGATTTCGTCCATGCTGTCCATCACATCTGTGATCGCGCGTCTGCCAGCATGTGCATGCTGCTTCATTTCTTCCGCAGATACGGTCACCCGTTCTACATTTTCCGTTACAACCGCCACATCTTTCGTTAAATCAACAGCCAGATTCAAGGTTTGTCCCATTTTTTCTACCTGACTGTCGGCAGATGCAGCCACTTGATCGACGACGAGGACAATTTGCTGGCTGGAAGCGGCAATCTCACTGGTGTTTCCCTGAATATTACGTACGGCACCGGATACGGAAGCGGCTGCCTGCTGAATCTGAAACAAAATTTTGCGCAGTTGCTTCTGCATCGTAACAAGAGACCCTGCAAGCTCCCCTAGTTCGTCTTTTCGTTTTAATAGCTTGTCAGGTATCTCTCGCGAAAAATCCCCATGCCCAATCCGCTCTGCCACGGCAAGCATGCCGCGAAACGAGCGGCGAAGCCAGTTTGCTGTAAATAACGAGATGATGACGATGAGCAAGAGGACGGCACCATTAAAGGCAATCATGGCATCCCGAATGCGGGTTGGGCCCTCCAGTATTTCGGTCATGTTCATCTCTGCCAAAATCGCCCACGTCTTCTTCCCCACTTTGACCTGATCGTAGGATACGAGTACTTGCTGTCCTAAGTAATCCATGCTTTCGACCGTTCCTTCGGATTGTTGGGTGAGCAAGACTTGATCGACGATGGGTGTATCTACTTTTTGCTGTAACAACGTATTTGGTCCACTACCCAGTTGCGAGCGCATGAGCTTGTCCGGACCGCCCACCAAGTAAATCTTCCCGGTTTCCCCCAGCCCTTCCCGTTGGTTGAATATTCTTGAAATATAATCCATGGATACTTCGACGGCTATTTGCCCAATGATGTAGCCTCGTTCGTAGATCGGCGCTGCAATGTATACCCCTGGCGCCCCTCCAGATGGTTCGTAATTGCCGAGGTCTGACATTTCTGCGCTTTGGGTTTTCCTGACTTGCTGCACAGTCTGGCCAAGTACAGAGTCAGCGTGTGGGCCTGTCAGGAGATTGGTTCCAAAATCGGCCTGCGGCTTTGTCTCATAAACGATGTCCCCTTGTGCATTTAACAAAAAAGCATTTACGAAGCCGTAGCGCGCGACCTCCATCTTCAATTCGTTCGTATACTGCGCTTGCACTTCTTCATAAGCTGGCGATTCCAGGCCTTGCCGCCAGACGTCCTCAAACGAAGAAAGGGCAGACATTACTGTTCCCGATGCAGCCAATGTATCCACGTTCCTGGCTCGCTCGCGAAAGTAATTTTCCACCTGTTCCTTATTGCTGTGACGCAGCGCTTCCAGTGTAGCGGCGCTTCCGTTCAACAATTCCTGCTTGGATTCCTGATAAGCAAATACTCCCGCTGCCGTCAACGGTACACTTCCTGCCAGTAGTAGAACGAGCAATATACGAGCGCCTAGCTTCATGGAAAAGCCCCCCATTTTTGCCAATCTCTTTTTCTGGTATACTTGTAGAATATTGTTTATATTTCTACTATTTATATGAATATAGTACCAGAAAAGAAAAAAGGAAGGCTAGACCAAATGTATCAGGCTGTTTCGAAAATCATAGCAATTTCGTCGCACATCGGCAGTTTGGAGCAGTTAATGCAATCCTTCCAAGCTTTTTGCGGCAGTGTTTCCTTGGCAACCACCCAAAACCCGCACTTTTCAAAAAACACTTGTTGATAGGTCAGCGCCAATACACGTTTAATGCCCAAAAGGCGGCATTGCTCAACCAAATGAAGAACCAGATGTTTTCCAACACCCATCCCCTTCGCTTTTTCCGAGATAGCCAAGGAGCGGATCTCAGCCAGATCCTCCCACAAAATATGTAGGCCTGCGACACCTACGACCGAATCTCCATCATGAGCGACAATAAAGGATTGCAAGTTTTCTAAGAAAGACAGCTTCGTACGTGGCAGCATCAAGCCTTGTTGTGCATATTCATTAACAATCTCCAACATGGCATCCACGTCTTTCATCGTAGCCTGACGTACTGCCAGTGCCTTTGCAACACCCATTTTACTCTCCTCCACCCCATGCATTTCGAGCCTGGTATGATTTAATATTTATTCATTATAGTATATAAATATACATTCGAGCTGCGCAGAAGTCTATCCTTTTTTCACCTAATTTATGCTCAATTGCATGAACTATTCTTTTGTTAGGTAACGGTTGTGTTATAATCAAGCGTACGAGTTCATAAGGAGGTGCTACATACTTGACGACGAGACGGGAACGGAAAAAGCGCGAAACCCGCGAAAAAATCTTCAATGCTGCCATCAAGCTCTTTAAAACGCACGGCTTTGAAGCAACCACAATCGACATGATTTCCGAAGAAGCGGATGTTGCACGCGGTACGATCTTTCTGCATTTCACTTCAAAGGAAGCCATTCTCGCTAACTGGGGATATGAGCGTCTGCATGAAATCGAGGAGCGCCGGGAAGAGTGGGATTATGGTAACGAATGCAAATCGAAGGTGCTCCGGATCTACAAGATCATGAATGAAGTCACCATCACCAATTTCGATTTCATCAAAGTCGTCGTAGAATCCTCGATGAAACATCGGAAAGTGCTTGAGAATGAAAAGAATATGTACTTTGAATTGCGTCAACTGTTCGCTGACTTGATTGAAGAAGCGCAAGAAAAGAATCAATTGAAAAGCAAATTCAACCCTCTTGTCGCTGCGAATATGTTGGAAAATATCTACTATAACGCTCTTTATGATTGGGTACGCAGCGAAGGCGCCTGGGCACTCGAAGAAATCATGGAAGAGAAGGTCTCTATCGTATTCGAAGGGCTGGTCGTGGAATAATCCGACTGACCAGCCCTTCGAATGTGACTACTTGTGATTTATTCGAAATACGCCCATTTGTACTGCGCGTGGCCCAAACCTGAAATGACTACGCCTTTCAACTTGGGGTTCTGTGCATACACCGTAGACTTAAAGTAAAACGGTATGACTGGCATTTCGTCCACCAGGATTTTCTCCGCCTCTTGCAAGATCGCTTTTCGTTTGGCAGCATCCTTCTCCTTGGCAGAAGCCGCCAATAGATCGGCATATTGACGATTCTCCCAACGAGTATGGTTGTTGCCTTCCTTCGTTCGGAATATTTCTAGGAAGTTGATCGGATCGTTGAAATCCCCTGTCCACCCCATCCGTGCTACTTGGTACTTCCCGTTTTTCACGTTTTCATAGTAGACATTCCATTCCTGATTCTCCAGCTTGACGTGCACACCCAAGTTTTTTTGCCACATGTCCTGTACAGCTTGCGCGATTTTGGTCTGTGCTTCCTCCGTATTATAGGATAGTGTAATCGGCGGGAGCTGGTCGACGCTGGCATACCCTTCTTCCTTCATGCCTTCCGCCAACAGCTGCTTGGCTTTTTCTATGTCGTTGTCTGTAAACAAGCCTTGCTCGTTCTCAGCAAACATGGTAGGCGGCACTACGGCTGTCGCAACCAATTCCCCTCCCTGAGTGATGTTCTCCACGATGTCTTTCCGGTTGATCGCGTATGAAAAGGCTTGGCGAATTTTTTTGTTGTGGAAAGGCTTTTGCTCTGTGTTGAATTCATACCAATACGTCCCGGCTTTTGGTGTGATTACCAGCAATCCTTTTTCCTTCAAGGTCGGCATCGCGTCGAGCGGAAGATTGCCTGTCGGGGCACCTGCCCAATCGAGATCGCCACCCTCCAGCATCGACAGCTCTGTATTCGCGTCATTGATCATATTCATTTCGATTTTGGTCAGCTTGACAGCGTCTGCGTCCCAATAATGCTCGTTTTTCACAAGCGTCAGCTTGGTTTTATGCTCCCACGTATCGAGCTTGAACGGTCCATTCGAGGTGTAGGCTGATCCTGCTTCTTTCGCCCAGTCCGGATTGTCTTTCACCACTTTGGTATTTAGCGGAAAGTAGCTGTAAAAAGCCGTCAGCTCCAGAAAAAATGGCGTCGGGTTTTCCAGTTGGACGACCAATGTTTTGTCATCTGTTGCCTTGACCCCGATCTCTTCGGGCTTCGCTTTGCCTGCAAAGGCCGCTTCTGCATTTTTTACATAAAACAGCTGATAGGCATACTGGGAACCGTTTTTGGAATCGAGTGCCCATTTCCAGGCGTTTTCAAAATCGTGCGCGGTCACGGGATCGCCGTTCGACCACTTCGCTTTGTCGCGAATCGTGAAGGTGTACGTCAGCAAATCATCTGATGCCTTGATTTCCTGTGCCATGGCGGGCTGTGGAACGCCCTTGTCGTCAATGCGAGTCAGCCCCTCAAACGTCTGAAAAATAACATTGGATGACCAAACATCCGAAATGAGTCCGGGATGAAGAGAAAGCGGTTCTGTAAAGTTATTCAGTCTGAGTATTTGTTCGGATTGCCCAGATGCACTAGCCGGTGTAGCTTCTGTCGTTGGTTGTGTGGCAGGCTTTGCTGCTTCCTGTGGTTGTCCGCATGCAGCAAGCGCTAAAGCAAAGCCTGCTGCGAAAACAGCTTTTCCTGTTTTTTGCCACCATCGGGTTACGTAACGTTGCATGGTTTATTCCCCTTCGTTCGGGAGCCTTCGCTGTTCTTCACGCTGCTGCCATTCTTTCAGCTCGCTTTTGATTTGGTAGAGCTCTGCACGTGTCTCGAGCTTGAACGCTTTTAATTCACTTCTGATGACAGCCAACTCATGAAAGAGTCGCTCCCACACCTCTTGTTCTTTGTCCATGTTCGCCTCCTTTTTCGGTCGTATACACAGCAGGCAGTTGAATCGTCACCTGCGTTCCGTGCCCGTGTTCACTCTGAAAGTGGATCGTCCCTTGCATCGCCTCGATGATCCGGCAGGTTACCATCAAACCGAGACCTGTCCCTTTTTCCTTTGTAGAATAAAAAGGCAACCCAATCTGTTCAATCTGCTCCGGCGTCATCCCCTCTCCCTCATCCTTGATGGAAATCTCATGATAGTTCCCGGCTGCTTGTACGGTGACGTGCAGTACGCCACCTTGTCCCATCGATTCGATGCCGTTTTTCATCAGATTCATCAATGCTTGCTTGAGCTTAACGGCGTTGCTCTCAACGAATAAGCCCGGTTCGGTCTCACAGGCGATTTCCACTCGGTTCATGACGCTGTAAGAGGACATGATGGCGGTCACTTCTTTCACGGTATGCGCAATCTCCAGTCGCTCCAGCGTCTCAGAATGAGGCTTGGCCAGATTTAAATAGTCGGAAATGATAAATTCAGCCCGATCGAGTTCATTTAGAACCAATCGGATGTATTCAATGTTTTTCGGATTCGTCTCCTCACGCAACAATTGGACAAAGCCTCGTACCACTGTGAGTGGGTTGCGCACTTCATGGGCAACACTAGCGGCCAGCTCACTGATCAGGTTCAGCTTTTCCGAGCGTTCGACCTGCTTGCGGATAATATGAGATTCTCGAATAAACTCGATGAAATAAACGGCTCCACCTTGTACGATCAAAGCGAGGTAGCCGATTTCCACTAGCGGCTCCAAATAATCGTTAATGATGGACAACGAGAACCCTTTCCAGATCAAAACAACCATCCCCCCACCGATGATGGATAGCTGCTTCAAGCAGCCGATCAAGAGAACGACCGCTAGTTTTTTTCGCAAAGAGTAGCCATACCAACGAGTGACCAACAAAAACGGTATGATCGCGTAGACCATCGCTCCAAGAATCGTTATGAGAACGCCATCGCCACCCAAAACGATCCTTACGACAAACATCACCAAAATCGTCAAAATACCCGGGATATACCCGGCGTATAAAATGGTAATAATGATCGGTATCGAGCGTAAATCGTACTCCATACCATTACTGAGTTGTACTGGAAAGCTCATGGCAAAAATGACACTGATCGAGCTACAAACGATAACCATGGATGACTTGACGCTCATCTTGTTCGAGGTTGATCGCCCCAGCCAAACATTTCTATACAGCAAAACAGGGACGATAACGAACAGTAACTGTAGCAAAATGTCTTTGATGATTAACATATATCGGTTCCCCTGGCTCTTAGAATATTTCGATTTTTCTTACAGAATAACATCACAGGTGTCTTTCTGGAAGGCACATTTTCAACATCTGGCAGAAAGGATGTTTTTGTTGCGGTGACCAGCACATTTCCCTATGATGAAGAAGAGCTTGTTTGAAGACCTTGGAGGTAATGACATACACATGCGAAATGGTATAAAGCGTGAAGATATCGAGCTATTGGCACCTGCTGGTAACTGGGATTGTTTGAAGGCAGCCGTGGCCAACGGAGCCAATGCCATCTTTTTTGGGGTAGAAAAGTTCAACGCGCGTGCTCGTGCTGAGAACTTCCAAATGGCAGAACTGCCTGAGATTATGGCTTATTTGCACATGTACGGGGTAAAGGGCTTCCTTACCTTTAATATTCTCGTATTTGAAAATGAACTAGAGGATGCACGCGAGCTGATAGACGCCTGTATTCACGCTGGAGTAGACGCTGTGATCGTTCAAGACCTCGGTCTTGTAAAGATGATCCGCGAGATTTCTCCAGACTTCCCGATTCACGGCTCTACACAAATGACGATCACTTCGCCAGAAGCGGTGGAGTTCACGAAGCCGTTTGATATGGAACGCGTCGTACTCGGTCGTGAAAATTCATTAAAAGAGATCAAAAAAATCGGAGAAAAAGCAAAGCTGCCAATGGAAGTATTCGTCCACGGTGCCTTGTGCGTTTCTTATTCCGGACAATGTCTGACCTCGGAAATGTGGGGTGGACGCTCGGCAAACCGCGGGGAGTGTGCCCAAGCCTGTCGTTTACCGTATGATCTGATGGTAGACGGTGTGCAGAAGGAAATGGGGAATATCGCTTACGTGCTGTCCCCGAAGGACTTGGCTGCTATCGATTTGGTTCCTGAGCTGATCGAGGCTGGCGTGACTTCCTTTAAAATTGAAGGCCGCCTGAAAACACCTGAATACGTGGCAAACGTTGTGAGCAAATACAATGCCGCCATCGAGCGTTATTTTGCCGGACAAGATACGGGACCATCCGAGGTAGAAGTTCGCGAGCTGCAACAAAGCTTCTCTCGCGGGTTTACACACGGATTTTTGACCGGGACAAACAACAAGCAGCTCGTAGATGGTTCGTTCCCGAAAAGCCGCGGTGTGTTTTTGGGAACCGTAAAAAAACTGCTTCCTACCGGCGTACTGGTGGACATCACTGCTCCTGTCAAACGCGGAGACGGAATCGTGTTCGACGCGGGTGACCCCACTCAAAAAGAAGAAGGCGGTCGCATCTACGATATTTTGAGCCGCAGTAAAAAAGTAGAAGGCGAAGTTTCCAAAGGCCTGTACGAAATCGTCATGGGACGCAATGACGTGAATCTGAAGCGTCTCCATGTCGGGGACCGCGTATGGAAGACGAGCGATCCTGAGCTGGATCGTCGCCTGCGCAAAACGTTTGAGACAGAAAAGCCTTATCGCACTTTCCCGCTGTCCGTTCACGTAAGCGGAAAGCTGGGTGAAAAGCTCAGCGTCACTTGGGTGGATAAACAGGCAAATCACGCTGTCAGTGTTCCTTCCGAGGTACTGCTGGAGACTGCTTTGAAGCGTCCTCTGACGAAGGAATTGCTGCACGATCAACTCAGCCGTCTGGGCGGAACTATTTTCCACCTGGAAGCTCACGACCTGACTGTCGATCTCGAAGGGGATCTCATCGTACCTGTCAGTGAGTTGAACCGGATGCGCCGTGACGCAGTCGAGCAGCTCGTGTTCCTGCGTTCCAAGCCGCCGATTTACCATCATCACGATATCAATGTATACGCGGACGTACCAACGAGAAAACCAGTGGAAAAGCCGCTCCTGACAGCGCTGTGCCGCTCGCTTGAGCAATTGGAAGCAGCTGCGCAAACAGATGTGGACTTCCTCTACGCTGACTTTGAATTCGTCAAGCAGTATCCAGAGGGTGTCAAGCTGGCTCATAAGTACGGGAAAAAGATCGGGATTGCTACGATGCGCATTCATATGCCAGATGAAAACGGTGTCCTTGCCCTGATCGCAAAAAGCAAGCCAGATGCTATTCTGGTGCGCAATACGGGAGCACTCTATTACTACTTGTCCCGTCGTGATGAAATCGACATTCCGCTGATTGGCGATTTCTCCTTGAATGTCGCGAACCACAAGGCAGTTGAGCTGTTCCTTGCAACAGGTCTTGAGCGCGTAACGCCATCGTACGATCTGAACATCCAGCAGATGGTCGATCTACTCAGCCGCTCAAACGCTGCGAACATGGAGCTGGTCATCCATCAGCACATGCCGATGTTCCACACCGAGCACTGCGTATACTGCACATTCATGAGTGAAGGTACTGATCATACAAACTGCGGAACTCCATGTGAGACCTCCCGCATTTCTTTGAAAGACCGCGTCGGTTTCTCTCACCCTGTACGTGTGGATACCGGTTGCCGCAATACTGTTTATAACGCGATTGACCAGTCCGGTGCTGAGTACTTGAGTGAGTTCCGCTCTCTGAATGTCGGTAGCTACCGCATCGAGTTTTTGGAAGAAGAGCCAGAGCGCGTGAAAGAAGTAATCAGTCTGTATCGCAAGGCATTACGTGGAGAAGTTAGCGGTACACACGTATGGCGTACCCTGAAGGCAACGAACCAGTTGGGCGTCACACGTGGGCAACTGACGAAATAAATACCAGCTTTGTAGAGAGGAGAGAGTAAGTATGGCTGACCTTAATCAACCGACAGTAGAAAACTTGGCCATTATCATTGAGGGCATCAAAGCAAAGCTGAACATGGCGAATACGGCTGTGATGCGCCCGGAGGATTTCGATCTCGTTCATTACGAGGATTTGCTGTACCTGTACAATATGGTGCAGAAAAAAGCGGCGTTTGGCATCAATGAAATGACCGCCATCGTTGAAGAGCTGGGTGCGATGAGAAAGCAATCCTAGTTTTTGCCCTGATCAAGTAAAGAAGCGTCGCTCCAGTACGTGGAGTGACGCTTTTTTGTGTGGTTTTATTTTTGCAAGGAAATTGTAAACGTATTGAACTTGATGTTCTTTCCATGCTTTTGTATCGTCTCGATTGCCGATGGGATCAGTGTTTCTTTTCCTTCGCCATCTATTTCGACACCGCCACCGTTCGTAGGCAATGACATATATGGCGTGATCGTTAATTCTTTTACATCCGCTGTGACCGGGTCGTAACGTCTTGTACCCGTGAGAAACTCTTTGCCGTCGGACTTTTTACCTTGGCTGCCGCCTGAGTACGCTCCCAGCTCGTTCCCTTTTTCATCAACCACCTTGAATTCCAAATAGCTCGATAAATACCCAATTTCCTCGGTTACTGCCTGGAAACTCACAACCAGCCCTGCTGGACCCATTGTGACATCGGAAACGCTCAGGTTAATGCCTCCAGCTTGTTGCTGGTGATTAATCGGAATGCGTTTCGTATCTGTACGTTCACTGATTGGTAGGGAGAAGCTCCACTTCTTGCCGTCCTCCCCCTGGAAGCTCAGCCCTAGCTTGAATTCCTGAGGCAAGCCATTAATTGCGTCGATATCGACAATTCCGGTCGCAAGCGTCGGAGTGATTTGTGTTTGCTTGCTGCTTCCTGCGTATCCAAACGCTTCCCCGTTCACTGTCAAATCTGGTGAGGAGCCTAAATAATGCTCTCCGACTGCCTCCTTCGTTTCTAATGTGTAACCAATCGTAAAGCGTGTCCCATCATAGTAGACTTCATTGACGGTAATCGCATTGCCGCCCACGTCCTGCGACTCGCCGATGACAGTCGTTAAACCTTTTTCACTCGCTTGCTTCAATCCGCTGTCACCGTAAGTAGCGAATATCGATCCGATCAAAGGCACCTTGGAGACGAGGTTCGCCATCGCTGGTGAGACAGTCGCTGAGCTAAACAAGATACCTACAGCAACAACTGCAGCCCCTGTACTGTACACCAGCTTCCTTTTATTTAGGCGTTTTCTTTGTGGCGATGCTTCTCGAACCGTTTTGGTGATAATGTCGTCCAGCTTCTCTGTAGGGACCGGAATGCGATCTACTTGCTCTTTATAGGCATGATTTTTTTCTCTCATTGAAATACTCCCCTTTCAGCTTCTTCCTTAATACAGTTAGACCTCTGTGTATGTTCGTTTTCACGGTACCTTCCGGGCAATCTAGCAAGGCTGCAATTTGCTTCACAGAATAGTCTTTATAAAATCGCAGCAAGAGAACCGTTACATACTTTTCTTCGAGCTCTTCCATTGCTTCCAAAAGGTCGATTCGTTCTTCCAGCCTTACACCTTCTGTATCTCGCATATTTTCGATCATGTCTTTACTCAGCGAAATTACCTTTCGCTTTTTAGCCAAATAGGCAATCGCCGTGTTGATCAAAATTCGCGTCAGCCATGTCGTAAAATATTGATCGTCCTTTACGGTTGGAATGGAGATCAAAGCCTTATAGACCGTTTCCTGAAAAACCTCCAGCGCATCCTCTTCGTTTCGCGTGTACACGAAAGCCATCTTGTACAGATTTGCTTTTTCCTGATGCATGAGCATTTGGAATGCCTCTGAATCACCAGCCTTGGCGCGTGCAACGAGACCAAGCTTTTTGTTCAATCTGTTCCCCTCCTTTTCTCCCCAGTTAGAGAAATCAGGACTGTAAAACGTTTCACAATTTTTCCGAAATGAAAAAAGCCTGCTCTCATAGTCTACCGGAGACTACGGAAACAGGCTCTATCCGTTACACTTTTTTCAATACGATGACTGCGTTATGACCGCCAAAGCCAAAGGAATTGGACATGCCGATGTCGAGCTTGGCTTTGCGTGCTGTATTTGGCACATAGTCCAGATCGCAGTCCGGGTCTTGCTCCTCCTGATTGATCGTCGGGGGAATGATTCCTTCCTGCAAGCTCTTAATCAGGGCGATCGCCTCCGCCCCCCCTGCTGCACCAAACATATGACCGGTCATCGATTTGTTGGCAGTGACCGGTACACGATACGCATGCTCGCCAAACAGCTTTTTGATTGCCAATGTCTCGGAACGGTCTCCGATTTCTGTACTGGTCGCGTGCGCACTGATGACATCGACGTCTGTCGTTTGCACCCCTGCTTCCTGGAGAGCCCATTTCATCGCACGGTAGGGACCGATTCCTTCTGGATGTGTCGCCACCATATGATAGGCATCTGAGCTTGCCCCATAGCCAATCACCTCGGCATACATCCGGGCGTTTCTTTTCTTGGCGTGTGATTCTGATTCCAATATCACAATCCCGGCACCCTCTGCCATGACAAACCCATCCCGCTTTGCATCAAATGGACGACTCGCTCCTGCTGGATCATCATTTCTCGTGGACAATGCCGTCGCATTGCTAAAGCTGGCGAGAGATATATCCGTCACTGCGGCCTCAGACCCTCCTGCGATGACGACATCCGCCGCGCCCGCCCGAATGAGCCGGAAAGCCTCTCCGATAGACGTATTTCCAATCGAGCAAGCAGTAACAGGGGACATCGTCGGCCCGTACAGACCGTACTTGATGCTGATCATCGCTGCTGCCATGTTGGAGATGAGCATGGGAACCAGCGTCGGGCTGATCCTCTCAGGCCCTCGCTCACGCAGGACATCATGCTGCTCAAGCAGTGTCTTTACCCCACCAATGCCAGAGCCTACATATACCCCGATTCGCTCGCGGTCCAACTCGTCCAACCGAAGCTCTGCATCCTCTAGCGCTTCTTCTACAGCAGCAAGAGCGAACTGGCAAAAGCGATCCATTCGCCGCGCTTCTTTGCGCCCAAAACGCTCCTCCGGATCAAAATCTCGCACCAAACCTGCGATTTTCGTTTTATAGCGTGCTGTATCAAAAGTATCAATAGGTGAGATACCAGACTTCCCTTCCACGAGACTGTTCCAAAACTGATTCACTGTATTCCCTACCGGGGAGATCACACCCATACCTGTAACAACGACTTTTTCCATAGTAAGCCTCCAATTCGAGTGCCTTATGGAGATCATCTTGTCACATGGGTTATCCTATTACAAGTTGTTGTTTATCCTAGTATAATGAGTACTAGTCTAACAAACTGAACCAGTTGAGGAAATGGAGAGTGTACCATGAATCAGCAAACGCGTTTGCAGGCACTGTCTACTTTTTTGAAAGCACAGCGGGCCAAAATCCTGCCACAATCGGTTGGACTGGCTCCCGGGACGCGCAGAAGAACCCCTGGACTGCGAAGAGAAGAAGTTGCACAGCTCGCGGGGGTTAGCTCCACCTGGTATACATGGCTGGAACAAGGCCGCGACATCAAGGTCTCGCCTTCTGTTCTGGACGCAGTAGCGAGAGCCTTGCAGCTTACCGTCGATGAGCGAAAATATTTGTATGCGCTGGCACTGGAGACAGGCACGGGAGTCGGGCAAGACGTGCAAAAAGATGAACCGCCGCAGATCAATCCGGCCCTGAAAAGAATCTTGAAAGAATTGCGCTCGTGTCCAGCCATCATTACAGATCGGCGCAGTCATATTGTCGGCTGGAACGAGGCAGCCGCACATGTCTTTCTCGATTTTGAACAAATCCCTTACGAAGAGCGGAATTTGATCCGTCTTGTGTTTACGCGAAAGGAATTACGACGGCTGGCCGTTAACTGGGAGCATTTCGTCAGCGGCTTTCTTGCGATTTTTCGTGCCAATTACGGTCAGTATGTAGAGGACGAATGGTACGAGCAGTTTTTAAGCGAGATGCGGCAGGTTCATCCCGACTTTCACGACCTGTGGGAGCAAAGCCGCGTCAGCTCAGCCCCGGAGGTTTTACTGGAATTCCGTCATGCAAAGGCAGGGAAAATGCTCTTTCATCTGACTTCACTGCAAGTTTCCGGGAATGCGGATTTGCGGTGCAGCATTTACACGCCTGACCCGAATTCTGCCACGGAAACGAAGCTGCGGCAACTGATTGATCGTCCGGTTTCTTCTGCACAACCGTGACCGAAGGTTTTTCTGGTTTGAGTCAACATAGTGGAGGAAAAGAAAAAGCACAGTTCTCTTCGACTCTGACACGCCTGCATGGGGGATTGACTGGCCGTCTCCACTTCAAAAAGGGGACCGTCGAGCCAAAGCCACCCTACGGGCGGAAGGTTCTCGAGGAAGAAGTGTTCGACAAGCGTGGTCCCCTTTTTGAAGTTCCGACTGGGTAGGCGTTGTCAAGGTCTGCGAGCCCTGTGCTTTTTCTTCTCACCAGCTTTGTTTGTTCATCGTTATTTTCTAAACCTTGTATACCAAAGAAAACCAGCCCAACGGCAAATGCTCGGGCTGGTCTTTTTATTAATGATTCACAATCCCTACGCGCGTCCCCGAGGAAGCAAGGCTTCCGACCTCCTCACAGCCTTCTTTCCACAGCAAGTAACGGATACTGTCTGCCAGCGCTTCCCAGCTCGCCTCGATGACGTTGGTGGAGACGCCTACTGTGCTCCACTTTTCGCCGTTGCTCGAGGATTCGATTAGGACACGTACTTTTGCGGCAGTCGCGCCGTTTTCATCCAAGACACGCACCTTGTAATCTTCTAGCTGCATTTTTGCAATGCACGGGTAGTAGCCTTCCAATGCTTTTCGCATCGCATTGTCCAGTGCGTTCACCGGACCGTTGCCATCTGCGGCTGTATGGACAGATTCCCCGTTCACACGCAGCTTCACAGTCGCCTCCGACGTGATTGATTGGACGGCTGCCTTTTCCAGCATGATTTTGAAGGAGTCCAGCTTGAACAGGTTTTTCAGCTTGCCGGAGGCTTCCAGCAGCATCAGCGTTAGCGAAGCCTCTGCTCCTTCGTATTGATAGCCTTGGAATTCGCGCTCTTTGATGTGTGTAATGATTTCTCTCGCCTTTTCCCGATCCAGCGACAGATCGATCTCCAGCTCTTCCATTTTGGCGAGCAAATTGCTTTGCCCAGCGAGCTCTGAGACGAGTACGCGACGTTTGTTGCCGATGTTTTCCGGCTCGATGTGCTCGTACGTTTTCGGATCGCGCATAACGGCGCTTACGTGAATACCACCCTTGTGAGCAAAAGCACTATACCCGACAAACGGCTGGTTGTTCGGCATCGTCATGTTGGCAATTTCCGCTACATAGCGAGACAGCTGTGTCAACTCCTGCAATTGATCAGTGCTCACACAGTGATAGCCCAGCTTGAGCTGCAAATTCGGAACGACTGAGATCAGGTTGACGTTTCCACAGCGCTCACCGATGCCGTTAATGGTTCCTTGTACTTGCTGTGCGCCCGCCTGAATCGCAGCTAGTGCATTGGCAACTGCCACTCCGCTGTCATTATGCGGATGAATGCCTACAGGCGTCCGCAGATGGCCCACAGTCGTTTTGACAATATCATAGACTTCATGCGGCAGTGTCCCGCCATTTGTATCACAGAGAACGATCCAGTCAGCTCCAGCTTCTTCTGCCGCTTCCAGCACTCGCAATGCGTAACGCGGATTCGCCTTGTAGCCATCGAAGAAATGCTCTGCCAAAAAGAGAGTAGTCAGTCCGTTTTCTTTTAAAAATGCGACCGAATCAGCGACCATGCGCACGTTTTCTTCCAATGTCGTCTTAAGAGCATCCGTCACGTGCAAGTCCCATGATTTCCCGAAGATCGCCGCTGCCGAGGCTCCGCTTAAGATCAACGCTTGCAGATTGTCATCATCGGAAGCAGCTACATTTGGTCTACAGGTACTGCCAAAAGCCGTTACCTTAGCGTGCTGCAACGAAATCTCCCGGATACGCTCAAAAAAAGCCATGTCCTTTGGATTGCTGCCCGGCCAACCACCTTCAATAAAATCAATGCCAAATTGGTCCAGCCGCAGTGCGATCTTTATCTTGTCTTCTACCGACAGGCTGATCCCCTCTCCCTGCGTACCATCTCGCAGGGTCGTATCATACAGATACACCTTGCTATTCATGTTTCTTCTCCACCTGTTCTGTTATTTTTCTGAATAATCACATCTTTCTAACCGTTAGACGATTCCCAGTATACCACAGCCCAAATGGATTGAAAACGCAGGAAAATAGAGGTTTTTTCTATGTCCGTGGGGTGCGGACAAATGCGACTGTTTGCTTGATCGCTACTTCCAGTGGAGCCGATGTACCTGCAAACGGATGACGCGTGTTAAATGTATGATCTCCGCCTTCTATCCAGTGCAGCTCGCTATTTTTGGCAGCCTGATGAATTCTTTTTGCACCCTCTACCAGACGGACATAATCTTTTTCTCCTGTGATGATGCACAGTGGTTGATCCATCGCAGAAACAAGTTCCAGAATATCGTATTTCTGGCGATTGGTGTCCACGTCCTCGATCACGGCTCTCGTGATTGGCATGTCTTGACCAGTCCGCGCATTCGCTATGTAGCCCACGCCCGTCTCTTCTATTTGCTGGCGCAGCTTCTCGTCAAACAAATCGACATGAGCGATTCCGTTCCAGGTCACAATCCCTGCCACATGCGGGTTGTTTGCTCCGAATAGAATCGCGTCACCGCCGCCCTTGCTGTGTCCCAATACGTACAGCTTCGTTTTGTCCACATAATCGGGTACAGGAAGTTCGCCTGACAAAATCCGTTCCGTCAACGCTTGCAAATCAGCCAGTTCACGCGCATACGTATTGCGCCCGAATTTCTCCAGCTCGTCGAACTCCGTCAAGCTCTCCCCTACGCCATTGCAGCTAAAATTAAAGCGAATCGTGGTGATGCCTTGCTTGGCCAGCTCATCGGCTACGTAGGGAAAACTTCCCCAATCCTTGAAGCCTTTAAAACCATGGCAAAACAGCAGTAGTGGCTGTGCCAAGCCTGCCGCTTCCTCCGTATGAATGTCTCCTCGTAGCGTCAACTCCTCGTCGAGTTCGATGGAAAAGGATTGCTTTTGCATGAGCGTTTCACCTCTTGTGCATTTTTTTATTATTATGCCGTGTCCCCCTCTTAAAAGAAACGAAAATGCCAAAAAAAAGACCTTCCTCTTTGGAAGATCCCCTTTAGTTAACTGCGCTGTTTTTATTAATAAGATACAACGCGTACTCCAACGGTCGTCGAACCGCCGTCGCATATCGCTTGTGCTGACGTATCTGCTTGAAAATTTCTCTGCCTGGCTTCGGATTGATTTCAATAATCCAAACCTTCCCGTTAACATCAATCCCCAAGTCAAAACCAAACTCCATCATCAGGCCAAAATGCTCTTCAATGCGTGTGACAGTCTTGATCGCGAGCTCCTTGCATTCCAGTACAATCCGCTCCGCCATTTCCGGACCAAATCGTTTGACCAAAAAGGAAACAGCAGGCAAAGCGGTTCCCCCTCCATGCAAATTCGAGGTGGACGATTGCATTGGCCCAACGCGAATACCCATCCCGGTCAAACACCACTGCCCCTTCCCGTCCTTTTGCACGAGCAGGCGAGCATCTACTGTTCGCTTGGGAACCAGTGACAACCGCAGCCCCTGTTGAAGAAAAAACTGCTCGTTTCCGCTCTTCTCATTCTTCATCCAATGCTCCAGCCGCTCGCACACCTCTGTGAGCGTCGCCATTTTTTCGCAGCTTTTGGCTTGCTGCTTGGTCCTGCCATGCAAAAGGTAACGACCTGCTCGTTTCTCCACACGCAGTATGCTTCTGCCGCCTGTGCCGTTTGTTGGCTTGAGATAAACCAGACGATGATCGGCAAGCATCGTGGCAAGCGTTTTTCTGTCGTAGGGGAGTGTTTCGGGAAGCCACCGCTGTAGCTCTGGATCTTGTATCAAAATCTGATGAACGACATATTTGTTCGAAAAGCGGTTATTCGCATAACGGAACCAGTTTTGCTTGCGAAATGGCAAATAGGCACGATGCTTGGGCAATGGATAGTAGCGATAACGATCGATGACGATGTCGGGCCAGGCAAAACGCTTTCGTCTCCACTTCGTGCCATCTGGTACATAACCGTTAATCCGCTTTTCTTCAAAATGGACATCTTGTGGGCTAAATAAAAAAACCTCTGCCCCCATTTCTCTCCCTGCCTCAACCAGCCTTCGCAAATAGCCAGGCTCGACAAAACCTGATTCTCTTCGGTAGGTCAGTACGCCTATCCGTTTTCTCACCGAAAGGCCACTCCCTCCCTTGTTCGATTTTCTAGCTAGCCTCGTATAGCTTATGGTTGAAAGCAAAAAAAAGCGCCTTTGTCCTATGTAGGCAAAAGCGCATCTTTCATGAATGTTCTTATCGTTGCTGTGTTTCCAAATAGTGGAGCGCTGTTCGTCCCAAGAGCTCGCCTGCGATCAGCATGGCATCCTCGTCGATATCAAAACGGGGATGATGGTGGGGATATGTCGCCAGTTTTTCCGGATTGCCTGCCCCAACGAACAAGTAAGCGCCGGGCACCTTTTCCAAGTAGTACGAAAAGTCCTCGCCCCCCATCAACGGCTTCATCGATTCCACACGGCCAGCTCCAAATGTTGCAATGGCTGCTTCCTGTGCGATCGCTGTTTCCTTTTCATGGTTAATGACGGCTGGATACCCTCGCTCGTAGACAACTGTAGCGCTTCCTCCCATCATGGCAGCCGTCCCCTCCGCAATTTCTGTCAGGCGCTGCTCCGCACGATCGCGGACGTCTGGCAAAAAGGAGCGGACAGTCCCTGTTAAACGACAGCTATCTGCAATGATGTTCGTACTGTCTCCGCCGTGGAACGTCCCCACCGTCACGACCACACTTTCTAACGGGCTAACGTTGCGGCTGGCAATCGTTTGGAGATGACCGACGATTTGTGAACCGATCACAATAGAGTCAACGGTTTCTTCTGGAACAGCACCGTGTCCCCCTTTTCCTTTGATCTCGATGGAAAAGTCGTCCGTATTCGCCATGAGCGGACCTGCACTAATGTACACCTTCCCCACAGGGAACATCGACCAGAGATGAACGCCAAAGATCGCATCGACGCCATCTACAGCACCATCCTGAACCATTTGGGTAGCTCCGCCCGGATTTTCCTCTTCCGCATGCTGAAAGACAAAGCGAATTTCACCGGCAAACTGCTCACGATGTGCTGCCAAAACAGAAGCGAGTCCTAAAAGCTGGGAAGTGTGCGCATCATGACCACACGCATGCATGACACCAGGGACAGTAGATTTATACGGCACTTCTTTTTGATCTTGAATCGGCAGTGCGTCAAAATCCGCACGCAACGCGACGACCTTACCCGGGCGCCCTCCGCGCAAAACGCCGATAACTCCTCTCCCCCCCACACCTGTGCGAACCTCATCAAAGTGAAGTCCTCTCAATATTTCGGCAATGAGAGCTGGAGTCTTCTCCTCTTGAAAGGAAAGCTCGGGATGCTGGTGCAGATGACGCCTCCAGCTAATGATTTGCGGCTCCATCTGCTTGAGTAGCTCTTTTAATTGATCCTGCAAGGCCATGGTTATTACTCCTCCCCCTGGATGCACCATTCTTCTCCCATCATAGCAGAATCATGGGCCAAAAGGGGAGCTTGACTAATCCAGAGCGAGCATGCTGCGTTTTCTCTTCTCAAAAACCGCAAAGCTCGTATAGCCTACCCGCTTCAACTGCACTCGAGCCTCGTCCAACTGCTGACCGACTTGATCAGGGGCAGTAGCGCTAGACGCCAAGGTGATGGGCACCTCATTCTGGAACAAAATTTCCAGAAAACGATAGCTGGGCGAAAATTCCCGGAGCTGACTCGCCAGACCGTAGCCTGTATTGATTTCCGTTGCAATACGCCTGCGTCCAAGAGCTCGGGCCACACGCTGATAATACGGCAATAGGGCAGTTTCATCTGGTCGCACACCAAACGCTTTGATGCCATCGATATGGGCAATCACATCGAATAATTGCGATTCGATCGCCTGCTCCAGCTTATCAAAATAAAGGCTGTACAATCCGATTAGCTCCTGTCTTCCAAAGCGTTCTCGTGCATCCTGGATCGAATAGCCCCAGCCTTCCAGAAAATGCACAGCCCCAATGCACACATCCCAAGGATATTGATTGATGACATGCCGCAGTGTCTCTTCTCCACCTGAAAAATAATCCAGTTCAATCCCGACACGCAGCTCAATTCCATCCTCCGCCCAACGAAGCCGCTCTTTTTGCAGGAAAACAACAAAGCTGTCCAGAGAGTCGTTTGCGACCTGACTCAGCCATTTGCGCTGCGCAATCCCCAAGCGATCAGAACCGATATGCACATGCTGCTCGTAGTACGACCGATACTCAAGAAAACGATATAAGTGCTCGACCACGCATACTTGCTGAATCCCCGCCTGTTTGGCACGTAATCGATACAATTCAAGCCAATCTCGTGAATACGGGCCTTGTTGCAGGCGTTCTGCCAACCCATTGGTCAGCATACTTGCCCATTTTCGGCTCCCCTTTACTTCGGCATGCTCCACGAGGGGGCGCAATGATTCCGCTTGCTTGAGCAACCAGTCCAGTGAATACGGCCCTTCCTCCAGATGGACGTGAAAGTCTACCTTCATCCCGATCACCTCCCTTGGGTTCGTCCCTGCTATTTTCTATCGTTATATATGCGTTTGGCTCCATACATATGTCGAGTATTCACATGACGAATGACCTAGTAGAAGAGGTAAAAAAAGAACAAAAAAATGCCTCAGCAACGAGGCATTCTCGATTATCAACTATTTTTTCGCTCATACACGTAAAACGCATGCGGATGAACGTTCTTCTCATCCACGATACCCTCACGCTTGTCCACCAAGCTGTAAGCGTCGCGATTCCAAGCCGGGAAAAACGTATCGCCCTCTGTTTCCAAATCGATCTCCGTAATATACAGACGATCAACGACATCGAGGAACTGGCGATAAATTTCCGCGCCTCCAAAGATGATGACATCGCCCATTGCGAGCACTTCTTCCTTCGTATGGACAACATCTACACCTTCTGGGTGAAAGTCCTGGCTGCGTGTAAGGACGACATTCTTTCGGTTAGGCAGCGGCTTGCCGATCGATTCGAACGTTTTACGTCCCATTACAATCGTTTTGCCTGTCGTTAATTCCTTCACATTTTTCAAGTCGGCAGGTAAGTGCCACGGCATGTCGCCATCTTTTCCGATGACTTGGTTGCGGGCATAGGCAACAATTAGGCTGATCATACGGCCACCTCACCTTTGATGTGCGGGTGGGATTCGTAGCCGATGATTTCAATATCTTCGTATTTGAAATCAAAAATCGAGGTAACCTCTGGATTGAGTACGAGCTTCGGCAGTGGTTTCGGCTCGCGAGTGAGCTGTAGCTTGACCTGCTCGATATGGTTGAGATACAGATGAGCATCTCCGATCGTATGAACAAAATCGCCCACTTCCAGCCCGGTGACATGCGCCACCATATGCGTCAACAAAGCGTAGGAAGCGATATTAAACGGTACACCCAAAAACGTGTCGCCACTGCGCTGATACAACTGGCAGGACAACTTGCCATTGGCTACGTAAAACTGGAACAACAGGTGACAAGGCGGCAATGCCATTTTATCCAATTCAGCCGGATTCCACGCGCTAACAATCAAGCGGCGAGAGTCTGGATTGCGCTTGATCTCATCAATGACCCATTGAATCTGGTCCACTGTTTTGCCGTCGCGTCCAGTAAAGGAACGCCATTGGCTTCCGTATACCGGGCCCAAATCTCCGTTTTCATCGGCCCATTCGTTCCAGATCCGCACGCCGTTTTCCTGCAAGTAGCGGACATTGGTATCGCCTGATAAAAACCAGAGCAATTCGTGGATGATCGATTTCATATGCAGCTTTTTCGTCGTGACCATGGGAAAGCCTTCACTTAAGTCAAAACGCATCTGATGCCCAAAAACACTGGTCGTTCCGGTGCCTGTCCGATCCTCTTTTGTGACACCCTCATCTAAAATGCGCTGGCACAAATCCAGGTATTGTTTCATCGTCCATCTCTCCTTCCATCTCATCTATTTTACCTGACCCAGACAAAAATGAAAGATCGGAATGTCATGATATAATAAATGGATAAATGTAGAAAGCGGGATTCGTGATGGATGGCATATCTTCTGTGGCTACAAAGCCCTTATATAAACAAATAGCAGAGCAAATCGAGCAAAGAATCAGCAGCGGTGAATTCGGTCCTGGCAGCTATTTGCCCTCGGAACGCACGCTGGCCAAAGAACTGAACGTCAATCGTTCCACTGTCGTCGCGGCGTACGATGAGCTGCAAGCAGCAGGCATGATCGAGCGCATACAAGGAAGCGGCACCATTGTCAGCCAAGATATTTGGGGACTGGCAC